>NZ_VATQ01000006.1:411180-412234 GCF_005781135.1 Escherichia sp. E3659 | reverse complement strand
GTCGTCACCGTTAATCTGCGTGCCGGTGCCGCCGTTGGTGATGGTGCTGTCGCCTTCGTTGTTAACAACCGCCTGGTCGCCGTCGATCTGAATACCGATGGACTCCGGATCGGTGACAGTCATGGTGCCTTTGTTATCCACCGTCGCGCTGTCGCCGGTGATATCAATGCCGTGACCGCCGCCGCTGACATCCAGATCGCCGTCCTGAACAACTTTCCCGTTATTGCCGTTGATTTCCGTGCCGGTGCCGCCGTTGGTGATGGTGCTGTCGCCTTCGTTGTTAACAACCGCCTGGTCGCCGTCGATCTGAATACCGATGGACTCCGGATCGGTGACAGTCATGGTGCCTTTGTTATCCACCGTCGCACTGTCGCCGGTAATATCAATGCCGTGACCGCCGCCGCTGACATCCAGATCGCCGTCCTGAACAACTTTCCCGTTATTGCCGTTGATTTCCGTGCCGGTGGAATCCTTGCCATCAACGGTGGTTTTGCCGCTGTTATTTGCCGTGGCGTCGTCACCGTTAATCTGCGTTCCTGTGCCGCCATTGGTGATGGAACTGTCGCCTTCGTTATTGACAACCGCCTGGTCGCCGTCAATCTGGATACCGATGGACTCCGGATCGGTGACAGTCATGGTGCCTTTGTTATCCACCGTCGCGCTGTCGCCGGTGATATCAATGCCGTGACCGCCGCCGCTGACATCCAGATCGCCGTCCTGAATAACGTTTCCGTTATTGCCGTTGATTTCCGTGCCGGTGGAGTCTTTACCGTCAACGGTGGTTTTGCCGCTGTTATTTGCCGTGGCGTCGTCACCGTTAATCTGTGTGCCGGTGCCGCCGTTGGTGATGGAACTGTCGCCTTCGTTATTGACAACCGCCTGGTCGCCGTCAATCTGGATACCGATAGACTCCGGATCGGTGACCGTCATGGTGCCCTTGTTATCCACCGTCGCGCTGTCGCCGGTAATATCAATGCCGTGACCGCCGCCGCTGACATCCAGATCGCCGTCCTGGATAACCTTCCCGTTATTGCCGTTGATTTCCGTGCCGGTG
>NZ_VATQ01000006.1:0-411118 GCF_005781135.1 Escherichia sp. E3659 | reverse complement strand
GGCGTCGTCACCGTTAATCTGTGTGCCGGTGCCGCCGTTGGTGATGGTGCTCTCGCCTTCGTTGTTAACAACCGCCTGGTCGCCGTCGATCTGAATACCGATGGACTCCGGATCGGTAACGGTCATGGTGCCTTTGTTATCTACCGTCGCACTGTCGCCGGTGATATCTATACCGTGACCGCCGCCGCTGACATCCAGATCGCCGTCCTGAACAACTTTCCCGTTATTACCGTTGATTTCCGTACCGGTGGAGTCTTTCCCGTCAACGGTGGTTTTGCCGTTGTTGTTTACTGTGGCATTATCACCCGTAATAATGAGTTCACCATTGTGATTATATTGCCACGTTATTGCGCCATCTGCGCTCACCCCTTCAAGGGCTACGGTATTATTTGCTTCATCAATCTGCCAAAGATCAATCGTTGCCTTACGCCCATTGCTATCTTGCAGAGAAATAGTCCCATCGGCATTCTCGCTATAAGTAAAAACGGTATCGCGAATCGTTAACGTTTTTGCTGTTTTATCGAAGATAACGTCATTATTAAACGAAATGGGTTTGGGGGGCTGCGGGGGATCATCTTGACCATCGTCCGGGATTATATCATCTCCGCCAGGCGTTGGGGGTACTGGAGTATCGCCTGAATCATCATCGGGTGGTGTCGGCGGTACAGGGGCATTGTTGCCATGATGATGATTACCATCGTCGTTTAGTTCGACGACCGCCAGCGCGGTGATTAACGCAAAGGCACCAGAGGCAACCCACGGCATAAGGTTTTGTTGTACTTGTGGAGAACATTCGGGAGGGATTTGCTTTAACGCTTCCGGAGTCAGCTTGTCAGGGTCTGCCGGACAAGTCACATTGGTATTTTTCTTTTCGCCTGTGGCCGTTTCTGTCTCTGTAATATCAGCCGCCCAACCCTGACCACTCAGAGCTAATGCAATACAGGCTGATAATAGGGTTTTCCTTTGCATAATAAATCCTTCTGACAAATATAAAGAATGCCAGAATTCATAAAGATCATTGAAATCAACAACCCTTACAAATATCTGACTGTAAAATATTCAAAAAATATATGAGAGGCATTCTATATTGTCAGCAGTACATTATTCAACCTATTTTGTTGACATTACCTAAATATAGATACAGTGAATATATAACAACATAAGAACAATATTTATATATGATTAAAAAACGTCTCAAGACAATAATGATTTCGATATTAAATTCACGTAGAGAATATTATTAATGTTGATTATTTGTTGGGATTATTTATTTGATGAGCAGCAATTCACTAGAGTTGCGAACGCCTCTCTTTTAAGACATTCATCTTTTTCTCAGGAATGCCGGTGTAATCGGTGTTCTCCTTTGCAGCAACACGCTGCTCTATGATCTTGTTAACTAATACCGTATTTTTCACCGACTACGACCAAATGGTGTTTGAACTACCGTTGCATGTTATTTCCGTATCCACATACCATTTATGCCCTGCACGTATTCACCGGGTTTTGCCTTTTCCACCAGCTTCGTCCCTGCCAGATTTGCCACTTCCTCCAATGGGATATTATGGCTTTCAGCGAGCTTCTGATAACTCTCTTTCCGTGCCTGGTTGATATTTGCTACCAGCTCGCGTGTTTCCGGATCAGGGCTTATAGCCGCAAGGTAGCCATTATGCCTTTCACCTACCCGACCCTGACTTCTGGCTTCATTCAGGGTTAATGCCATCGCACTACTGCTCACCAGTCCAATAATCCATACCGCTATGAGTAATGTTCTTTTCATCATTACCTCAAAAAAGATCGCTACGGGTTTTGAGCAAATCTTCAACATCTTTGTCCGCCTTGATGATGATCTCATGCTCAATTTTAACGTTCATATTAATGGTGATTGGATCTTTCGGTGCAGCCACTTCAATGCGCGGCGTACAGCCAACCAACATAAAAGAGGACGCGAACGCGGCTATCACTATTTTCATTGTTTTTCCTCACACTCTTTTCCTGATGGGCAGCCAGTTTCCGGGAGTCGGGCATTCTGTTCCAGCCATGCCTGGAGATTATCGCCAAAGCGTAAACTGCGCCACAGCGTGAAAATATTCTCTTCATGGCTGTAATTGAGATTTACCGTACCGGTTTTACCATCGACGCGACTATTACCACTGATCGTCGCCTGCATGGTTAACATGCCGAGATTATCTAAATTAATTTTTGTCGATGAACGGCTAATTTCCATATAGCGCAACCAGTTGATGGCAGTTCCAGCGGTCATATTGTCTTTTGCCACTGCATCGGCGGTGTCTTTATCCAGGCGCAAAGTCATGGGACCTGCGTTTGCCAGCCAGCCATCTTTTACAATCCATTTTTCATTATTAAGCCATAGCGGCAATGCACCACTAAATGCCCCTGACATAGCGAATTGCTTCGGATTGACGGCGCTAACCAGTTCACTGGAAGAGAGATTATTCAGTCGCAACAGCGCCGGATCGTGTTGCGGCATACGTAATTGTTTCATCAGCACGTTACCGCCCAAAACATCAACACTCACATCGGTCAGTAACAAGGGTTCGTCTTCGGTCCACGGATAACGGCCCTGAAGATCGGCAGTGATATTTTTTGCCGTCACCAGGTTAACCACCTCAGCAATACGTAATGACACAGGCCGCCGCGTTCCCAGGTGCCACGCACCGTCGGCAAAACGAAATGGCAAAACAAAGTCGACACCGTTGACCTGGTTGTCTGGCATCCACGCGCTGCCACCTTTCAACACGCCATGCCCACCCGCACGGAAGCCCTGCTCAGGCGCAGCAGAAAATGCCACCTGGGCATACAACTCGCCATCACGTAAGTTCATCTTCCAGTCTGGTGGCACCAGCGGCTGGAATACGGTCAGTGATTGTTTTGGCCACCAGGCGTTGCCGCGCAGGCGAATACCGTCCCAGCGACCATTCACCCGTACCGGACCAATCTCACCAGCATGTAAATCCCCTTTGAAGAGGAAATACGTCGGATCGCGTCCATCGACACTAAATTTTAAAGTTGATGGCGGTAACACACTACCGCCCGTGAAAAGTGTTTGTCCTGCATCCAGCGAAAGCGCCCCTCGAAACGAAGGTTTCTGTGGGTCACGTACCCAGACGACGGGCTCGTCGAGAATCAATCGCGGATTTTCTACCGTCATTGTGCCATATTGCAACTGATCGAAACCGGTCGAGAGGTCGGTCAGCGTAATCGTGCTGTCCTGCCACTCACCTTTTCCTGCAACATCCCAGGTGGCGTGCATTGGGGTAAAACTGCCCTTGCCCCAGTAACGCCACTGCCAGCGGCCTGCGTCAGGAAGAAAATCATTCGCCAGCCCATCCATATGCAGCACGAAGTCGCCCAATTCATTTTCATGAGCCTGCAAAATGGCCTGCAAGCGACCGTCCACACCACGTTGTGTCACTTTAACACCTGCTAACGGCCAGCGGATTTCGTCAATGTCCAGCGAATCGATGACTCTCCCTTTAGAGCGTAATAATGCGCCCGGTTCAAAGGCCAGCGTTGGGTCAGCCAGACTTCCGCTTAAGTGAGCAGGTAAGCGAGCATATAAAATGAGATCTGCCTGTTTCGCTTCACCGGTCAGTTGCAGCGGCATCTGACTGTTATCCATGCTTAATTTTCCTGGGCCGAAATTAAGCACCGCGTTACCCTTACCCGCTTGCCCTTGGGTCAGCACACTCAGTCGACCACTAACCAACGCGTTCTCAAGCCCTGCCTGCCAGTTGTCGACTTTGATACCCAGCCGCCCACTCAGGGGAAAACCTTCATACGGCCAGCTCCAGCGACCATCGCTAACGGTCAACTGTTGACGGGTAATTTCCCACGGCAAATCGAGCAACGGATCGCCGTTATCTCGAGCCATTACAATCAATTGCCCACTATTTTCCTGCCACTCCAGCTCGGCATCCACCAGTGACGGTTCCTGCGGCAGGTTCAACGTTGCTGTAGCATGACCACTTACCGGAAGCCCATCCGGCACAAGCGGCATGGTAAATTCTCCCACCAGTTTTACTGGCGGCTGATTTGCAAAGGCGGCAACATCCAGTTCACTGACCGTGAGTTGCTGCCCTTTAAGTTGGCCTTGAAATTTAACTTTTTCGCCCTGATAACGGAGTTGCTGGATATCGGAGGTCAACGATAGAGAGAGTTTTCCCTGCCATTCCTGCCAGGGTGAAAAAATCAGTTTATCAATATTGATCCAGGTGTTAGGCAGCATGGATTGCCACTGCGCAAGAGTTTTCGGCGCGGCTGGCGAGGGTTCTTCCTTTGGCAATTTCGCCAGGCAAGTGGAGTCAAGTTCTACTGTACCGACGTTCAATAACCAGCGACTGGGATGCGAAAGACTGGCATCGGTGATGTGTGCCAACTGGCAATCCGCCACCAAATAACGAAGATCGGGAATAATTAAACCTTTACGCGTAATGCGTGGGCTTTCATCCAATGCAATGCGTGTACCGAGCGGTAGCCAGATACCCGCCAGCGTGGGAACCCACAGCCCGAGCGTCATCAGCAGCGTCAACGGCACAAGAATAATCAGCAATAGCAGCGCGAGAACGGCTTTATATTTACCCAACATGGGTAGTTAATATCCTGATTTAGCGAAAAATTAAGCAGTCAATACAGGTATTGTGGCATGTTTAACCGTTCAGTTGAAGGTTGCGCCTACACTAAGCATAGATGTTCCTGGAATTTTCAATATCGCCATAACTTTCAATTAAATTTTAAATTTTGTAAAATATTTTTAGTAGCTTAAATGTGATTCAACATCACTGGAGAAAGTCTTATGAAACTCGCCGTATATAGCACAAAACAGTACGACAAAAAGTACCTGCAACAGGTGAACGAGTCCTTTGGCTTTGAGCTGGAATTTTTTGACTTTCTGCTGACGGAAAAAACGGCAAAAACCGCCAATGGTTGCGAAGCAGTATGTATTTTCGTAAACGACGACGGCAGCCGTCCGGTGCTGGAAGAGCTGAAAAAGCACGGCGTTAAGTATATCGCCCTGCGCTGTGCCGGTTTCAATAACGTCGACCTCGACGCGGCAAAAGAACTGGGATTCAAAGTGGTGCGTGTCCCGGCTTACGATCCGGAAGCCGTCGCTGAACATGCGATTGGTATGATGATGACGCTGAACCGTCGTATTCACCGCGCGTATCAGCGTACCCGTGACGCCAACTTCTCTCTGGAGGGGCTTACTGGTTTTACTATGTACGGTAAAACGGCGGGGGTGATTGGCACCGGTAAAATCGGTGTGGCAATGCTGCGTATACTGAAAGGTTTTGGTATGCGTCTGTTGGCATTCGATCCGTATCCAAGTGCGGCGGCGCTGGAACTCGGCGTGGAATATGTCGATCTGCCGACCTTGTTCTCTGAATCAGACGTTATCTCCCTGCACTGCCCGCTGACGCCGGAGAACTACCACCTGCTGAATGAGGCGGCGTTCGATCAGATGAAAAATGGCGTAATGATCATCAACACCAGTCGTGGTGCGCTGATTGATTCACAAGCCGCGATTGAAGCACTGAAAAACCAGAAAATTGGCTCGCTGGGAATGGACGTGTATGAGAATGAACGCGATCTGTTCTTTGAAGATAAATCCAACGATGTGATTCAGGATGATGTTTTCCGTCGTCTGTCAGCCTGCCATAACGTACTGTTCACCGGACACCAGGCGTTCCTGACGGCAGAAGCCCTGACCAGTATTTCCCAGACAACGCTGCAAAACTTGAGCAATCTGGAAAAAGGCGAACCCTGCCCGAACGAACTGGTTTAATCTTACCGCTCCCCTGTCATACAGGGGAGCTTATTCAGATAATCCTCAAAGATATTTGATCTTCTATTCTTAAAATATGTTTTAAGGACGGATAAGACGCAATCAGCGTTGTATTCGGCAAACAGCACCAAATTTATACCTTAAGTAGAGAACTAAAATGAAGAAAGTTGCCGCGCTAGTCGCGCTAAGCCTGCTGATGGCGGGATGTGTAAGTAATGACAAAATTGCTGTAACGCCAGAACAGTTACAGCATCACCGTTTCGTACTGGAAAGTGTAAATGGTCAACCTGTTGCCAGCGAGAAAAACCCGCCAGAAATCAGCTTTGGTGAAAAGATGATGATTTCTGGCAACATGTGCAACCGCTTTAGCGGCGAAGGTAAACTTTCGGACGGAGAACTAAAAGTTAAAGGACTGGCAATGACTCGTATGATGTGTGCCAATCCACAGCTTAACGAACTCGATAACACCATCCGCGAAATGCTGAAAGAAGGTGCGCAAGTGGATCTGACCGCGAATCAGTTAACGCTGGCGACCGCAAAACAGACATTAACGTATAAGCTGGCGGATTTAATGAATTAATAACTGCCACAACTTCCGGCGGCAAGCGACTGTTCGCTACAGCGTTTGCCGTTGGGCAATGCACACATCCCGATCGCTGTACCATCCAGTTGACGGGCAACGGAAAGCGAACCGCCAATCATTGCACAATTTGCCTCTCCACTACTCGACATTGACGCTTTTAAACCTGGGGCCACATGCGCCGCGGTCGCCTGCTGAACAGGTTCACTACTACACGCCGACAACAATAAAACGGCAGCCCCTACGCACAACATTACTCGCATCTTTACTTCCTCAAATCTTTAAGTCCAACGAAACCGCCGTAATAATAGGCAGCTCAGGCGGCCACGTCGAGAACTGTATGTGAATTGCAACGTTTTTTTACTATTTTGTGGCTATTTTTTTGCCCGGGATTTGATCAAAACATTCATTACGCTGATATAGAGAACACAAAAGCGAAAATGCAGCAGAAAGCCATTTGCTAAAATTAAAAGATTACTACTGGGCGCGCAGCTTTTTCGTGCGCCCCTCATTTGCGCAATGTAAGGGTGTCGTATGATCACAATTGACGGAAATGGCGCGGTAGCTTCGGTGGCATTTCGCACCAGTGAAGTTATCGCCATTTACCCTATTACCCCGAGTTCCACGATGGCTGAACAGGCTGATGCCTGGGCCGGAAACGGCCTGAAGAACGTATGGGGAGATACACCTCGTGTGGTTGAAATGCAGTCAGAAGCTGGCGCTATCGCAACTGTGCATGGTGCTTTGCAAACAGGCGCTCTTTCGACATCATTTACATCGTCGCAGGGTTTACTGCTGATGATCCCGACGCTGTATAAACTGGCAGGTGAGCTGACGCCGTTTGTACTGCATGTGGCAGCGCGTACTGTGGCCACGCATGCGCTCTCTATTTTTGGCGATCATTCAGATGTGATGGCGGTACGTCAGACTGGCTGTGCCATGCTGTGTGCAGCAAACGTGCAGGAAGCCCAAGACTTTGCTCTCATTTCGCACATCGCAACGCTGAAAAGCCGCGTACCATTTATTCATTTCTTTGATGGTTTCCGCACTTCCCACGAAATCAACAAAATTGTCCCACTGGCCGACGACACTATTCTTGAGCTAATGCCCCAGGCAGAAATTGATGCTCATCGCATTCGCGCACTTAACCCGGAACATCCGGTAATCCGCGGTACGTCGGCTAATCCGGACACTTACTTCCAGTCACGTGAGGCCACTAACCCGTGGTACAACGCGGTCTATGACCATGTTGAACAGGCGATGGCTGATTTCGCTGCCGCTACAGGTCGCCAGTATCAGCCGTTTGAGTATTATGGTCATCCGCAAGCGGAACGGGTAATTATCCTGATGGGGTCGGCCATCGGCACCTGTGAAGAAGTCGTGGACGAATTGCTGACCCATGGCGAAAAAGTGGGCGTACTAAAAGTGCGACTTTACCGCCCTTTCTCCGCCAGACACTTACTGCAAGCATTGCCGAACTCTGTACGTACTGTGGCGGTGCTGGATCGCACCAAAGAGCCTGGTGCGCAGGCAGAACCCCTGTATCTGGATGTAATGACGGCGCTGGCTGAAGCCTTTAATAATGGCGAGCGCGAAACACTGCCACGCGTCATTGGTGGGCGCTATGGTCTTTCATCCAAAGAATTTGGCCCAGACTGTGTACTGGCGGTATTCGCCGAACTCAACGCAGCTAAACCGAAAGCGCGCTTTACGGTTGGTATTTATGACGATGTGACCAATTTGTCGCTGCCATTGCCGGAAAATACTCTGCCGAACTCCGCAAAACTGGAAGCTCTCTTTTACGGGCTGGGTAGCGACGGCAGCGTTTCCGCAACTAAAAACAATATCAAAATTATCGGTAATTCCACGCCGTGGTACGCACAGGGCTATTTTGTTTACGACTCCAAAAAGGCGGGCGGCCTGACGGTTTCTCACCTTCGCGTGAGCGAGCAGCCGATTCGTTCCGCTTATCTCATTTCCCAGGCTGATTTTGTTGGCTGCCACCAGTTGCAGTTTATCGACAAATATCAAATGGCTGAGCGTTTAAAACCTGGCGGCATTTTCCTGCTCAACACGCCGTACAGCGCAGATGAAGTGTGGTCGCGACTGCCGCAGGAAGTCCAGGCTGTGTTGAATCAGAAAAAAGCGCGTTTCTATGTGATTAACGCGGCGAAAATCGCCCGTGAATGTGGGCTGGCAGCTCGCATTAATACTGTCATGCAGATGGCTTTTTTCCATCTAACGCAAATTCTGCCTGGCGATAGCGCCCTCGCAGAATTGCAGGGCGCCATTGCCAAAAGTTACAGCAGCAAAGGCCAGGATCTGGTGGAACGCAACTGGCAAGCTCTGGCGCTGGCACGCGAGTCCGTTGAAGAAGTACCTCTGCAACCGGTAAATCCGCAAAGTGCCAACCGTCCACCAGTGGTATCTGATGCCGCACCTGATTTTGTCAAAACGGTTACCGCTGCGATGCTCGCCGGACTTGGCGACGCCCTCCCCGTTTCAGCGCTACCACCAGACGGCACCTGGCCGATGGGCACTACTCGCTGGGAAAAACGCAACATTGCCGAAGAGATCCCTATCTGGAAAGAGGAACTCTGTACTCAATGTAACCACTGCGTCGCCGCTTGCCCACACTCTGCCATTCGCGCGAAAGTCGTACCGCCCGAAGCGATGGAAAACGCTCCGACCAGCCTGCATTCACTGGATGTAAAATCTCGTGATATGCGCGGGCAGAAATATGTGTTGCAGGTGGCACCGGAAGATTGCACCGGTTGTAACCTGTGCGTAGAAGTTTGCCCGGCGAAAGACCGACAAAATCCAGAGATCAAAGCCATCAATATGATGTCGCGCCTGGAACATGTGGAAGAAGAGAAAATCAATTACGACTTCTTCCTGAATTTACCAGAAATCGACCGCAGCAAACTGGAACGTATTGATATTCGTACTTCGCAGTTGATCACTCCGCTGTTTGAATATTCTGGCGCTTGCTCCGGTTGTGGTGAGACGCCGTATATCAAATTGCTCACTCAGCTCTATGGCGATCGGATGTTGATTGCCAACGCTACTGGTTGTTCTTCTATTTACGGCGGCAACCTGCCCTCCACGCCATATACCACTGATGCCAACGGTCGTGGACCGGCATGGGCGAACTCGCTATTTGAAGATAATGCCGAATTCGGCCTTGGTTTCCGCCTGACAGTCGATCAACACCGTGTCCGCGTGCTGCGTCTGCTGGATCAATTTGCCGACAAAATCCCTGCTGAGTTACTGACTGCGTTGAAATCAGACGCCACACCAGACGTTCGTCGCGAACAAGTCGCTGCTCTGCGCCAGCAACTCAAAGATGTGGCTGAAGCGCATGAACTGCTGCGTGACGCAGATGCACTGGTGGAGAAATCAATCTGGCTGATTGGTGGTGACGGCTGGGCTTACGACATCGGCTTTGGCGGTCTGGATCATGTGTTGAGTCTGACGGAAAACGTCAACATCCTGGTGCTGGATACGCAATGCTATTCCAATACCGGTGGTCAGGCGTCGAAAGCTACCCCGCTTGGCGCGGTAACTAAGTTTGGTGAACATGGCAAACGCAAAGCACGCAAAGATCTTGGTGTTAGCATGATGATGTACGGTCATGTTTATGTCGCGCAGATTTCTCTGGGCGCACAACTCAACCAGACGGTGAAAGCGATACAGGAAGCGGAAGCGTATCCGGGGCCATCGCTGATTATTGCTTACAGCCCATGTGAAGAGCACGGTTATGACCTGGCATTAAGTCACGACCAGATGCGTCAACTCACCGCAACGGGCTTCTGGCCGCTGTATCGCTTTGATCCGCGTCGAGCCGATGAAGGTAAACTGCCGCTGGCGCTGGATTCCCGCCCGCCTTCAGAAGCTCTGGAAGAAACGCTTCTTCATGAGCAGCGTTTCCGCCGTCTGAACACGCAACAGCCGGAAGTGGCAGAACAGTTATGGAAAGATGCCGCCGCTGATTTGCAAAAACGTTATGACTTCCTGGCACAAATGGCCGGAAAGGCGGAAAAAAATAGCACCGAGTAACCTTTCTGGATAACTATTATCCAATTAAAAAAAAGCCCGAACGAAAGTTCGGGCTTGTCTTTTTATTCGTTGGAAAAACATTAGTAATGCAATGACCCAACCGAAAATAAAATCTGTGACAATAAAGGCATATAACCCACGCAGAATAACCCATGCTTTATTAAATGTATAATTTTTATTTTGCATGATTCCCCAGCAATACATTCATCAAACTTATTACTATTTCCATAGAATTATTTGATTAAGGTTTTACTTAAGGCGTAACAAATGATATTTATCTGCTAACTGAACTTCTCCTTTAGGATGTTTTCATTCCCCAAACAGGGGAAATTAAGGCAAATAAAATAACTAAAGGATTTATTCAATGAAAAGCAAAGTACTGGCGCTCTTAATCCCTGCCCTGCTCGCCGCAGGTGCTGCACATGCAGCAGAAATTTATAATAAAGACGGCAATAAATTAGACCTGTACGGCAAAGTCGATGGCCTGCATTATTTTTCTGATAATGCGAATAGTGATGGCGATCAAACTTATGTACGTTTTGGGTTTAAAGGCGAAACTCAAATTACCGATCAACTGGTTGGTTATGGTCAATGGGAATATAACGTTCAGGCTAATGGCTCTGAAAATGATAAAGGCGACTCCTGGACTCGTCTGGCATTTGCCGGTCTGAAATTTGGTGACTTCGGTTCATTTGACTATGGTCGTAATTATGGTGTGATGTACGACATCGAAGGCTGGACAGATATGCTGCCTGAATTCGGTGGCGACTCTTATACCAAAGCCGATAACTATATGACCGGTCGTGCAAACGGCGTCGCGACTTACCGTAACACCGATTTCTTCGGTCTGGTTGATGGCCTGGACTTTGCGTTGCAGTATCAGGGAGCGAACGAAAACCAGGTTAGTCATGAGCAAGAAGGTACTGCAAACGGTGGCAGTCGTAATATTAAGAATGCCAATGGCGACGGTTTCGGTATCTCCTCTACCTACGACTTAGGTATGGGGGTGAGCATTGGTGCTGCGTATACCAGTTCTGATCGTACCAACCAACAGGCTGAATTCTCTACTGCAAAAGGCGATAAGGCTGACGCATGGACGGCAGGGGCAAAATACGATGCTAACAATATCTACCTTGCAACCATGTACTCTGAAACCCGTAACATGACGCCTTACGGCAATTCAGCAAATACGATTGCCAACAAAACCCAGAACTTTGAAGTTACTGCCCAGTATCAGTTTGATTTTGGCCTGCGTCCGGCTGTCTCCTTCCTGATGTCTAAAGGCAACGATTTGGTCGGTACTGATGGCGATAAAGATCTGGTTAAATACGCCGACGTTGGCGCAACATATTATTTCAACAAAAACATGTCCACCTATGTTGATTATAAAATCAACCTGCTTGATGAGGATGACAGCTTCTACGCTGCGAACGGTATCTCTACCGATGATATCGTTGCTTTAGGTCTGGTATACCAGTTTTAATCTTGCCTGCCCGCCGTTTGGCGGGCATTTTCTTCATATTTATCCTCCCTTGATCTAAATTAAAAATGTGAACTCCGTCATTACACAAAATGAGTCATCTGGCGTTACACTTTATGCGGATACTAAAACAGGAGGTTTTATGAACAGAACGATTCTTGTCCCTATCGATATTTCAGATTCAGAATTAACTCAACGTGTGATTAGCCACGTTGAGGCAGAGGCAAAGATTGATGATGCAGAGGTTCATTTCCTGACGGTAATACCTTCGCTACCCTACTATGCCTCTCTGGGATTAGCGTATTCCGCAGAGTTACCGGCAATGGATGACCTGAAAGCGGAAGCCAAATCGCAACTGGAAGAAGTCATTAAAAAATTCAAACTGCCGACTGACAGAGTGCATGTCCATGTTGAAGAAGGTTCGCCAAAAGACCGTATTCTGGAAATGGCGAAAAAAATCCCTGCTCACATGATAATCATTGCTTCTCATCGACCGGATATCACCACCTACCTGCTCGGCTCTAACGCCGCTGCCGTAGTACGTCACGCAGAGTGCTCAGTGCTGGTCGTGCGCTAACACTAACGCCCGCAGACCGCTGCGGGCTTTTTGATTCATTTTGCAAATGTGCTGACATTTTCCCCTCTAATCCGTACCATACACGCCACAGTTTTTATATCAGATTTCTTATGCTGGGCGTTCCGGCATGACGCATACTTTTCTGATGCCATATAACGAATTGAGTCGCTATTAAATGTCGCAAAATCAAGAAATTAGTAAGAAAGAACAATACAATCTCAACAAGTAAGGGAAAAAATCACAACCATCTGACACATAAGTATTTTATTTGTTTTTCAATGTGTTAAGTTGAATCAGCGACTACAACAAGCCACGATAACCTACTCTTTTTTTGCCCCATTTCTGCCCCTTTTGCAGCGTTTTGCCCCATTTTTGCCACCATAAAAATCCTAAAAATACTCAATTCGTGAACTGCAGATTGCACCTCTGAATACTTTCCAATAGAATCCATTCCGGCTGGAAATTATTCAATATTCGCACTATCGAAAGTTAACCAGCTAGCCGCAGCACGTTCTTGCATACGACGTGTCTGCGGTTTTTTTACATCTGCAAAACTGCACAAGACTCTTTTCATCCCCATGATTGTTTTAGGTCAAATTTTCACACCGTTTCTTGTATTTATCTCATAAGCATGACTGATAAAGATTTCTACAATAAATGATGACAGGGGATTTATTTTATTGCGCTATCAGTAAACTCACCTGTCAGACACAACATCCACTCTGTACGCCTGGTACTCGTTGTGTCTTTAATTGAAATATCCCGTTTGTCAGTATGTTTGTTCAGAATTATTATGTTACCCCGTCTTTGTGTAGAGTCCTGTTATCCATGCTTCAGGCCTCGTTATCACGTACTGGAGACGGGGTTTTTTTACTATTCAGCAGAAGTCCGCTATTTTTCTTGCCCTAACTGATTGCTAATCGTCATTCCTCTGATTGAACATAAATCCTTCAGATTATTCAGTTCTTCCTTCATCTCCCGCTGGCGCTGATAAATCTCGTCATTGCGCTCAATCTGCGCCTGAGCCATTGCTGCTGCCAGTTCTTCCAGTTCCGGCATCGACAGTCTCACCTGTTGATTATCAGCATCACCCCACGCCATAACGCCCCGTGCTGTGTTGGATTTCGATGCCATCACCACCGGAGACAGGCGGGCTATTGAGTCAGGACCAGCGTTCCAGGTGCGGCCGTTCCATTCAAATGTGAACGGCTTCGCCTCCTGTTCTGCACGCCATGCTTCGATTTCCTTTTTTTTGGCATCCTTTGCCGCTGCGATAAATTCTGACGTGACTGTAAACGAGGCTATTGCACCCCATTTGCCGCTTTGCAGCTCATGCCAGACGCACTTGCCCGTCGTCGCTGTATCTTCTGCCGTGGCTGTGTAGGGGATGGGGGCATCCATCCCTTCAAATAAAACCTCGCAGTCAATAGCACCAGATTCGGTATAGCAGGGATTGATGATTTCTTTGATTTCCATTATGCAATCCTCATGAATAGCGCCACAAACGCCTGATCGCTGTATGTCAGCATGGTGCCTGACATTGCAATGTACGAGCCAGGAAGCGAATGTGAGTTGCAGCCGACAACGTAGAATCTGGGGGTTGATGCATAAGTGCCTGAAGGATTAAATGGACACTCAATTCCAACTGGCCCCAGACGCGAACCCGGATAAGACTGTCTTCTGACAACCTTTATATTTTTATCACCGTCAGCAGTTCCCTGATATGCAGCTAATATCAGGCCTCCAATATCGGGGTCACCCCAGTCGTAATTGACGTATGAAAATAGCATGTTACGAACTTTGTTTTTTGTCATGCTAATCTCTTCCCATCCACCTAACGAGCCACCGAAAGTGGAACCGATGAGAACATCCCTATTTATCCCGTAAAAAATCAGCAACTTCTTTACTCTGCGAGCATTGCTATAACCATCCCGATTTGTGTTAATCCACAAAACATCGATGATCCCCTCAAAATTCACACTGGATATCGGCGTGTATCCATTGAATTTATGGTAGTACCTGCCAGGAAGAGCATAATTAGCCCAATTTTCCAGTGCAGAGGCACTATTAAAACTTACACGCCCGTAATATTCGTCTTCATACGTGTACCCAAACCCATAAGCGCCAGCCAACGCCAAGACCGAATTCATCATCGCCTTATCGGGCCATGTAAAGGGATTACTGATGACTGTTTTATTAGCAACCCCCCTGATTTGCAGATTCTCCTGTGCTTTAGCCAGTGCTGACGAGCCAGCATCAACGATTTCCTGAAGGTTGTTTTTTATCTTGAGATACCCGCCATCGAGGATATCGTCAATTTCGCCTTTGGCATTCTCTGCTGATTCTGCAGCTGTCGCTGCATCCTGCGCATACTTTTGAGACTGCTGCTCATGCAGCTCTGCTTTCTGTGCGTGTTTTTGGGCGTTCTGTTCGCTCAGTGCCGCATTGTCAGAACTGTTTTTTGAATCTGTGGCACTGAATTCAGAATCCTTCGCTGCCTGCCGTGCTTGCTTTACCGCGTCCGCGACATCCTGCACACCCTGCTGCACCTGCCCGGCGTTCTGCTCAACTTCTGAAGCCAGTTGTTCAACATATTGCTTATCTTTGGCAGCCGCGTCAGCGTTCTGTTGCACGTTATTCGCCAGCGTCTGGCAGTCTTCCTTTATCTTCTGTGCATCGGCTGCGTGTTGCCCTGCCAGTCGCTCGCTTTCCGCTGCTGCATCCTGACTATTTTTCGCCGCCGTTTCGCTGGTTTTGGCATTCGTTTCACTGGTTTTTGCTGCCGTCTGGCTGGACTTTGCGTTGGTTTCGCTCGTCTTTGCTGCTTTCTGGCTGTTAGCCGCAGCAGTTTCTGATCCAGCTGCCGATGTCGCAGAACCGGCTGCCGCGCTCTCGCTTGCTTCCGCTGCATCCTGGCTGTTTTTCGCCGCAGTTTCACTGGCTTTGGCATTCGTTTCGCTGTCTTTTGCTGCCGTCTGGCTCGACTTTGCTGCTGTCTCGCTATTTTTTGCGTTGGTTTCCGATTTTTTGGCTGCTGTCGCGAAGTTTTCCGATGCAGTCTGTGAGGCCGCTGCTGCCTGTGCGCTGTTAGCTGCATCCGTTTCTGAGCTTTTCGCCGCGTCCTTCGATGATGCCGCTGCAGTTTCGGATTTCTTTGCCTCTGCTGCGCTCTGAGAGGCGGCTTCAGCGTTACGCGCAGCTTCGTCCACCATTGCCTCAAAACGGCGCAATGCCTCCGGCATAACATCATCTTCCGTCATGGCACCGAGAAAATCGTTCAGTGTTCCCGGCCTGGAACCGTCATAGACGGTAATGGTTCCGGCATGTGAAGGCGGAAAACCTTCAACCAGCAGGATAACGCTGTACTGACCATACTCAACATCCATGCTATAACGCCCGGCTTCATCCGGATTTTCTGAGGCCACCGTATTCACCACGACTGTGGTGCTGTTACGCTTTGCCTTCAGTTGAATAGTGCAGTTCTGTATTGGTTTTCCCGCACCATCTTTCAGTACACCTGAGATTTTTACTGCTGCCATATCCACTCCACAAAAAAGCCCGCCTGAACCGGCGGGCTGTCATAACACTGTGTTACCCGGCTAATCAGAATTTATAACCGACACCAACGATGAAACCGTCAGTGCGCCAGTCGCCACTGCCGGAACCTTCATAAGCAAGGTCAATGGCCACGGATTCGGTCGGGTTAAACTGCACGCCAGCCCCCCACGCCAGAGACGTGTTGCTGTGGCGACCGCCATCACTTCCGGTCAGCACATCGTGCGTTTTCCCCTTGTTGTCAGCTACGCGGAGATAATCCCCGGAAAACGTCGAAACACGGCTGTAAGCCACACCCGCCATCGCATAAGCACTGAACCATTCATTCACGCGCACAGATGGTCCCGCCATCATGCTGAACCAGCGGTTATGCGCTGAATCTTCATGCCAGCGGGTATCGCTGTAACGGGTAATCTGGCGATTCTTGTCTCCTGCATAGCTGAATGACGTCACCAACCCCAGCGTGTCCGTAAATTCATAACGGTATTTCACGTTAATGCCCTTCAGGTCATCGTTGCCGGGCATATCAGTATGGGACTGAAGATACCCGCCGCTTAGTGTGGACTGATGCTCTACTGCACTCGCTGGCGTACCAGCGGCGACCAGCCAGACTACTGCAGACAGAATAACAGCACATAATTTACGCATAATTACCTCTCGCTTTTCTGCAATAAAAAAGGCGCCATTTCTGGCGCCCGTATTGGGGTTATAAATATTTCAACGAATACTGATACCGGAAGCAGCTTTTTTGGTCACAATCACCGTACAGTCTGTGATGTTACCTGCGCCCCGATTGCCTTTCTGGAAAATCTTAAACTCCAGAGTGACGCTACCACCACCACTCGGCATATCAATAACCGCGCTGTAACTACCGGGAATGGCTCCTTTAGTTTCTCTGGATGCGATTAATACGCCGTTTTTACGAACTTCAAAACCATAACCCGTGTATCGCGTACCTCCCGGTTTATTACCGCTCCCCGGATCGTCATACGCCACACCGTTAAAAATAATGGGCGGAATAATGATTTGGCGGTCAAAGTTATGATCATCGTAAATGGTGACTGTAACCGTCCCGCCTGGTGTTTCCGTGTTACCCCACGTACCAGCCTGTTTCGGGAATGATTTGGATACAGTTTTAACGAAGTCACCTCTGACCTGGTTCGCCTCCAGCATGCCCTTAATCGTACAGTTTTCATTTACCGTGACGTTGTTGAGCGTCCCGGAGTTCGCATTCACGTTACCGCTGATATCAGCATTTCTCGCCGTCAGCCGCCCGTCCGGTGTCAGGGAAAATGCCGGAGGATTACCACCGCTGGTAATGGTGGGAGCCGTCAGATATTTCAGAAACACTTCGTTCATGAATATCTGGTTGCCCTGCGCCACAAACATCGGCGTTTCATTCCCGTTTGCCGGGTCAATAAACGCGATACGGTTAGCGGCAACCAGGAACTGGCTCAGTTTGCCTTCCTCCGTATCCTCCATGCTGAGGCCAAGCCCCGCGACATAATGCCTGCCGTCTTCGGTCTGCTCAATTTTGACGCCCCACATGGCATTCCATTTATCGTTGGCGTCTTTCCACTCTTTCGAAAACTCCTCCAGTTTGCTGGCGTTATCCTCCGTCAGCTCGACTTTTTCCAGCAGCTCTTTACCGAGATGGGATTCGGTTATCTGGCCTTTGAAAAAATCCAGGTAACCTTCGGCATCATCGCTCGCCCGACCGACAGCCTCCACGAATGCCGATTTGCCAACGGTGTTCACACTGCGGATATAAAAATAATAATCATGGCCCGGTTTGATATTGATACTGGCAGCTATCCAGTACAGCGCCGTGCCAAGATAGCGGGCTGCGGTTTCAACCTGCCTGATATCCGCAATCCGCTTTTCCGAGAACCAGAACTCAAACTGTACCGTCGGGTCATAAACGGCAAGATGCGGCGTTGCGGTTATCTGAAAATAGCCCGGCGTCAGCTCAATCCGCGACGGTGCTGCCGGTGCGGCAATCCGGAACGATACCGACGCCGGATCGCCCTGCTGCCCCCACGCATTTACTGCCCGGACTGTCAGCGTGTAACGCCCCAGCGCCAGTTGCCTGAAGCGGTATGTGGTTTCCGTCGTCCGGGCTGTGCTGACAAGCCGCTCACTGCCGTCATCCGCTGCCACGGTCAAGCGAAGCGTAAAGCTCACCCCCTTCACCACCTTCGGCGTGTCCCATCGCGCCAGTACCTGATATTCCCCGCTGTCTGCGGTGACTTCGGCAGTCAGGTGCTGCACCGCTGGCGGCGTGACACCATTCACCGTGCCACTCTGGTCGCCGTCAAAGTGCGCCCCGTTATCCACGATGGCCTCTTTTTCCGGCACATGCTGCACGGCGGTGATGGCATACGTGCCGTCGTCGTTCTCACGGATACTCACACAGCGGAACAGGCGCTGACGCAGCGTCGGCAGCTTCAGCCCCCACACGCTGTATTCGGCAACGCCGTCAGGAACACGGCTCACTTTTACCTTCACGCCGTCGGTGACGGACTGGACCTCCACGCTGACCGGATTCCCCTGCCCGTCAACCAGGCTTATCAGCGTGGTGCCGGAGGATGGCAGCGTGATTTCACGGTCGAGCGTCAGCGTCCGGGTCTGGCTGTTCACCGCCAGCACACGCCCACCGATGCTGATCCCCGCATAGTCATCATCACAGATTTCAATGACATCGCCCGGTACATGGCGAAGCCCTTCTGCGCCCACGCTGAAGTCCACGGTCTGCGTTTCCAGCAGCTCCGTTTTAATCAGCCACAGCCCGGCGCGGTGTGCCTGCCCCCGGCTGGTACAGCCAAAGGCATCCATCTTCGTGACGTTACGACCGTAACGGAGAATGGCCTGCGTGTCCTCCACAAGCTCTGTCGCCGTCTCCCAGCCGTTATCCGGGTCAATCCAGTTCACCTCAACGGCATTATGGCGGTCCTTCAGGGCGCTGAAGCTGTAGCGGAACGGCGCGCCATCATCCGGCATCACCACATTACTGTGGTTATAGGTCCACACCTTATCCGACGGTCGGTCCTGCACGAACGTCAGCGTCTGCCCGTTCCATACCGGCATACAGCGCATCGCCGAGCAGAAATCACTGAGAACATCCCACGCCTTACGCTGTGTGGTCAGGTAAGCGTTACAGGTGATGCGCGGCTCCGTGCCACCAAAGCCGTCCGACACTGACTGGTCGCAATACTGGCCGATGACATACAACGCCCATTTATCCACATCCGCCGCACCAAGACGTTTCCCCATGCCGTAGCGCGGGTGGGTCAGCATATCCCACAGACACCAGGCCATATTGTCGCTGTATGCTGGCTTAAACGTTCCGTCCCAGATACCGCTGTATTGCCGCGTCTGCGGGTTATAGTTCGACGGCACCTGCAGAATGCGCCCGCGAAGATGATAATTACGGCTCACCTGCTGGCTGCCGAACTGCTCCGAATCCACCTGCACGCCGACCAGTGCCGTGTTCGGGTAGCACTGTTTCACATCGATGATTTCGGTGTATGACGACCAGAGCGTTTTGTTCTGCAGCTGGTCTGTGGTGCTGTCCGGCGTCATCCTGCGCATCCGGATATTGAACGGGCGCGGCGGCAGGTTATCCACCACCACCGAGGCCAGATACTGCGAGGTGGTTTTGCCCTTAATGGTGATGTCTTTTTCCGTCACCCAGCCACCGTTACGCTGTATCTGAACCAGCAGGCGGACTTCCGACGGATTCCGGTCCCCCTTTGAAGTGGTTTCCACCAGTGCCTGCACACCGAAGGTAAAGCGCAGACGGTCGATATTTGCAGACGTGATAGTCCGGGTGATCGGCGTGTCGTATTTCACTTCCGTACCCAGTACCGTCTCGGAACCTGATGATTCAAATCCCTCCGGCGGTGACTGCTCCTGCTCACCTGCCCGGAACACCACCGTGACACCGGAGATGTTGGTATTTCCCTCACTGTCCAGCACTGGCGTACTGTTCAGTAGCACGCTTTTTAATCCATCCACCGGACCTTCAATCGGCCCTTCGCTGATGGCATCGATCACACTCAGCAACTGCGTTGATTTGAGATTATCCTTCGCTTCGCGCGGGGTATGCCCCTTACTGCTGCCTTTACCCATTTCTCAGACCCCATAAACGACAAAACCGCCCGGAGGCGGTTTCACATAAAACATTTTGCATCAGCGACCAATCACCACAACCTGACCACCATCCCCTTCATCTGCTGTGCTGATCTCCTGAGATACCACACGTGACCCCACGCGCATTTCACCGTACAGAACAGGCAGAACATTACCCTGGGCAACCATGTTATCCAGAGAGGAGAAATAGGTGTTCTGCTTACCGTTATCCGTTGTCTGTGTGCGGGGAGTTCTGGGTTTAGGAGCCAGCATCTGGGCCACACCGCCAAGGATCATACTGGCCCCCGCACTATACATTCCTGTAATTGCTGTCGCTCCCAGCCAACCTGCGGGGTTCCACCACGCCACCGCAATCAGCGCCGCCCCCAGCACCGCCTGAAACACGCCGCCACTTTTGGCACCGGTCAGACGCGGTACGATGTGGATGACGGCACCATTCGCCAGCGGCTCATTAAGACGGGCTGATAATTCCGTTTCACCTGCATCGCGCCCGGCAATGCGTACCTGATACCAGCCGTCGCTCAGTTTCTGACGAAACGCAGGGAGCTGCGTGGCCAGCGCCCGGATGGCTTCGGCTCCCGTTTTCACACGAAGGTCGATGCGGCGGCCAAATCGTTGCAAATCCCCGTAAAGGCAGATGCGTGCCATGCCCGGTGACGCCAGAGGGAGTGTGTGCGTCGCTGCCATTTGTCGGTATACCTCTCTCGTTTGCTCAGTTGTTCAGGAATATGGTGCAACAGCTCGCCGTCGCCGCAGTAAATGGCGGCATGATTCGGCACCGATGAACCAAAACAGCACAGCAGCACATCGCCCGGCTGCGCCGATGACAACGGCACCTGATACAGCCCTGTGGCCTCCAGATTATCCAGATAGAGATTCTGACCGTGACGCCACCAGTCATCCCCGCGATGAAAATCCGGCATCTCAATCCCCGCCAGATGATAAGCATCCCGGAACAGTGTGTAACAGTCCGTCACCCCGTGCTCAAAGCGCCGCCCGGTGAGATGCGGCACACAGCGGAACTTATGAATCGCCCCCCGGCAGACCAGCCACCACGGCAAATCACTCTGCACCTGCAGCCGCCGGTCGGCCTCACTCAGCCAGGGCAGACCACCGGGATGACTGTGGACCAGCGCCACAATCTCACCCTGCATCTCTGCCTGCAGCCAGTCCTCCGGAGCCATCCGGAAATAATCCTCCGGCTCACCGGAAATATTCACGCAGGGAAAATATCTTTCCCCTTCCGGCGTTCTCACCACGAAGCCGCACGACTCCGCTGGCGCACATCGCCGGGCGTGCGCCAGAATCGCTGATTCTGTCTCTGTCATGGGATTACTGCGAAAGTTTGTTAATGGAAAGGAAGCCGCCAAAGTTGCCGACGTTATTGCGAAACTTACAGCCGCTCAGGCATTTGCTGCATTTATCCTTCGTGATATCGGACGTCGGCTGGTCATATTCATCCGCGACAGCCGGACCGTTATAACCGCACTCATCACCGCGATAGCTCCAGGTGCAGGTGTTGGCCAGCATGATACGCCCCGGAAAAACAGCACCATCCGTTTCCGTCGGTGTGGACAACACAAAGGAGGCACTGACCGCACTCAGTTCGCTGCACTGCTCGATGCGCCAGCGGCTGATCACCTCCTGCTCCGGATCGGCGTCGCTGTTTCCGTTGACGAAGTTCACCGCATCCAGAAAACGGGCGTAAACCTTACGCCTGACCACCGTTCCGCCGACCAGACTCTGTAAATCCTCCACCATCCCGGTGACCATGCCGTGCAGGTTAGATACTTTCAGTGTTGGCCTTGCACTGGCACCTTTGCCGTTCATCTCAAATCCACCCCCCTGAATGGGATAGGCCTGATACTGCCGACTCTGCCAGGTGACAGACTCACCTTTTTCATTCTGCTCATTGCAGAAAAAGTAGCGATCCCCGCCTACCTCTGTCAGGTCGATTTCCCAGAGCACCACGCTGGCCGACTGCTCCGCCCGAATGCATTCATTCAGTGTTTCCTGTTGTATGTCCTGCATCAGATCACCACTTCGTCAAACTGACACGAAAAATCGGTATAGGTGATATGTTCTGTCGCTGACCACGTTCGACACACCACTCTGATTTTTCTGTTAATACCCGGCGGGCGCCAAAAAAAAGATTTATAGCCTTCATGCCGGGCTAAAAATTTTTCAAATGAATCACGTTCATTCGCCTCAACTTTGAAATCACAGGTGAAAACGCGCAGAGAATGATTAAGTCCATTTGGACTTCGTTGCTCATAACCATCGCCAAATCTTACAGTTTTTATCGATGGTTTATTTTCTGTTTTCATTCCATCCTCTGGTAACCAGTGAAATTCTTCCGTATTAGCCACTTAACATTCCCCCATCACGTCGCATATTTAACAGAGTGCCCTGTACCCGCTGATCAACCATCCCCATAAGTGCTTTTATTGCCTGAGGGCCAATCTCTCCATTCTGGCCGTCATTTTGAATAGTGATTTGGTATACAGGGGCATAGGTAATATCTCCGCCTCCATTACCACTTTTACTATTAATAGCTCTGACACCAAGAGAACCATCGGAAGTTCGTGTTAATGGCATAATGGCTTCCGGTCCAGCCTCACCAAAAACACCCGCCCCTTTTGCAAAAGCAAAAAATTGCGGGGAATCATAAATACCGTTCGAATACGTGCTCAATGATGGAGACTCATAAACACCGCCCTTTGCATTCGGAATAAATTTACTAATAGCACTCCCGATAGTTCCTAAAATCCCCCCAGAAGAACTGTTACTAATGCTGTCGAAAATCCCAGTAATTGAAGCCTTTAATGCTATTCGACTAAGATCCGAAATCACGGAAGTAGCGAAAGAACGAAAATTTGCCTTGCCTGTCGTGACAAAATCACCCAGCGCATCGGTCATCCCATCAAACATCAGAGTCGTGGTTGATTTTATCTGCTCACTGATATACTTAGTGTCATCCAGCCAGTTATTAAATCCCTGGGAGGCACCACTAACCCAGTCTCCTGCCTGAATATCGAGCTGCTCGTTTTTCTGTCTGACAATTTCTTTTTCTCGTTCCAGAGAGTCATTCAGAGCCTGCATTTTCTCCTGAAAAACATGATCTGACATTCCACGGGATTTATCTGCATAGTCACGTTCAAGTTGCAGACGCTGGTTGTTATATTCACGTTCAATCCGCAGTAATTCCTGCTGGCGTTGCTGATTTTTATCGCCAAGCCCATAACCAGCAATCTGAATATCATACCCCTGCTGACGATTATCAATCGAAGCCTGCAATGAATCACGCCATGCGGCTATTTCGGCGGATTCCTTGATTAGCCTGTTATTTTTTTCAATCGCAACATTTTTCTCCATCAACGCGCTTATTTCTTCCCGGTGTAAGAGAAGCGATTTCTGATCCTGGGTTAATTTCGATAACGGTCGTGACTCCAGGTCGGCAATCTGCTGACGCCACTTAACCAGTTCCTGTTCAGAGGAACTTAATTTAACGGTCAATTCAGCTTGTGAACTTAGTAACGCATTCTGTTGATTCAGATGATCAATCATTCGTTGAGCAGCATCATCCGAATAACCTTTCGCCTTTGGTTGCTTTGGATCTTTATAACGCTCATTTATTTGAGCGACAAGCTTATTATATTCTTCCTTTGAATACTGATTCTTTAGCTTTTCCAGTTTTGCAAGTTCACTGGCTCTCTGCTGCTCCCGAGTCTGATATTGTTTTGAAAAGGCATCTGCTTTCTGTCTGAGTTCAATTCCTTCCTGTTGTCGCTTGTTGTAATTGTTTATTGATGAATTTAGTACGTTCTGAGCAATTTTTTCTGATTGAAGTGCGCCTAATTGCTGTTTTAATTGAGCCAGCCTTTTATTTTGAGCACCACCATCTCCAATACCACCTACCCCGAAAACGCCTGGCCTGGTATTTTTTTCTATTTCATCAATTTGACGGAGAACATCTGAGATTTTTTGATCAAGAGATACCTCACGCCCAACAGCCAACATGGAATCCCATGCCCATTTTGCGGAGTCAGCGACGGCTTTCCATGCAGTCTCAAGATAACCAAGATTTTCTTTAATCTGGTTGGTGCGCTGGATCATTGAGGATGAGTATGCTTCCGTCGCAATGCGAGCAGCCTCCTGCTGGTTCCCTTCATCCTGCAGCGCCTTAATCTGGTTATAAGTCGCCAGTGTCAGAAAATGGTACTGATCATTAAGTTTTGATATGGAACTGACAGGATCCTTTGCAATTTCATTGAAGTCATTAACAAGTTGATCGGTTGCTATTCCAGTTAATTCACTCGTTTTTACTATCGCAGCCGTCACTTGCTCCAGCGAATTGCTCGCTACCTTTCCCGAACGCACAAGCTGGTTTAATACTGCCGCCGCAGCGCCAGTTGTCGAATCAGCTGCATCCCCGGCACGTTGAGCTATATCGGCCAATTGCCCGCTGGTTGTCCCCAACTGATTTCCGGTAAGAATAAGAGATTTATTAAATTCTTCCTGCTCCTGAGAGCCTTTATAGTAAGCTAGCCCCAGGACACCAACGGCTGCTGCGGCCAGGGTAAAAGGATTAATTAATCCCAGCACATAAGAACCAACACCTTTGATCGCCGGGCCAATACCACCGAACATATCTTTTAGCTGACCGCCCTGCTGCATTAACACCATAAACGGTGACTGGCCTGTGGACAATCCAACCACAATATCAGTCATTTGTGCAGGCAACATGCGCATAGCAAAAGCCGTTTGTTTTGCCGACATTCCGGTTTTGCTTAGCTGCGATTGAGTAGCCTCAAGCTCACTCCGCATAGCACGGAGTTTTCCTGAAAGCTCCTCATACATTTCAGGAGAAAGCATCCCCTTGGCTTTTGCTTCGCTGAGTTGCTTTTGCTGCTCTGTCAGGCGGTTAAAAGCTGTTCCGACAGGATCGAGTTGAGCAATCAGACGTTGCAAAGCAGTAACTTGTTCATCATGCGCTTTTGCTGCTTCTCGTTCTGCCTGAGCCTCTCCTGTTAGCTCTCGCCGCGTTTCCTGTATTTTTCGGCTGTAATTATCAAACTGAGAGCCATTTATTTGCCCGGATGAAAGTGCAGCATTAAGTTCATCCTGCTGTTGTTCAAGATTTCTTAGCGCCGCTGCCAGAGGGTCGATCTTGTCCAGCATTCTTTGAAAGGCCTGAACCTGCGCTTCCTGCTGGGCGGCAGCAAGTTTTCCGGCCTTCTCGGCTTCTCTCTGCGCTTGCGCAACCCCACTCAATTCCTCTGTGGTTTCATTAAGTTTACGGGCAAGAAATTCATATTCTTCTTTATCAATAAGCCCTTTATCGAAATATTTCTTTAATTCAGAATAGCGTCGACCGACAGTATCAATTGCGGCACCGACAGGATCAATAGCTGCTTTTAATTTTGCGAGCGCGTTCTTCTCATCTTCTGTTGCCTTAGTCACTTTCCCTGCACTGGTGGCAGCGTGTTCTCCAGCCTGCGTCATCTTTACTAACGCAGAAGACAGATTACCCACATTTTTCTCTGCTCCAGTGCTATCAATAATTATTGCGAGACGTGAAGTTTGCTCAGTCATTTAGTTATTCCGGACAAATAAAAAGCCCCGCTTGGGAAGCGGGGCCAGACAACAGAGGGGCGTGACTTATCAGAAACGGTAACCGATACCAGCCATCCAGGTACCGACTTTCACATCACCCAACTTTGAGTATTCATAAGATGCATCAATTACCAGGTTTGGCATTGGGTTAATCTGGAAACCAGCACCATACGCTGCAGAGGTTTTATCTGAAGATGCAGAAAATTCACCATCCCAGACATGAGCTTTTCCATATCCAAGACCAACCAGAGCATATGCACTCAGATAGTCATTAAAACGATAGGACGGTCCAGCTGTCACGGAGAAATAATCAAGATCTCCAGATGCTAATTTGGTGTATTGTGGTTTTCCTTGAAGATCGGGAACATAGCCATAAGCATCTTTGTTGTAATTGGTGTGCACAAAAGAACCTACCACACCCCAGTCGTTATTCAGTTCATAACGGTATTTAATATTAAAACCGTTCAGATCCTCGCTGGCACTATCAACTTTTGCATGGCTACGAGCATAACCAGCAGAAATAGTACTCTGCAGTAATTCAGCGTTTGCAATGCCAGTTGCAAACAAAGTTGAAACTATAATGGTAGCCAACACTGCTTTCTTCATAAAATTACCTTTTTTATAAAAACATTGTTACGACAGCAAAAATTAAGCTGTGCGGCACACATTAAAATACCGAGTATATTTGAAAGTCAACTATCAATTTCGCACTAAATCATATATGTGCATTAAAAATATACGTAATAATATAATAAAGTCGACATTTACTAAATATCTTATTCATCAAAATCGTCAGTTCGTGAAAAATAATTATCATCGAGTGCGAAAATCACGGCTTCGAATTCATCACCGTCTATTAATATCGGGTGTGCTTTTAAATAGTCGTGTATGTCAGATATTGACAAAGGTAGCGGAATCCCGGGCATGCCTGCATAACGCCTGGAACGAGACATTACTGAATACGCATACAATAACTCACGGACAACGGGGTCTATTTCTGGCTCCGGGAGCGGCGGCAACCTGAGTTTTTCTCGCTTCCATCTTGCCTTTTCACCCTTTTCTCCCCCGAACTCCGATAACCACCGCTGGGCGGCTATGGCTTTTTTATCGTATCCTGCTTCTGCTGCTCTTTACCTTGGGCGATGCTGGCTGCTTCTGCAAGGATCTGCCAGTACAACTCCGGATTCTGCTTAAGCAGCGCGATCCCTCGTTCTGGCGTATATTCCAGTGCAACCTCAACACCATCAACCAGTTCACCAACCCCTTTCCAGTCTTTCAGCAGATAACGAGCGGCATTATCAATGAGTAAATCATCAACAGAATCCACCTCGGAAACCTTTGCAATATCAAACTCCTTCGTTCCGACGTGCAAGCTGGCATCCATTTTCTCAATGTGGCGACGGATTAATGCATTACGGGAGCGATACTGATCGTTATCGCTGCTTGCCACCAACAGTTTTAACCCGTCTACAGGTTTTAAGTCCTTCATTGGGGTAAACCAGCGTTCTCCACCGATGATAATTTTCTGATTAAGAATAAACATCCATAACCTCATTCAATGCGCCCCCCTGTAGTGCAGTACCACAGGGGGAATAACGGAAAATCAACTAATCGCCTCAGCACTGGCTTTTGCGATCACGGCAGCCGGGGAGGCTTTTTTTCTGATTATCGTAGGTGCTTCATCTGCTGCGGTAATGCTCAATTGAACCTGGATAATGTCGGTATTACCCCCATCAGGCCATTCACCTGACACCTGAACCTTCGGGAAACTGAAAGTGTATGCCCCCTCTCCATTCGAAAGCGTGAAGCTGAACGGAACTGTTTCTCCAGTCAGTGTTTTACTCCAGATTTCCCACGCAGCTTTAGACCATGAAAGCGTCACCGTACCGGACGGTGTAAAAGTAGTCGGGATATTTGCTCCTGCATAAGGCGAGCCAGTGCCGATACAACGCTGTGTCTGGAGTTTGTTATCGAACTGAATATCAAAACTGTCGATACAAAAACCGTTACCTCCGGCAACACCATTCAGGCTTACTGCTGAAACCTCCTTAAACGAATAACGTAGCTTTCCTGCACTATCCACAGGTTCGCCTTTGATAAAATTCGTATCATCGGCCTTTGATTCCCAGTCCAGCCCGGCAAAGGTTACGGTCGCCGTAATATCGCCGTCGTTAGGGATCTGCATTTTCCATGAGCCAACCTGCGCTCCTCTGACAACAGAGGCAATTCCGACATCGGACGCATAGGTCGCCAGAGAAAATGTTATTCGCTCATTCCCCATTGTCAGAGAATCACCTGACCATTCCGCGCCGAAACAGGATGCAAGAAAATCATCATGTTGACCCCAGCGAAATTTGGTACCAACATCACCGCCAACATCCACAGTGCCAGGCGTCGCCCCCTGAGCCATCCGGGAGCCACCAATCTCATTATTTTCGCCTTTATTCTGGGTGGGTTTTACTCCCCAGCTTGTGCGTTTTAATAAACTCCAGTCACCACTTGCTGGTGTGGTGCCTGCAACTGTCTCCCGGATAAATGCCGAGATAACCTTTGCACCTGAACTCACAGGAGCCTCCTATGTCATTAATTGCGCTAGAGCGCGCGATATGGAATTTGAAGATTAAGCTGGAACCAGCCATTCTTTTCGCCAACGGTTATTGAGGAAACAGCCTGGTAACTGAGACGGTCGTCATCCTGAAACTCAAACAGTTCCCGCAATTTATCGGCTGTCTCAGTAATGAGTTTTGAACCAGAACCTGCGGGGACAAATAACTGAATAATGATTATCCCCGTGCGATAAACAACCGGCCCCGCGCCAATTTCATTAACTCCAGCCTGCCCGGGAATATTACTTAAACGCGCCCAGATTAACTTACCGGAAGGATCGAACGTTGGCCCGTTCGGATACAATACGTCTTTTCCATCAATAACCGTCTGTGCCGTCATTCTGGAAATGACCGTATTTCTGATTTCAGTAAACGTCATTTGTAAGCCTGTAAAACACCATTAAAAGCGTTGGCATACACGCCTGTTGGCGCTTGTTGTGAATGACCGTTTTCAAGAGCCTCTGCATAAGGAAGGTTATTCTGGATATAAATAATTCCGTAATTTGCAGCTTTCGAAATAACCCCGATCCCACGCTGAACCGCAATCGTACCGTTCGGATCCACGTTATCAGATATACCAAAATCGGGATACTGTAACGACACAATGTTGTTATTTCTGAAACGCCCGGTATCAACCGGAGCAGCAATATCAATAGCAGTAAGAATCTGAATAGCGATGTAGCGAATTTTCAGCCCCACATCTTCCTCAATCATCCCGGCAAATATTGACGGTTCGATATCCCATGCCTTTGCCATTTACGCTCTCCTTAACTGGATTGAGTAAACTGATGCGGAAGGATCTACACTCGCTGTAATTACCTCGTATCGTTGCAACTGCCTTGATACAGAATCATAAATCTCAATAATATGGCCGACAGCGGGTTTATCCGTAACCTCGCATACCAGAGCAGTTAATTTAAGGTCACCATGCAAAATATTAATCCCATCAATTCTGCCCAGCTTATAACGCGTCAACACGCCTCGCCCGGTATAGGTTGCTGTGGATTCGCCGCCAGTTTCAGTCACAGGATCCCAGTTCCGGTGTGTAACGTAAGAACCAGAAAAATCACTCACGACGTCTGCTAAATCCTCATCAAAAGCAGCGGCAACCTCTGACTGAATCTCTTCACGAAGCCCCATCATCCCCCCCTCACAACCCTGACTTGTGAGCGACTAAGTCCGTACGGTTTCAGCAGTGCTATCGCAAGCTGTAAATCGGGTTCAAGCAATGCAGTGCTGTTTGCTGGCAATTCAGCAAATGATTTCGATACACTGACCCCGTCAGCCGACACGGCTTTACTGATAACAACGCCAGAATCATTTTTCTGCTGAAACAACTTACCGACAGAGGCAATTCTGGCTGCATATGCTCCCGCAAGTTTTACCTCTTCCGGAATACGGGATGGGTTAATTTTCAGGCTGAAGCCATTAAGCCAGGCATTAGCCATTAAAACAGCTTTATTTTTAGCGTTCTCACTCGTCCAGGCGTTCCCAAACGCATTATCAACGTCATCACAGGTCACGTAAGTGATCATGTGTTACTCCTGAGTTTTCCAGCCCAGAGCCTTCCAGTTGTCAACTTCATCAGGATGAACATTAGCGATAGTTGGTGCACCGGGAAACATCTGATAATCGGTCACCATAACCACTAACTCAATTTGCGTTTTTTGTGGCTCCTGAATTTGCTCCACCACTGCATTTTTTTGCGCGGCTTCACGCTGTGCTCTTTGCTCTTTAGTTAATCCGGCCATATACCCTCCATTAAAAATGGGGCCGAAGCCCCGTTTGGATGTTTAACCAAGAATCAGACAACCATGTGCCGGTTTCACTGACGAAACACCCCATGCCAGTCCAACTTCATAGCGCACCTGGCGATACTGACGATACAGTGCAATCTGGAACGTAATCCCTGAAATCGGGTCCGTAACATTCATTACATCATCAGCATTATCGCCACCTTCCGGCATTGCCGGAGTACGGGATGCCAGCAGAAACGCGTTGCGATCAAACGCCATATTTGCAGTAAAGGAGCCAACAACTGTGATTGCAGTATCATCGGCCAGATCCTGACGTAGTCCCGGCGCTGCAAGAGTAATCAGATTGCTGGTCGCTGCTGCCACAACATACTGATTCGGATCGCCAGCGAACGTAACAATCTGACCTGCAGAAATACTCCCCGAACCAGTATCAATGGAAATAAGAACATCGCCTTCTTTTTTCTCGCCATTCACTAGATAACCAGTTGCAGCAACCTTTGGCGCTCGTTTTACACCTGCCGAACTGTGAATATTGAATCCCTCCAGACGCCCCAACACGCCCTCACGCAGTAGCTGTTCAGTGCCGGATTCATTCACTTTAAACAATACAGACTGTTTTCCGCGCAAATTAGCAATGGCAGTGGAACCAAGCACCATCTGCAGATCTGTTGTCGGTGCGCCGTTATCCTCCAGAACCTGACGAGCCAGAGCAGCATCAGAAAGATCATCTTTAACACCAAATGGCGTTGTCCCTGCGGTTCCCACGGCGCGGGAAGCACCGAAATACAACGCACCAAGATCAGCCTCAACCTCGTTTGCAAGGGCGCGAAAAGCCTGCTTGAACTGATCAGCCAGAATGGTGTTGTAAGTCCCTGAAGGGCCAAGAGCCAGTTGTTCTTCACCATTCCATTTAACCGGCGCCATTTTGGATTTAGTAATTTTTACATCAACAGTGCCAATATTTTGATCACCGGTATTCGGAGCTGACGGCCCCGGTACGATATCTTCGGTTTTCGCCTCAGGCGCAACTGGCGCGGTTACCGTCTGATCTTTTGCTGCGGCGTCAGCTTTTGCGTTTTTTGCTACCGCAGGGATAAAACCCACCTGCTCACGGGATACAACATCCAGGGCGGTGTAAATAGTCGGGATCAACCCGGTCAGGGTATTTCCAGCCATAATTAAATATTCCTTAAAAATTTGCGTAATTGTGTATGGATTGAGTAGTGAGCTATCCAGCCCTGACACCAGCTCCCATCCGGAAGCTGGCAAATGTATTAATCAACGATTGTGATACCGTCTTTCAGTGCGTTTTGCTTACCTGCAACATCCAGTGCATCAAAAGCAGAGCGTTTCATCGTTTTCTGACCAATATCATGCTGTGTTGGACGGGAACCGCCGCCATTGTTGCCACTGGCTTTCAGGATGTAGTCTTTCTGAGGGTAATTTTCGACGAGGAACTCCAGCGCCTCATCAAACTGCGCCAGTTCTCCTGGCTTCGCGCGGGAATAAATTTTGTTGCCGGAAGCGTCATAAGCAACGATCTTCCCTTCTTCCACTTTGAATGCCTGTCCGAAGCGGGCTTGTAATAAATCTGCCGGGATCGCAATTTTATCGGCAATATATTTTGAACCCGCAAAACTACCGCCAATCATAGAATCGTAAAGCTGCTTCTCCAGCATCTGAGAGCGTTGCTTTTCTTCATCTAATTGCTGCTGAAAATTTTTCGTAATTTCTGCCTTAACCTGGTCAACCTGTCCCGCATCGATCAGCTTTTTCTGGTCGATTTTTGACAGCATTTCCAGTGCCTCAATCGCCTTCTTCGGGTCTTCGATAGCGGCAAACTTAGCCAGTTTTTCCTCTGCAGCTTCTTTAGCCAGGCGATGATTTTTTGCCTCGCCATTAAGCTCTGTAATTTTTTTTGTCGCCAGCGGTGCATCGAAGCCGATTTCTTTACCATCGTCGTGCACATAGACTGGCAGGCCAGCAGTATCAATTTCTGCGTATTGTTTTCCGTTAATCTCGACCGTTTTCAGTTTCATATTAGTACCTGGTTTAAGTCTTCCGACAGTTACGCTGCTCACCATCCGGATCGCAGCAATAAAAAAGGCCACCCGAAGGTAGCCTGTTGTAATAAATGATTTATTTAAATCCCTGCTTTTCTGAATGCCTGTGCATCACGCTCTCGGAGTTGCTTCAGCGTCAGCCACTCGCCTTTATCGGTGTAAAATTCATCTGGCGACATACCACCATCCCGAATCAGCTTTGCCCGGGTTTCCCCCACAATCTGTTTTTGTCTGGTGTAAGGCTGGCGCAAAAACCATTCCCTGTAGGTTGTATCTCCGGCCACCACGCCATCCATGCTGGCCCGCTCAGCCGGGGAAATATCACGAACATCAATACCCAGTTCCTTCGCTGATTTCAGAATGAACGTTTCCGTTGAGCGACAGCAGAAATGAATTTTCCCCGGCCCCTGCAAATAAGGCACGCTGTGACCTACAGGTTTATTATCCAGCGTATATTTGAGGCGATCCCTGATTCGACATTGTGGCGTAGTACGATTATCAAGCGTTGATAACCATTGCTTACCCTTAATCAAATCATTATTCGCGCTGGCAAAACTCTCACGGGCAGTAGCAGCAAGATGTCCAACCGCTGTTTTTGCAATGCTGGCCGCATTAGCCCGACTCATCTGCAATGCACCGTCCTGAAATCCCTTACTGACATGTCCCCGAATTTTTCTTGCGATCTGCTCATTGGTATCCCCCAACAAAAAACCCTGACGCACCGTATTTGTTATGCGTCTGAGCCGATCCGCCTCAAGATCTGAGGCCCACTCACTGAGCAGTCGTCCCTGGAATGGTCGCGCCATTGCAGCGGCATAAAGTGCATCAGGTGAGATACCAACCAGAGGGTGAACATCAGCAACAAAATCAGGTAGCAGAGAATCAAACAGACTTAACTGATAACCAGCCTCATAAACTGCCAGCTCGTTCAGCTCTCCGGAGAGACTGGTAAACATACTGTTAATCGCAGCGCGGTTAACCTCTCTGACACTCGCCAGAAGTGACTCTAGGCGCGTAACGGTAAAACTACCTGGATCGAGGCTGTCCAGAGCCACCAGCAGGCGAGCTGTAAGCTCCGCATCACTGTCATTCAGTGTTTTCACCATTCTGGCAGCCACACCAGTGCTATAGCGGGATACCCAGACTGCATGAGCAATTGATTCATCACGCAGCCGTTCATTCACGGTTTGCATCATTGATATCCATCAGCATCACACTCTGATTTTTTAATTCATCGATCACTTCCTCTGGACGGGAATCCTGATCAATAAATTTCAACGCCTGCAACACCCGAACCGCATCAATCTGACGTATATCACCGCCCTGACGCAATGACTGAACAGCCAGCGCGGAGGATGAGTCAAACACCTGGGCAGATACATCCAGTTCAGTGCGCACATCCACATTGCCGCCGCAACTCTCTCCGATCCATTCCGCCATTATCTGGAGAATATTATCGAGGGCATCTTCGAGGGAGTTCGCCATTGTATAAAGCGGCGAGTTTTCCTGCATCCGCTCTTCATTAGTCTGATCAACAGATTTGGTGGATGTATTTTCAGCCCGCAGAAGTTTAGCGCCGGCATGACGCATCTGATTTTCCAGCTTCTCCAGTGAGGTTTCGCCAGATTCTATCGCTGCCCCACTATGTTCAACATATTCGAGGCCATTTTTTGTTCTGTCCTCAAAAATCGTAGCGGTGGATGCACCAACCGTCAGTTCTTCATTTCTGTCCAGCCCGTAGGCCACCAGCAATGGGACGCGGGCAACATGAAGAATATTGTCCTGCTCGCTCTGGCTTTGCCAGTGCTTGATATTCAACAAGCCAAGATTAAGCAATGGCGGTGTACCACGCATAAACCCGATGCGCTTCGTGTACAACGTAACCAGGGGAATATCATCACGGCTGGTATCCCATGACTCGTGAAGCGCCCAGACAGATTCGCCATTAGTACCTTCGCTGCGTCGATAAATTTCAACGCGACGGGGCATAATATGGCGGATCTGCTCCACCTTCTTCTGCCCGAAATCATCACCATCAACAATGATGACCTCTTTTATACGCAAATCAGTAAGAACAACTTTCCCTTTTTCAACTTTCGATTTCCATCCAATAACCTGGCGTGGATTCAGCATCGTAACGTATGGGCGACCACCAGCCGCATTTTCATCGGCTTTTGTCCGGATCTCCTTCATATCCGTTCGTGGATAGTCCACCAGCGCATGTGCCACACCATACTGAAATGCGAGGCTGAAAAATTGCTGCGCCCACACATCCAGTCGGCTCCCCTCCATGTCGATATTTTCTGCATATTCCCTGATTTTTTCCGGCGTTTCCTCACTCAATACTGTCGGCTCTGCAAATATGCGTCCAATATTTTGCTTAATGCTTTCTTCATACACAGGAAGTAGCGTAGCCACAGACAGGCGTTTTTTATAAGCGTCTTCATCTTCGTTAGGCCATTTGGGGAGATAAATTCCCCCCTGCCTGCGCATTTCAAGCGTACCGCCCATCAGTGCGTCATTAATATCCCACGCCTCCAGCATATCGTTATAGTCGAGGTTGGGTGTTGATATATCAGCCATAATTAAATCCGAAGTGATGTGACTCTTCCGGTCGGTTTGACAATAGGGAATTGCTTAACGATGAAATAACCTCCGGCATCATTCGGGTGATCGTTGCCAGATTTTTTATCAGGCTCCCCTTTATCATCCCAGACCTGTTGCTCCAGAGATTCGGCATATACCGGACAACGCTTCACATTAACTTTATAGCGACGCTCGCCATTGGCATTGCAGAACATTGCATTCATTGAGTTAACGCGATCTTTTACTGGCGGGTTCGAGTTGTTCACCACAACGTTAAAACCAGCCTGCTTAAGCTGAGCTATATCCGTCGTACTTGCGTTACTTGATTTTCTGGAATCTCCGGAAGCATCTGGATAAATATAAATCTCCCTCACTTTCCGATAATCATTCCCGTCATACAGCCAGAAGCGTTCTTTAATGATGCGAATCATATCCGGCGTATCGTAGGCATTGATGATTTCAGTTACCGCACATGGAAGACCCAAACGCAGCACATGGATGATCCCCGCCATCTTTCCAACGTTAAAATCCATCCCAATATAAATCGGCTCCCCTGGCTGCTCCACTTCTTCGCAATTATTCAGTTTCCGGTCAAACTGATGGTAAACCGTACCACTTGTCAGGTTAGTAAACTGTCCTCGAAGATAGGCTTTAATCAGCTCTGGAGGGTATGATTCAAGAAGCGAAGGAATGTAATCTGCTGGCAGGTTCTTTTCATTATCGAAAGTAGATGCCTGCACCAAACCATACAGTGAGGCCAGCTCTGTTTTTTCACGCACGGCTTTAACAAACTGCTCGTAGACAAATTTGAATCCTTCCGGCGTGGTTGTAACGTCAATACCGTTGCGAAGTCCATCAACCTTATAACGCATACGCGCAATTATCTTGCGCCACGCTGTTCTGGCTTTTTCCTTCGGCAAAATGTCCAGTTCATCCACCAGTGCATTACCAATTTTGAAACCGACGATCGTTTGCGGCTTCTCCATCGATCTGCAGATAGTGGTTCCCCGATACTGACGTCCGTAATAAAAATGAACCTCTTTATTTCCCTCATTAATTTTTACGTTCAATCCCCAGTCAGCAGCAACTTCTTCCACTGTAGGGTAAAAAATATCGCGAATTTGGGGATACGTTGGCGCAAAATATCCCTGATTTATACCTGGATGCTCCCAAATCCCTTTGCATATGCCGCCACACCCAACCCATGTTTTACCCGAGCCAAAACCAGCAATATAGGCTTTAAATTTATGGGGCATTGAAAGAAATCGCGCCTGAGGCACATTAAGCGTCGGAGAGATCATCTTCATCACTCCTTGCTCTTGCATCAACCACATTAATATTGATCGCCACAGGCTGGGGATGTTCATTATCTTCCACCGTTTCGATCTCTTTACGCAGCTTCTGGTTTTCCATTCTGCGCCGTTCAATTTCCAGTTCCTGTAGCCGCTTATCTGCACATAAAGCCCCGCCAGCAGAAAGCAAACGCAACAATTCACGCCGGGCGGCAGCTTTATCCTCCAGCAGGATCTCAACACCGAATTTTCCTAGCTTTGCCCCTGCATATAATTGCCGTGCATCCCCATCAAGCAGAGTGGTATCAGCCATATAAAGCTGCCCCGTTCCCTCACCGCAGCACTTCGGGCAGTCCGGATTGGGTATGGCGTTATCAACAAAGCCAAGCCCTCCATATTCCGGTTCGGGTTTGCCATCTCTGGAAGCCTGCGCCGCTGCCTTATCAAATTCTGCTATATCGCGCCACTGGTAGAGATGATTCTCGCCCCAGCAATAACGGCAGTTAACACGGCGAAATTGGGCAAGCTGATTGGGGTCGGCCTGGACAATGGACATCAACTGACTCACCAGTAAATCCAGGTCTGCGGTATAGCGTTTCTGGTACTGATTGCGGAAGTAGCTGATAGCACGAAAAACCTTAGGATTTCTTAGGAGCTGGCTGGCGGTTACGTAGGCCGCATTCCCCTCTGACTCGTATCCTGCCAGCCGATATGCCTCAACGAGTTTTTTCCCCTGGGCAACCAGCATTGCGAATTTCGCCTGCTGGTCTGAAATACCGAATTCATCGGGACAGAACGAAATTTCTTCCGCATCGCCCTCATTCAGGTACGCATCGGATACTGGCTTTTTTTCCTGAGATTTTCCGTTCCGCTTTTGTGCAGTCTGCGCAGATTTTTTCTGCGCACTTTTCTGCGCAGTTTTGCGCATTTCTGTCTGCGCATTTTTCGGAGGTTTTTTGATGTAACGACGGGCTGTTGCGTAATTCAGTCCCCTTGCTTCACACCATGCCACCGGAGATATACCGGAGCGGGTGTATTCAGCAATATACTCCTGCTGCAACGCCCCCCAGTCCGGTCTGCTCATCAGTTAGTCCTGATTCTTATCCACCCTGAGTAGTTCGCGCAGGGCAAAGGCATCCCCTTTTCTGGCGAGCTTAAACAATGCCGCCCGTAGCTCGGCCTCACCTTTCGCTCTGCCCTTACGGATGGACGCGTAAAAATTTGTCATTGCTTCCCGATTTTCTTTCAACCGGTTCAGATCAACATCCAGAACGTCAGCGATTTGTTGTGCAGTCATCCGGCACGCTGCCAGAGACTCGACTTTCGAATACGGAATCATTTGTCACCCCCATTGATATGCAGGGTGTCTTCTTCCTGTATTTTTCGTGAAGGATTTTTACTGCAGCGTTGTTCCAGGTGACCTGATGGTGAATGCGTTTATGGCTGGCGCCCATCAGTGAGATTTTTACGCACGACGGCGCATACATGACGGAGTAAAAACTTTTAACGTAGGTTCCGGAATCCAGATACAGCTCGGTCATTCCGCCGCTGTTTTTCTGCGTCTGTTTCTGCCCTAACTGGACAGCACCGATCGTCATAAACAATTCACCACGGCGACCAAGATTCGTGTACGTATTCACATCCTCGTTAATGCGCCCCATGAATGAGAACGGTCGTTCAACCGAACAGATAAAGCTGTTCATTGCCTTGCGTTTCACCCACGAAGCATGGCCGCCATTGTCACCAAGAAAATCCCCGCCCTGTGACATAGCGATGGAAAGCGCGGGTATTGATTCGTAATACGCCAGCATTTCAGAAAGGATCGCATCCAGTTTCCTTATCGGGAAATAGGCCTGGTCATAGTTGCGATCCACACGAAACTGGAACTCGTGATAATCATCATCGAGCTGAATGAAGTATTTACACCCGACCAGTTTTGCCAGGTCGAAACAGGCATTACGGGCGTAAAAAATTGAGCGGCGATCACCGAAATTATCGGCTTCGTCAAAACGACTGGCGATATCGGCTTTGGAAAACACCAGCACCTGTTCACCAAATTCAGCTATGTACTGATGCCGTGTCTTATCTTCATCATCAACAACGATAAAAATTTTCCCGGTATAGCCAGCACGACGCAACGTCCGGTAAGTCAGAACTTTGTCCGGTCGCCCGTGAGTCAGAATAAAGGCGCAAAAATCATCACGCATATTCCTTCTCCCCGCCATGCATGATCTCCACCATGTGCTGCGTCATCCGGACAAATCCATTTTCAATAGCCTGCTGGTAATCAATGATCACCAGCGCCGACTCCTCAAAAAGGCGCTGAATTTCAGCAGGAGCGTGAGCGTAATAGTCCGCAATTCTGCTGAAATTAAACACCGTGTGACGTTCTGCCGCACACAGGAGGAATTTTTCGATATCAGGCTCAAGGGACGCCGAACGTATCCGGCTGATCAGCTCCTGAGTTTTCGTATCGTCGTACAGTTCACTGATATCCGGTTTACCGCCCGACGGCTCATAAACAGGCGTATCAATTTTCGTCGTATAAGGCTCCTCCTCATTTCCTGTACCGGGCAAAACATCCGTCAACAGTTCATCAATTTCTGTCGGGCTGAATCCTGTCAGGGAAATATCAAAATCAGCATTGATTAGCTCCGACAGCTCCATCCGTAACAGATCTTCATCCCAGCCAGCATTCATCGGCAGGCGATTATCTGCCAGGCGGTACGCCTTTTTCTGATCATCCGTCAGACCAGACAGAACGATGACCGGAACGGAATCCATTTTGAGCACTTCAGCCGCCATAACGCGACCGTGACCAGCAATAATTTCGCCCTTTTCATCAATCAGCACCGGATTAGTCCAGCCGAATTGCTTAATGCTTTCTACCAGTTGTGCCACCTGCTCAGGGCTGTGTGTCCTGGCATTGTGTGCATACGGAGACAGTTCTTGTAACGGGCGATAGACGATCTTCAATTTCTCGCTCATACAGCCTCGCTTTATGAATAAAAAAGCCCGCTATCGGCCAGTGCGCTGGGTGCGCGGCGGGTGCCGATGACGAGCTTTGGCATTATCGCCCCCCCTCACCATGAAGGGCTGCTGTAATGCCTGTTACTCACGAATCAAACGAGTATGCTGACCGCTCATTTCAATGCGTAAGTATTGTGGCTTGCCGTCAATCAATGCGGTGATTAACTTGTCACCAGTAGGTTTCCACATAATTTTCTCCTGTTTTAATGCCCCTTGCCGCCCGGGCAGTTGATCAAAGTTCATCTTGATTCGGCAAGATTTAGAATGAATAAGATAAAATTGGCACACGCAGCAGAATTTCATGCTTTCCGTACGCTGGCGCACCCATCATTTTCAGCAAAATATTCTGCTCTTAAAGGCGATCAGTTCTGCATACACTGCCGAACACCGTCGACAATTTCACAGACCTGAGAAGCTGTATCGAAAAGCTGGCGCGCCTTATCCAGGCTGACGCATCCCACCAATAAAAAAGGCACCAGTATCGCTACCAGTACCCATTTCGCCGCCGTTCGTGGCATTCTGTGTGTCCAGTGCTTCCGCTTCATCTCGCTATCCACCAATCAACCCGGATAAGCTCAATACTCGCCAGGCGGTGGAAATGAAAATAGCAACCAACATTGCTGAAAATGAAAGACCAACAACCACACAGAGAATCCGCGCCAGTTTTATAATGCTGTCTGACATATTTACCCCTTAATTCCCCCACTCACGATTTCAGCGCAACGATCAATTTTGCCAGCCCATACAGCATCGGAGACACAGCGATACCGACAGCCACCCACTTAATGGCAAAAGCCACCGCTCTGCTGATGTCATCAGTTACAGGCGCTTTCAATTCAAGGCCGTTTTTCATAGTCAACCTCAACAGAACTAGTTTATACTTCCTCATGTTTTCCTTTGCCTTACCCAAGGCCAGAAACAGAAAACCCCGGACTGTTACCGCAGCCGGGGTTTTTGCTTTTCGGTAAATCTAATACCTCTCCGACCACAAAGAGGATTTACCGTTTTCACTGCAAACAGGAATAAACGTTACAAACCAACACGTTCTTTCATCCAGCCGTAGACAAACGACTCGTTGGCCTCCCGTTTCTCTGCCAGCTCCAGATAGCGGTCACCCTGCGTACAGTTCAGTGCGGTCAGCATTACCCGTTCGCCTTCCCTGCCACGATTTTTCAGATATGCCCGTAACGCATTAATAGTTCGTGGGCCGATACGTCCGTCTGCATCCATATCCGGATACAGTTTCCCGCGCAGGTTGAAAACGTTCAGCCAGCGTTGAAGCATTCTGGACGCCACAGTTGGTCCCATGTTCACGCCCGTGTCGCACAGCTCTGCAGCAATATCCGGCGACAGGTTCGCAATCTGGTCAAAACGTGGGCCGTACCAGTAATCCGCCTCGAGTATTTCCAGCGCCTGCCCGCGCGTCAGGTCACGCATATCGCCCTGATATCCGTGCACCCTGGCGACTTTTTCCGTAATGCCCCATTTGGTCGGACCACCTTTATCATCCGGATGGTTGACGTAACCGCCCTCTTTTCCCAGAACCTCGTCAAAAATTTCATCTTTCGACTTCATTTCAGTACCTTCGTAATGCAAGGATTTTTGAAACATTCCCACGTGCACGTATCACCAGCACGCAGAACAGCAGATTAAAAAACACCACCAGCCAGTTCGCCGCTAACAGACGACCACACAGATAGCTGAGTGGCGCAAGGGCATAAAGCAGCATCAGCAGCCAAGCCAGCCATGACATCAGCGGTTTATGTCTGGAGTCATGACGACGATAAAAAAAAAGCGTCAGCACGATAACCGTGCATAACGCTACATTCAGCAATCCAGAAAAGTTATTAGGCATTGCCGCCTCCTCCACCCCGCAGGCGGGAGAACAGGCCGGACACCAGTGATGCGATATCCTGCTGGTGGATGAACGACAGAATCTTCACCGACACCACTGACACCAGCACTGCACACAATGCGTCGACAGGCGCTCCGTCAAACCCTGTATGCTTTACCAGCCAGGATGCCAGAACCTCTGCACCCAGCACGCCGATAATGAACGACACCAGAAAATGCGCCGCCACACGCCACGCTGAAAGCGCCTGCGGTATCGTTGCCACAAATAACGCCCCGGCGAACGCACCAAACACAATCCCGAAATCCGTTCCGGTAAACAGCCCGAATACCGTCGCCCCGCCGAGCGCCGCAGCCGTGCCGGAACCGGATAAGGGTTCAGACATACTTTTTTCTCCTGTAAATAAAAAAGGCCACCAGCGGCCCGTAAAAAACAACATCCCATCGTAGGAATCCGCAAATGCCTTTTGTGTGACATAGTCTGATATGAAAAGCGAAGAATTAATGTACGGAAATAAGGATTACCAGAAATTCAGATTAATTTTCCTGTTTAAACGAGAAAAATTAATTTATATACTTTTTGCACTTCCCGAGCGGGAGGTGGAAAGGAAATTCGTTATGTTTCACGGACTTTGTCCAGCGACCTTAATCCGACGGTCGCGTTTTTTTTGCGTCATATTCATCGTTGACTTACATGGCATTGCCACACGGACATTATCAGTGTCCGTGTATTTTTTTGAATTCAACACAAAAAAAACCGCCTGGTGCGGCGGTTGAACAATGCTGAAGATGAATCATTTTTATTGTAGTGAAATTGAGATGTTGTGGACTTCCCTGAATATCTGACTTTATGCCAGACATTGTGGTTACAGAAACACAATGTAAACCACCCTCATACCGGGGAACATCTCTTTGGTGTTATTTACAACACCGGAATGATGCATTTCCGACTCTCCAAAGAAACACAATATTTCTACCGAAAATACACCATTCCGCTATTGTAAAATAACAGCGCAAACCACTGACTAGCCAATTACAAATCGGTGTTCCTGTTTCCTGAGCAATGTTTACTCTTCATATGAGTTCTTGTCGGGGAATAAAACCACTCACCCGGAAGACAGACGTATAATAACAAGGAATAAAATCACTTCAACTGTAATAATCTGAAAAATGATTCTTGCCACATGAAAACACCCACCAACCGTCCATTACCACAAATAAAAAAGCCTTCACCGCGTCGCGGTTTTCCATTTTCTTTACTTCTACAATAGCCTTACGGGTTTTCTTTTTGAAAATCACAAACATCGTGACTTTTCCTTTTAGTGGGTGAACCTCTGCCCGGGGTGCCCAACCCACAGAGAAAGTCACACTGACCATCCCGTAAGCTCACCCCTGAAAGGTTCTGTGGTCTTTGATCCGCGCCGGGCGTAGCGCAAAGAATGAAATAAGCCTTATCTGAAATTAAGGTTAATCTAAGGATTTAAACCATTCTAAATGCTTAGTAGTATAAACATGCCTCTTGAAAGAGGCAGATACTAATCCTTCTTCATGGACCTTGTCCCGCGGCTTTAATCCGACAGCCGCGTTTTTTTTGCCTGTATATTACCATATGATGCAAATATAAAAGGCTCACCGAAGCGAACCTGATTCAAGCGTACTTGCTGCTACAACAGGGTTATAATACCCCAACCACATAACGCCATGTGTTCTTTTCTAATGAGTTGGTGATAATTTTATACAAGCAAAAAAAAACCGCCTGTTAAGGCGGTGGTCAAATCATGAAGAGTATTATTATAATATAGGTGAGGTGTCGGGTGCCTCCCGAAATATCTGACATTCCATCAGATACTGTAGTTTCCCCGCTAAACAACCACTAAAACCACCCCCGCACATGGGGTTCACCTCATTTTGTGATGTTAACAACATCGGGATAGTGCATAATCAGCCCCAGCTAGGAAATATCAAAAATCCCACTAATAATGCACTATTCCGATAGTGTCAAAAAAACACAGCACTGAAACTATAACTGGTCTCCGTTATAATTCGGGGGAGCGATAAAGGAGTATACGAGACCTTTCCCCGCGAGAAAAAACGCCAGTGCTGAAAAACCTGTGCCTCATTTGTTTTGCTGGAGCGGGTAGCGGGAATCGAACCCGCGTCATCAGCTTGGAAGGCTGAGGTAATAGCCATTATACGATACCCGCATATGGTGCCGACTACCGGAATCGAACTGGTGACCTACTGATTACAAGTCAGTTGCTCTACCTACTGAGCTAAATCGGCATTATTTCCTCAGACGGGAATATATCGCAACCATTCCCCCTGAAGAACTGCGGCAAATAATACGTTTAAATAATAAAACTGCAATACACCATAACGTCAAGTTTTGTAAAGTTATTTTTAGGTTTCTATTTTGTCAACTTTTTATATAAATTTAAAAACAGTCATAAATGTACGCAAAATATATTTTATACAACAATTTAATCGCGCGTTTTTTAATCAGGCTTCAGAAATAAAAAAACCCGCCAGTGGCGGGTTTTTAAGTTCACGTTTCTGGTTAACCTCGCGATACAGCTTGCGAAGCGTAACTGAATTGAAGCAGTTTATTGCTCACTTTGCAATAGTTTTTTTTGTGCCGTGAACATTGGTTTATAAAGCATAAATTCAGCAATCATCAGCCATTGATCGATACGACGTCGACAGGTAATTAATGTCCAGTCAGGATGATTTTCATTTAACTGCTCTGCCATTTTCAGTTTGCTCATTCCCCGCCCTTCATATCGTTGTCGGAGGATGCTAATTAATCCCGGATACTCGACCAGCACTTCGCTAATTACCCGATCAATACATAACGCCTCGGCATCAGTACAATGAGACAACCAGCTTTTCTGCTTACCGTCGAGCATTTCCCGCAAAAATGCCTCCAGTTCCGTCTTATCAATTCCCGCTTTTTTCATCCTGCGCAGAGCTTCATTGATGGCTGTTTTCGTCAATTTTTTGGATGCCAGCAACTGGTTAAACATATTCCCCGTCTTACCGCCGCCAATATACGACCAGCGCCCCCACATGCGCAGTTTTCCCTGAATCCAGACACTTTCCAGCGTGGTGAGACGAAGGTGTTCCCCGCTTTTTCCTGTATTTGTTGGGTAAATCATAAATAACCTTCCTTTCTCCAGATTTCTTGTGTGCGAAAAACACCTTCTGCATGCATCAGGCGTAATTCTTCTTTGGTGTAATCGCTGGTTTTTACTCTCCCGTCGATTAAATCGTGGCATGAGCTACAGGCAATTGCAGCCTGCATATCGTGTGGCTTTGTCGCTGTTCCACACGTCCCCGCCAGTCTGTAATGCGCCAGCACGGAAGTTTCGGGATTGTGATTGCAGTACCCAGGAATTCTGACCTGACACATCTGGCCCCGCGCCGCTTTACGTAAATCTGCCATCACGCAAACTCCAGCAGCTGTGCAGTCACATTTTCGACTTGTTCCGGAGAGGAAAATTTACGGAACAGAATCCAGTTCCACAGCACATTCAGTACAGATTTATAAACCTGCTGAAACTCGGTTTCGTCCATATTTGCAAACGCGATGGATTTCGCCCGACGCCCGCGGCTACCGTCCGGATAAAAATGCTCAGTGTAAAATCCGGCCTGAATGGTTACCCATTCACGGAAGGCGTCAAATGACTTGAGTAATGCCGTATCCTGGGTTCTGCGTGTCGCAACTGTATTCAGATATTGCTCTGCGGCTTCGCTCAGGGCTGGCGTATGTTCCCTGCCTACCGAGTCACACAGGTAATCAACGAAACCTGACACCAGTGTTCGTTCGCGAGGCGTGATCGCCCCACCGACCGGAGTCCAGTAATCGAATCCGAGTTGCAGGAGTTTGAAAAAACGCTTGTGGAATGCGTAGTTACGAACACGCTTAAAGTCAGCGTGTATCCACTCGCCTATTTTTATTTGATGCAGAAAATCGCAACTCTCCGGCGTCGCCGGGAGAAGTAAACCAGAAGAAGTTTGTTTGACCAGTTGTATATGTGCCATCGGTTTTCTCCGGTGGCACGGTGTTACTCAGCAGGGGGTCAACCCTGTGCTGAATTGTAGATGAATTCACTCAGTCTCAAAAGCAAAAAATCCAGCCTTAAGTCCTATCTCTTTCAAAGCCTGTAATGATGTGACAAATTCATCTTCACGTAAAATAAAACCGTCCACCATAAGTCCATCCACAAAATAAATTAACACAGCACCGTTCTTCCTTTGCTGGGATTGTAAACATTTAATGCGGCAGTGACTGACAATAGTTCCATTCTCAACGCGCACAGCATAGAGGCCATTTTCACTAAACAATTCATGCAATTCTTCGATTTTCATCTTCAGAATCCTTCCAGATAAATAGCTCTCCCCTTTTCAGGGTCCATCCATCTTCTCCCTGCGCGCTACTCAAAACGGATGAATTCTAATTAATCTTTATTTCGAAGCAATCGCAAACGATAAAGACAAAAATAAAAACAAATACGACAAATACGACAAATACAATAATATCGAAAATTAACTAACCATTCGGACAACAAGGCAATATAATTTCAGCTAAAATTATTAATCCCTTATTCATGAAAAACAAAACCCGCCGAAGCGGGTTATGCCTAGTGAATTTTGCCTCTAAGAGTTCGGTAAGATTGTAGTGAAACAACATCACCACTTCCTGGCAGTTCATGAACCGCAGGAAGATCATCTCCAACTAACTCATAAAAAATGTCCACTTCTATATCCATTTCATCAGCTATACGCTGTGGGTCGTATCCTAACTCTTCAAATAAAAACGATAAAGCCCGACGGAATAACTCAGGACGCTCATGAGGGATTAGATAATCTTCTTTTTCATCAATAGCTTCCCCTTTCCGTTTCAACCCCATAAATGCAGTTCTGTACTGCTCATCAGTCAAAAGTCCTAATTGATGAGCCCTGTAAACAATGGCAGCCTTACTTACTTTCCATGTCAACTTAAATTGGCTTAGTCCCTGCCAATTTATCCTCCCCCCCACAGGTCTTGGAAAATATTTCGCCATCGACGTTCTGGGAAGCAACAGAGCAGAGGCAAAACGGTTTGCCTGGGATTCAGTTAATCTATCACCAGTAGAAATTCCTTCATGAAGAATCAAATGGGCAACCTCATGAGCAATATCAAAGCGTTGCCTACAAGGTGAATTTTTAGCTGTATTTCGAACAATAAAAGGCCTTCGTAGAGGAACAGACAGTGCATCTACTTCATCCGAAACGGAGTCAAATGAAGTAACAAACGCCCCAAGTTTCTCGGCCAGGCGAGTCATATTTTCAATTGGGCCAAAGCCTAAGCCCCACTCAATACGACATTTTTCTGCCGCTCGCTCGATATCTTCTTGTGTATGGACACGAAATTCAGGAAATCGAACAGGTGACAAATTAAGATTATCTTCAAATACATCAATAAAACGACGATAAAACTCAGCCTTAGCGAGTGTTGATAGCTTCGTTGACATCCTTGTCGAGGCGCGTTTACGAAAATGTACAATCTCTTCATTAACAGGAGAATGTTCCTGCCCTTCGAAAAAGGCGGGCTTCACGCGCAAAACCTCGGCTAATTTATTTATAAGCTCTGGGGATGGAGTAGCTGAACCAGACTCCAGTCGCTGTACATACTGGCGTGTTTTTTCAACCTTCTCAGCAACCTGCTCCAGAGATAGCTCGTGATACAGACGAGCAAGTCTTAAATTAGTACCGTTAAACACATTTCACCCACTATTTGCTATTTTGTTTCTTTTCCTTCTCAGTCTTAGACGCACTGATAGGTTCTAGTTCGATAGGTACCGGTGCTGGAGGTACATCATCGACAGAGTTCAGCATAACAACACGGTCCGCACCATATGTCCAAGTTGACACGATCTCACCAAACACGTTATAGCCATTAAAAATGACTTTACCACCCTCGCCTTCAAATTCAGGCTTTTCAACCACAAAGCGATGCATAGTTGGAGTGGTCTCCTCTGACTCAAAGAGTCGATCAGCATCGTTTCTTTTGAAAAAACCGCGTTTCTTGGGATTATCTGCGTCATCAGTAAAGAAACGAATAGGGACATTCCCAATTGAAAACGTAAGATCCATGCCAGGATTAAGTAGTCTTAACCAGTCATATGTCTTTCGTACGCACATTTGTAGCAACGCCTGCCGCTGACGCCCAAATGTACAACCACCACGAGTGTAATTATCATCATAGGGCGATGACAATAACTCATGAGTAATATCCTGTATCCTGAGCAACTCCTCAGCTATTATGGTTAAACGATCCTCTGTTAACTCAGGAAAGAACTCCCAAGGGAATGGATGGTTCTGCATAGACACATCTCCGTCTAATCCGTGCAAAAAACGACTTTTGTCAACCAAGATATTGGTGCATATTCATAATTTTGTCAACCAATAAAAAACCCGCCGAAGCGGGTTAAGCGCGGGTGCGTTGAGGATGCCTGACACATCAGAGGTGGCGGGGGTTTACCCCGCCTGGTCTCTTACTCCTCAGGTTCGTAAGCTGTGAAGACAGCGACCTCCGTCTGGCCGGTTCGGATTCGTACCTCGCAGAGGTCTTTCCTCGTTACCAGTGCCGTCACTATGACGGTTAAACAGATGACGATCAGGGCGATTAACATCGCCTTTTGCTGCTTCATAGCCTGCTTCTCCTTGACCTTTCGGTCCGTAAGAGGCAATCTATATGTGACGAGCATATAGGGGCCTCACTTCGATTTATAGTCGGGTGGGGCTTTTCTCTATCTGCCTTTGGTAGCATGCCCGAGGCAGATAGCCTCAAGCACCCGCAGCAATTCTACTTAACTATCTTTTTCCCGCAAATCGTTTTTATCCCCAGCGGCAAATCGAATACACCATCAGCGCCACCGCCATTGCAATTCCTACCGTTGTGAATGCTTCAGGCCAACTCATTGATTCACCTCCTGCGGCGGTTCTGGTAGCGGCATCCAGTGGGTTACATTGCGGCTCTGTGTTTCGAAGAACTCCTCACCATTGCGGACAACATCAAAAAACTCACTGTCTCGATATTGCGCATAAAGAACGAATGCGCCATCACATAAAATAATTACGTGCTGACCATCATCTGGCATTCGCTCACTACAGCTTATCCAAGCATCCGGAGCTACCGGGTAGTTGCCCAATAGCTCGTTCAACTTCACCTTAATCTCCACATTTCTCAGCTTTAGCACTATTGGTAGGTCTGACTTTCCGGTTAATGCTAATGCGAGATTTTCTGGAGTAATGAGAGCAGTTATTGTTTTCCCCATTGCCAGACGAATAATCATTCGTATCTCTCGATCGTCACATGCTCCCGGTCGAACAATTGATATTTGTCCATTCATATCAATCTCCTTTTCCATGAAACAGGTGCTCACGACTGGATTTCCAGAATATCCATGCCAGATCAACATTCGGGTCCTGGTAATTCATCCCTTCGTTGGCACGAAGCAATAATGTTTCATGGTTTTTATCACCCGCATGAAACCTGACAAGTGCTTCGAACTGTTCGCGACCATCATCTGGCATTCGCTCACTACAGCTTATCCAACCATCCGGAGTTACCGAAATTGGCGGCGCGGCATATAGCTTACGGGTCTGAACACCTGCCCCCTGACATTTCTCTTCCTCAACAAATCCTTCGTAAACGCATTCTCCGCAATCTTCCCATTCTCCCCATTCATCATATTCTGCATCCCACTGGCGATACTGATATGCCACTGGCTCTGCTTCCAACGATGCCAGCGCAATACGAAACACATTGGCAAGCAGGCTGTTTGAAGATTGGTTATCGTGCGCCGCATCGCTCAGAAAGCCAGTGATGAATGATTTAATCTCTGCGCTTTCTCTGGTAATAGTTGCCATATCAGTTTTCCTTATACGGATTAATTTTATTGTGCAGTGTGTTGAACGAGGCCCATACCACGTCGTTATACAATTCAATAACTGGCTCAATTATTTTCCCGATTCCCCATACCAGAATTAACGGGGATATCGGTATCATCAACACGATAAACAGAATGAGAAACAGGAATTCTGTTGTTCGACTTCTTCGCGGATAATTTTTCCTGAATAGTGTAGGCATATCACGCTCCTTTAGTGCGGAAGTGATTTTTCCAGCGGTTTTGCTCTGCGCTGGGCTTTTTGCAACAGCTGTGACCCATCACCCCGCAACACCCCGTCAATCTCACTCGTCTGTTACTAATCCTCAACCATCGCCAGCCCCCAACACCGTTTCTGCGAGCTAACAGAATTTTTGCTTTACGGTTTTTCATCGTTTTGCTCTCCTGCGTTTCTTTGCTGCACGGCGTGCCGCTGCAATACCGGTATGGCGCTTTGGTGCCGGAATAATATTGTCAGCCATCATGACATGCGGCATAACTGTTAAGGCAGCCCCATGAAACCAGACCAGATAAGGCGACATCAGCATTACTTCCCCCTATTATCCTGAAGCATGGCTTCGCGGCAGGCATTCCAGCCATCAACATAATCAAACGTATTGCTATCGTCTGGCTCGATTTCATCCGGCACTATCAGTGCTGGCTGGACGGTGGCATTGGCAAAGGCAGCACGCAACCCGGTTTTAATTTCTTCGATTTCATCAGAGCCAAGCGATGAGTCAGAAAGCGCATGGTGAAATGCGTAAGCCATGTCGTCGTTTACTACAACCGGCTCTGCTTCCAGCGATACTACCGGTCTATCAGGTAGCACTGGCGGGGCGGCGAATAGTGGTTTAGGTGATATCTCCGCACGTTTTGCATATGCTTCAACTGTGTCAGGATTAAACAGGATTATGTTTTCTCCGCATACCCACGCTATCGGTTCTGCTTCCAGCGATGCCAGTGCAATTTTGAATAACTCGCCCTCTACCCGTGCCATCCCTGAATTGGGGTGGCATTTCGCAATCGCTATTTTTAATTTGGCTTCTTCGATTAATTGCTCTTTGGTTAATTCTGTCATTTTTCATTACCGCCCTTTCGGACGGACTCCTGATGTATTGAGGTTGCAGGAATCCCTCCGGTTAAGGATTAAATTTTATTTACAGTACTAAATTTAATTATTCTGGAGCGCGAAGCTGTTCCACACAATGCAGCAGCGCATCCGTTGCTTCATTAAGCGTTACGGTATCGGCATCATCCAGCCCTGCAACTTTTGCGTGCCTGACAAACGCCGCGCAAAGGTCGTTAAACGCCCACGCCCGTACTTCAGCCAGAAAAACATCGGTGGCCGGAGTGGGCTTTTGTGGTGATATAGCAATACGAATTGTTTCAAGCCCCGATTTTGTTTTCATTGCTGGCACTTTGATATGCCCAAGTTGCACCGCATTCATAATGAACCTGCGACGGTCATCACATATCGCCTTCAGCCCAGCATTCTCCGCTGCCAGAGCCATGCATTCTTTCTCAAGTCGGAAAATTTCCGTCACGTATTTGGCGTTTTCACCGCCCTTGATTAACTCGTTAATTCGTTTGCTTTTAATTTCCAGCTCATCCAGTAACGCAAGCACAAGGTGTGGCGTTATCAAGGACTCAAATTCGGCAACAGCTTGCTCACCTCGCTTGTAATTCTTAATCCCACCTAAATCTCTCGCGTTCTGTGCCGCATCACGCAGTGCCTGATAATTAATTTTGCTCACAAAAGCACCTCCTGAAAATTACCCTGATAGAACGCCAGTACACGCTGCATAGCTTCGCTTTTCCGACACTCGCGACAGATTATGTTCAGACGCCTGTCGTAGCGGCGTATTTCTCCATCTTGTAACGACCGGATAAGACCCGGATCAACCACAGCTGTTTTCTTCACCTTTGCCCTTGATAGTTTTTTGCGGGCGTTTTGCCAGTCCTTACGAGCCTGTTCTGACGGGAATAACCCGTAGCCAGAGTTATATACATCGCCACTGGCAACCAGCTCTCTGGCGAGAACACTCATCAGATATCTTGTCGCACCTGTCTTGGCTTCCAGTTGCCGTAACGTCTCGCGCCCACTCTGGCGCACGAGTTCAACAACCTGCCCCTTAATTTTTTCCCGCTCTTCTTGTGTAAATACTTTTGCCATAAGCGCCTCCGGCAATCACTTGTCCGACACAATACGACTGGAGGAATAGACAATCTGTCGAACAATATCCCGGTGCTTGTTCAGTTCCCGCAGCGCGGCGCAGACACGCTCCCACTTCTGGACATGATTTTTCGCCCGACGCAGTTCGCGATTTGCCATATGCAGCGATGGCAAAACCAGGTCATCCGCTTGTGTTTCGGTGTACGATGGCAACGACTGCACAATGTCCGCTACAGTTTCTGTTTTAATATCTTCCTGTGTTGCAGCTTCCTGCACCGGTAACGCAACACCTGCTGGTTGAGGAAAGGCTTTACCATGGGTTTCCGCTATCGATTTAACTTTCGGCTCTGCTGGTAAATTACCGCCCGGCATGCAGTAACGAAATTTACCGTTCTGATTAACGCGAATCAGACGACCTTTGCTGATTGCCATTGCCAGCGTTGAAGCCACTTTGCGGGATGTTGTACCGAACAGCGTAGCCAGTTCATCCGCCGTTTGTGGGCCACGTTGTTCAATCGTCGAAGTTAAATCGCTCTCCGAAATTTTCGTCACTGTTGCCGTAGTGGTTTCTTCCGGCAGTGCTGGCTGTTCCTGCTGAACGTTGTTATCAGCCACACGCCAGGTGTATACGCTTTTATCAACGAAGCCAGCCTTTTTCAGTTCCCACAGCTCGTTCAGCACTTCTTCACGACTGATATCAAGTCGCGCTGCCAGTTCTACCGACGTGGCTTTTCCCATTGCTTTCAGTGCGTCAAAAACGGTCTCCATTAAAATTTCCTCCCGGTAAAAATTACTTCTCAACTCAAACAAAACCAGCCGCTTTCCGGCGTTCGTATTCCTGTTTCAGCAACTCAATTGGAGTTGGCCCCGACGGGCGTTCTGGTGCAGCCAGTTGCCGCCGGACTGGCGGAACACTGAGGCCGTCACCAACTTGTTTTGCCCATTTCGCCAGTTGCCGTTCTGCAAGTCCTTTTAACTCCCCTTCGGTCATCTGACGCTCAATCCCTTTTGCCCGCATCTCGAGGCAAATGTGATACAGCACAGGCTGAGACCACGGGTATTTATCGCTTCCGTCGTATCGCCAGGACTCGTTGCGCCAGCGTCGGTACTCCTCCATCACGGCATCCACAGTCAAACCAAACGGATTTGCCCCACTTTCCGAAATCAACGCCACAAACTCTGCCAGGTCAGGAGGCCATGTTTCACCCGCCCGACAACGCTCCATGCACTGGCGGCAGACCTGCCGGATTTGCTGCTCAGTCATCGCGCCAATCTGTGCAATCCAGAGCTTCGAAGGTGCGGCCCCGTTCTTCTGAGTCCAGCGGTTCGAATAAACCTCCCCCATGAGTTCCCACAGCTTCCACGCCGTTTCCGTCGCTGATAAATCCGTTTTCACGTTCCCACTGTTCACGTGCTGCCCGAATCTCCCGAACTGCCCGTGATGCGGTGCCACCTGGTGCTGCTGCATGGCTCACCCCCTTGCTGACTGGTTTAACCTGCGCCCTGACGTGATTTACGTGACGGGCGAATTTCTGCTCCCACTGAATCTGCGTGAAAACTTTCCCCTCCGCTGCCCAGTAGTCCCGGAAGGCGGCAAGTTCAGCAGGTGTAAATTCCGGCTCTGGCAGAGCCACTCCCCACAGTGCAGCCCGCCGTCGAAAATCCGGCGACGGATGCCAGCCATCGGTCATCTGAAATTTCCCGATGGGTTCAATCAGGCCGTCAAGATATTCGGGTTCCGTTGTCTGCGATGGCGTACCGTTCGATTCACTTGTCGGAGTACTCTCGCGTACGCGCGCGTTATGTGTGGGGTTTAATTCTTTTAGATCTGTATCTTTATTAGTTGCTTTTGTGTTGGCATCATGTTCAAACACCACTCCAACATATGTTTGAACACCTGTTAAATTTCTCTCTTGTTTTGTTTGAGCATCTGCTTCCTTTCTGCTTCTTCTGGCCTGAACAGATGCTTTTCCTGCGGCTGATTTTTTGGTTAACTTTTCCCTGACTGATGCCAGATCTTCTTCAATCCGAAGATGCACCCATTCGTCGCCGTTATCGCAAAAAAACTCCCGCAAGGATGGTTCAACATCAGCCCATCGCTCGTTAGTCAGACGGGCAATTTTTGCCAGCCTGTTTTTGGGTATTGGCTTTCCTGTTTGCCAGTAATTGAACATCAGCAACAAATACGCACCGTGTTCCTCTGCTGACAAATGCATGGTGTCAGCCAGGTAATCAGCTATGTACAGTTGCATGTATGGTAATGCGGCCATAATTGCCCCGTATGATGCTGCCCGGTGGCTTAGAATAAGCACAACCAGCATGGAAACTTTTGCTTAATGAACAATGACAGAATCGTCGGAAGACCCACCGCCGCTGAAATGCGCTTTCCGGTAAACGGCCTGAACTGCATCATCATGCGCATCAATTGCCGTACTCAACGCTTCCTGCGCCGCCAGTAATGCACGGCGTTCCAGGGTATCGAAGATGCAGAGTCGATGACGCAGTTCGCGCGGAAGAATTGCCAGAATTGCTGGGATCAGCTTCTGAATTTTTTCCCTTTGCGCTTTCGTTTCACCTTTTAACCAACGGTGATAGATGCTCTGCTGATTATTCCAGTCCTTGCCTGGTACCAAAGGCAATTCGCCGCCCCCCTGCCGCAGATATTCTTCAGTAATTGCGTTAGCGACCCACGCCTGCCCTTTTTCGGCTGCCAGGGCTAACAGCACTGATTCGATGTGCTCATGCCTGATTTTCATGAATCACCTTCCCAGGTCGTTTTGCCTTACGATATTCGTCATAAACTTTGGGGTCGTACTGAAGCTCCCCGCCAGATGCTTTTTGTAGGCGCATCGCGCGACCTTCGGGAACCAGTTCACCCCATGCAGCAACACTTGCCAGTTTCACTCCTGCGGCATTGGCAAGCTTTGTTTTGCTGCCAAAAAAAGTAATTGCATCAACTTTAAGCATCAAAGCCCCCTTTTGTTAGATATTTCTAACAGTAATGTGCGCGGGATATCTAAGTCAAGAAAAATTAGAATTACCTAACTATGGATACAAGAACCCTAGGCCAGCGAGTTCTGGCACGACGAAAAGAATTACGCCTAACACAACGAGAAGCTGCACGCCTCGCTGGGGTAGCTCACGTCACAATTTCGCAATGGGAAAGAGACGAAACCCAACCAGTCGGGAAGCGGTTGTTTGCTTTAGCGGATGCGCTGAAGTGCTCGCCTACATGGCTAATGTTTGGTGACGAAGACAAGGCACCAGTACCAGCACAAGAACTTCATGTGGAAACCGAGTTAACTCCCAACCACAAAGAATTGATCGAATTATTCGATGCTCTTCCATCCTCCGAGCAGGAAGCCTTGCTGTCTGAAATGCGCGCAAGAGTAGAGAATTTCAATAAACTCTTCGAAGAAATGCTTAAAGCGCGTAAAAACAAATCAATAAAATAACATCCTTTTCAGTTGCTTAGATTCTCCCACCCTTTTTGTTAGACTGATCTAACAAAAAACACTTGCCATATTTGTTAGGTTATTCTAAATTACTCTCCATCAAGACACCGCACGGTGTTCTCAGCAAACAGTTCCGCCACCCGGCGTTAAGGGGAGAGATAAGATGGAGCATTACGAAGTAGTTCAGTATTTGATGGATTGTTGCGGTATCACTTACAACCAAGCTGTACAGGCTCTACGCAGGAACGACTGGGATCTCTGGCAAGCTGAAGCCTCTATCCGCAGCAACAAGATGTAAGGTCAGCAAAATGCAAAAAATCGACCTCGGCAACAACGAATCTCTGGTATGTGGCGTGTTCCCAAACCATGACGGCACGTTCACCGCTATGACGTATACCAAAAGCAAAACGTTTAAAACCGAAGCTGGCGCGCGTCGATGGTTGGAGAAGCACACAGTAAGCTAACGATTAAAACGCCTACTCCTGCTGTTCCAGAATAACTTCATAAAGTGGGAGTATTTTTCGGTGACGAGATAATAAGAACAGTTTGCGCTATCACTCTGATGTTGAATGATGCCCTTCCGTTCTAATTTTTTCATAACCGGGTTACGGCAAGGAGAAGTGATAATAAGATTTCCTGTTTTAAGGAAATCTTTAAATACAGAGATTTCTTCCTCTGATAAACGAAGCAATACTCGTTGCTCTGGTAGCAATGAATAATGCTTTTGAATATGCGCTCGCAATCTTGAGAAGGAAATAGCGACCACGAAAGAAAAGGCAAAAGCGATAATCTGAAAGAGCCAGGGTATTTCAGTATAAGCATTGAATGCGACAGCAAACTCTTTCGGTATCAACCAGAGAGTGAGGCCGAAAATGATAATCGTGTACATAAGTCTTTCGAGTGGCTCGTTAGCAAAAAGTTTCAACAATGGAGTAAATACATCCAACATATCAATAACTCTCGACTGTAAGGGTATTGAAATGTTAACACAAGCTCTCGCTGTAGGGGTATAGCAGAGACCACCGAAGCCCGGAGGTGGTGAAATAAAACCGGGCGCAACACGAAGGCGCATTTCCGATATCCATAAAGAGTCGGTCTTGTCTGTTAAATTTAAATGGTTGGAGTGCGCCTCCGGTTGTGAATAACAACACTGCTGTGTGTAGTCTTGGCGGCATCAGTTTTTTCTTGAAGTTCGACTGATGTCCGCCCTTTTTAAAGTGAATTTTGTGATGCGGTGAATGCGGCTAAGCGGACGCGGCACAGTTAAAAGTCATGTTAGTCCTTATTGGTTTGGGTGGGAAAGCCGACTGTAATTGTTAACTGGTTGCAGTCACCTGGAGGCACCAGGCACCGCATCAACAAAGTTCATTTAGTAACCAGGAAGGGAATTATATGCAAGAGATAAGTTTTGAAGTAACAGCAAAAGATGTACAGGTTAAGCCCGATTACAATCAAAAATTATGTATTGAAGTCAATGGCGTGAAGTTATCAGACCTGATTGATTCAGTTGAAGATAACGACGCTATTATTGAAATGGTTGGAGCCGAAGAAATAGCAGAATATTTTTCAACAGAGGGGCGTCTTCATGAGCTTCTGGAAAAATTTTCATATCAGGATATCGCTACATTTCTGGAAATTAATGGTTATAAAGTTACCGAGGAATAAAGTAGCTCAGGTGGCGTTATGGAACGTAATCATCTAACAGCTATCAGTGCCGCACAGAGTAAATTCGCCATCGCTGTATTTTTACAGGATGAAGAAATGTTTGAGCAGGCCATTATTCAGTTTGCAATTGCGACCGGGAGTAAAATAAATGAACACTTTGTTCGCTCTTGTCATGACCGTTTTTCTGACATCAGGCGAAACTCAGGATGTTGTTACCGGAATTTATAACTCCGAACCTGAATGCAAGGCCGCAGCTATTGAGCAAAAAGTAGCTGGCGAATGTTTCCCTGTTGAGAAATTTATCCGGCCTGTAAATGAAGAAATTCCCGCAGGCCTCACAGGAGAAAATCATGAAAATAAAATGTGCTTACCACCTTTGCAATAAAGAAGTTGAAGAAAGCAAAACTATTACAAGACCACTTCATTTCATGCGTGGAGTTATCCCAACGACGGAAATGAAAAAATATTGTAGTGAAATCTGTGCCGAAAAAGACCAGATGGCACACGAACTTTAATTAACTGACTATTCGAAAATGAATTTATGCCAGCAATGGCAGGGATTCGCTCAACCTTAATTAAGGAGAAAAACATGATTACCAATTATGAAGTCACTGTTGTAACTACCGATGACATTGTTCACGAGGTTAATCTGGAAGGAAAGCGTATTGGCTACGTGATTAAAACAGGAAATAAAGAAACCCCATTCACTGTGGTTGATATCGACGGTCCATCAGGCAACGTAAAAACACTTGATGAAGGTGTCACAAAAATGTGCCTGGTTCACATCGGAAAGAATCTGCCCGCAGAAAAAAAAGCCGGATTTCTGGCAACTCTGATTGCAATGAAATTAAACGGTGAAATCTGAAAGAAATAGCCTGCGTATGGCGCAGGCTATGAACAGTGTGTATCCGGCAAGATCATTCACTGAACAAAACGAATTTTAATCTGAGTTGAGGTTAAAAAACAATGAGCACAAAACCACTTTTCCTGTTACGGAAAGCGAAAAAATCATCCGGTGAACCTGACGTCGTCCTCTGGGCAAGCGACGATTTTGAATCGACCTGTGCCACTCTGGACTACCTGCTCGTTAAGTCAGGTAAAAAACTGAGCAGCTATTTTAAACATGTTGCCACGAATTTTCCTGTCGTTAATGACCTTCCCCCTGAAGGTGAGATCGATTTTACCTGGAGTGAACGCTATCAACTCAGCAAAGACTCCATGACCTGGGAACTAAAACCAGGAACAGCGCCAGACGACGTTCACCATCAGGAGAATGCACCGGAAACCGAAGAACCGGCGGGAGGCCAGGAAGAAAACACACGGGCAGACGCTCACGGGGATTGCCAGGATTGCGAAGTATCTGTATCTACTTTGCGGTTCACACAGCGTCTTCTGCACATTTTTACCTATGCGGCCGGGGATCGGAAATACCTGCATCATGCCACCCGAGAACAACGCGAACACATTACTGCTCTTGAGATGGATCAGGAAAACAGCTATGTCCAGAATCTGCTGTTGGCCATACGCGGCATGGCAGAACCGACAACTCTGGATAATGCCGCCCTGCTCCGCCTGACTGATGCAATTAAGGCAGTTTTCTCTATCACGAAAAAACATCAGCCCTATGAATTTAAGAATTTCATTTCAGCCTGGCTGGATACCGAACACATTGATCGCGGTCTTCTGACAAAAGAATGGCAAAAAGGGAATCGTGTTTCACGCATCACTCGCACGGCTTCCGGTGCTAATGCTGGCGGCGGGAACCTCACCGATCGCGGCGAAGGTTTCGTCCATGATCTGACGTCACTGGCGCGCGATGTAGCCACTGGCGTACTGGCCCGTTCAATGGACGTGGACATCTATAACCTTCATCCGGCACACGCGAAACGCATTGAGGAAATTATCGCTGAAAATAAACCGCCCTTTTCTGTTTTCCGCGACAAATTCATCACCATGCCTGGCGGGCTGGATTATTCACGCGCCATCGTGGTTGCGTCCGTGAAAGAAGCACCAATTGGGATCGAGGTCATCCCCGCGCACGTCACTGAATATCTGAACAAAGTACTGACTGAAACCGATCATGCCAACCCTGATCCGGAAATCGTGGATATTGCCTGCGGTCGCTCCTCTGCCCCGATGCCGCAGCGTGTAACAGAAGAAGGAAAACAGGATGATGAAGAAAAACCACAACCAACTGGAACAACGGCAGATGAACAGGGAGAGGCTGAAACAATGGAACCGGACGCAACTGAACATCATCAGGACACGCAGCCGCTGGATGCTCAGTCACAGGTAAATTCTGTTGATGCGAAATATCAGGAACTGCGGGCAGAACTCCATGAAGCCCGGAAAAACATTCCATCAAAAAATCCTGTCGATGCCGATAAATTGCTTGCTGCATCACGTGGTGAATTTGTTGACGGAATTAGCGACCCGAACGATCCGAAATGGGTTAAGGGGATCCAGACTCGCGATTCTGTGTACCAGAACCAGCCAGAAACGGAACAAAACACGCCAGAAACTGAAAAAACCAGCCCGGATGTGAAACAACCAGAGCCAGTAGTGCAACAGGAACCGGAGAAAGTCTGCAATGTCTGTGGCAAGACTGGCGGGGATAACTGCCCTGACTGTGGTGCGGTGATGGGCGACGCAACATACCAGGAAACATTCGATGAAGAGAATCAGGTTGAAGCTAAGGAAAAAGATCCGGTGGAAATGGAAGGCGCTGAACATCCGCACAATGAGAATGCTGGCAGCGATCCGCATCGTGATTGCAGTGATGAAACTGGTGAAGCGTCAGCTCCTGTAGCAACTGAAATCATGTGGCCGTCATATTTCGAGCCTGGCCGCTATGAAAACCTCCCGAACGAGGTTTATCACTCCGCCAACGGAATAAGCAGCACGATGCTGAAGGATGCCCGTATCAGCCTGATGTATTACCACGGACGGCACATTACCGGAACTATTCCGAACGAGGAAAGTGATGCACTGCTGCGTGGGCGGATCATTCACAGCTATGTTCTGGAAACGGATAAATTCGCTGATGAATATGCCATTCCGGTACCGGTTCCTGAATATGTGGTTACTACTTCTAACGAACTGATCGCCATCATTAAAAAACACAATGCCAGTCTGCCAGCACTGATGACACCAGAGCAGATGAAAGAGTGGATCGAAAGCTACAACAGCACTCTTATACAGCCACTGTCTGTAAGTGCCGGGGCCGAAGAAACAGGCATCCTTTACGGTTCGCTTCCGGTGGAATTTCGGCGTATTCCTGAGGGGGAAAAACACACAGCATCAGCAATGAAAGCCTGTATTAAAGAATACAACGCAAGCCTCCCTCCTCTGTTGAAAACCAGTGGAGCACGGGAGCAGCTTCTGGATCAAATTGAAACTGTAGACCCAGAACTGGCAAAAAAAGAACGTGCTAAATCTTTGCCTTACAACATCAGTGGCACAAAAGAGCAATTAACCGAAATCGCACGGAAAATTCGCCCGGAACTGGTGACACTGGAGGACTGGCAAAAACGCCAGCAAGAAGAAAATGCCGGGAAAACGTTTATCAGTCCGGATATGTATGAACAGGCAAAAAATATTCACGCGGCACTGCAAAACAATACCGATGCAGCAAGGCTACTCAACCACCCGGATCGCAAATCTGAAATCAGCTATTTCGGGTTTGATGAAGAAACCGGGCTGGAAATCAGGGTCCGTCCTGATATCGAAATCCGGCTGCCATACGAAAGCATTTGCGCTGACGTGAAGTCAGTCAGCCTCGGTTATGTGCGACAGGAACGACTTAAAGATCGCCTGCACCGTGAAATTATTGAGCGTGATTATCACCTCAGCGCCGCAATGTATTGCGATGTGGCAAACCTGGACAAATTTTTCTGGATCTTCGTCAACAAAGATGCTGGCTATCACTGGGTGGCAGTCGTGGAAGCCTCGCAGGAACTCCTGGAACTTGGTCGACAGGAATATCGCCGGACGCTACGCCAGATAAACGAAGCCCTGGAGACAAACAACTGGCCAGCACCGATTACCGAAAGTTATACCGACGAATTAAACGACTTTGATCTTCGTCGTCTTGAAGCACTGAGCATCTGAGGAAGGACACAATGAACGAATTAACTCAACAAGAAAATATTAACTCTAATGTTGCGGTTTTCAGCCCTCAGTCCCTGGCTGCAATTCAGACATTTTCCCAGGTAATGGCTTCCGGCATGGCTACTGTACCGGAACACCTCCGGGGAAATCCATCAGACTGCATGGCCATCACCATGCAGGCGATGCAGTGGCAAATGAACCCTTACGCAGTAGCTCAGAAAACTTTCGTTGTGAATGGTGTGCTCGGATATGAAGCGCAACTGGTTAATGCCGTAATCAGTACTCGTGGGCCGCTAACCGGGCGTATTGAATATGACTGGTTCGGGCCGTGGGAAAAAATTATCGGGAAATTTGAAATCAGGAAGAGCGACAAAGGGAAAGAATATCGTGTACCTGGCTGGAAGCTGGCCGATGAAAACGGGATCGGTGTTCGTGTCCAGGCAACACTACGCGGCGAAAGTAAACCACGCGTACTGGAATTACTTCTGGCGCAGGCCAGAACACGTAACTCAACGCTATGGGCCGACGATCCTCGCCAGCAGCTTGCCTATCTGGCGCTGAAACGCTGGGCGCGCCTTTATTGCCCCGAAGTGATTCTTGGAGTGTACACCAGGGACGAACTGGACGAGCCACAGGAAAAAATCATTAATCCGGTTCAGGAACATAAAAACACTTCCGCTTGCCGCGCGGAACGTGAAACAACAATTATTGAGCAGGATGCCGGGGAAAACTGGATCGATGCTTTCCGTGAACGTATTGAGCAGGCACAAAGCACCGGGGAAACAACAGCACTTCGCCAGGAAGTGGAAGATCATAAAAATACACTTGGCGCTCTCTATACGGAACTTAAAGGAAAAGTGGTTCAGCGTCATCACCGTCTCAATGCTATTGCCCGTATCGAGAAGATGATAAATGACCTACCTTCTTCAGGTGATCCAGAAGCAGAACAAAAATTTACTGCTCTGGAAAATACGCTGAATGCTGCCCGGCCACATCTGGGTGAATTATATGAGGCGTATAAAACGACACTGACAGATATGAAACCAGAATATATCGGCTCCTGATATTGACTTTGGCGGTGTAGCCTCACCGCCATCACAAAATTTTATTTTATGAGAGAAAAGACAATGCGGTATGAAAAAGTCAAACCATGCCCTTTTTGTGGTTGTCCATCAGTAACGGTGAAAGCCATTTCAGGATATTACCGCGCGAAGTGTAACGGATGCGAATCCCGAACCGGCTATGGTGGAAGTGAAAAAGAAGCACTCGAACGATGGAATAAACGAACCACTGGAAATAATAATGGAGGTGTTCATGTATAAAATTACCGCCACTATTGAAAAGGAAGGTGGCACTCCTACTAACTGGACAAGGTACTCAAAAACAAAATTAACCAAATCAGAATGCGAAAAAATGCTCTCAGGTAAAAAAGAAGCAGGCGTTTCCAGAGAGCAGAAAGTAAAACTGATAAATTTTAATTGCGAGAAAATTCAGTCCTCGTGAGTTGCATTGTATTCAAATTAAAACTTCATAGCTGATTATTAATAATCAACATCGGGCGTCAATTTCGGTCTAACATTGGCGCCTGCCAGAGGTGATGCGATGGCACAAGTAATCTTTAATGAAGAGTGGATGGTTGAATACGGCCTGATGCTTCGCACTGGTCTGGGGGCCAGACAAATTGAAGCATACCGCCAGAACTGTTGGGTGGAAGGCTTCCACTTCAAACGAGTATCTCCTTTAGGGAAGCCAGACAGTAAGCGAGGGATTATCTGGTACAACTATCCAAAGATAAATCAGTTTATCAAAGACTCATGATATGTCTAAATTACCAACAGGTGTCGAGATTCGAGGTAAATACATTCGCATCTGGTTCATGTTTCGAGGAAAACGATGTCGGGAAACATTGAAAGGCTGGGAGGTTACTAACAGTAACATTAAAAAGGCCGGGAATTTAAGAGCATTGATAGTTCATGAAATCAACTCCGGTGAATTTGAGTATTTAAGACGTTTTCCCCAGTCCAGCACTGGGGCAAAAATGGTGACAACGAGGGTCATAAAAACGTTCGGGGAGCTTTGTGATATCTGGACAAAAATTAAAGAGACAGAGTTAACAACAAACACAATGAAGAAAACGAAATCACAATTAAAAACACTCAGGATAATAATTTGTGAGAGTACACATATATCACATATTCGTTATAGCGATATCTTAAACTACCGGAATGAACTGCTGCATGGAGAAACGCTTTACCTGGATAATCCAAGATCCAACAAAAAAGGAAGAACCGTGCGCACAGTTGATAACTATATCGCCCTGCTCTGTTCGTTGTTACGTTTTGCGTATCAGTCGGGATTTATATCAACCAAACCATTTGAAGGAGTAAAAAAATTACAGCGAAACAGAATAAAGCCTGATCCGTTATCTAAAACAGAATTCAATGCATTAATGGAAAGTGAAAAAGGACAGAGCCAGAACTTGTGGAAATTTGCCGTTTACTCCGGGCTTCGTCACGGGGAACTGGCTGCTCTGGCGTGGGAGGATGTGGATTTCGAGAAGGGAATTGTGAATGTCAGAAGAAACCTGACGATACTTGATATGTTCGGTCCCCCAAAAACAAATGCGGGGATCCGGACGGTAACACTACTACAGCCTGCTCTTGAAGCACTGAAGGAGCAATACAAACTGACCGGGCATCATCGCAAAAGCGAAATCACTTTTTATCATCGGGAGTACGGCAGAACCGAAAAGCAAAAACTGCATTTTGTTTTCATGCCCAGGATGTGTAACGGAAAACAGAAACCTTATTACTCGGTAAGCAGTTTGGGTGCGAGATGGAATGCAGCTGTAAAACGTGCTGGTATTCGCCGCCGTAATCCGTACCATACGCGACATACTTTTGCCTGCTGGCTGTTGACGGCAGGAGCGAACCCGGCATTTATAGCCAGCCAGATGGGGCATGAAACTGCGCAGATGGTGTATGAAATTTACGGTATGTGGATTGATGACATGAACGACGAACAGGTAGCTATGTTGAATGCGCGGTTATCGTAGTTGCAAAGTTTGCCCCCAATTTGCCCCATTTAGTACCAGAGAACTGAAATAATGCAAGAAAATCAAAAGAATACGAAGAAAGAGATATACAATCTCAACAAATTACAAAAACGTCTGCGTCGTAACGTGGGCGAAGCCATTGCTGACTTCAATATGATTGAAGATGGCGACCGCATTATGGTTTGCCTCTCCGGGGGCAAAGACAGCTATACCATGCTGGAGATCCTGCGTAATTTGCAGCAAAGCGCGCCAATCAATTTCTCGCTGGTTGCCGTTAACCTCGACCAGAAACAGCCAGGTTTCCCGGAACACGTCCTGCCGGAGTATCTCGATAAGCTGGGCGTTGAGTATAAGATTGTTGAAGAGAATACTTACGGGATCGTAAAAGAGAAAATCCCTGAAGGAAAAACTACCTGCTCGCTCTGCTCTCGTCTGCGTCGCGGTATCCTTTATCGCACCGCAACAGAACTGGGAGCCACGAAAATCGCACTGGGTCACCACCGCGACGATATCCTGCAAACGCTGTTCTTAAATATGTTCTACGGTGGCAAGATGAAGGGGATGCCACCGAAACTGATGAGCGATGATGGCAAACATATCGTGATTCGTCCGCTGGCCTACTGCCGCGAAAAAGACATTCAGCGTTTTGCCGATGCGAAAGCGTTCCCGATTATTCCATGTAACCTGTGCGGTTCACAGCCTAACCTGCAACGTCAGGTGATTGCCGATATGCTCCGCGACTGGGATAAGCGTTATCCGGGACGTATCGAGACCATGTTCAGCGCGATGCAAAATGTGGTGCCGTCTCATCTGTGCGATACCAGTCTTTTCGATTTCAAAGGCATTACCCACGGTTCAGAAGTGGTTAACGGCGGTGATCTGGCGTTTGATCGCGAAGAGCTCCCACTACAACCGGCGGGCTGGCAGCCTGAAGAAGACGAAAATCAGCTGGATGAACTGCGCCTGAATGTGGTTGAAGTGAAATAATCAGAATAGCGCCCGATACGCAAGCTTATCGGGCTACTCATGTAGGCCGGATAAGACGCGGCCAGCGTCGCATCCGGCAATGCCGAAGAAGATGTTTATCCTTGCATCAGGCAATTCAACATTTCGTTATTTTAACAGCCGTACCCGGCAAGTTTTTCCTTTAATCTTGCCGCCCTGTAACTGCTTCCATGTCTTATGAGCAACAGCCTGTCGCACTGCGACATAGACATGCGCTGGGTGCACGGTGATTTTGCCAATATCCGCACCATCAAGCCCGATATCTCCTGTCAGCGCGCCTAATACATCACCCGGACGCATTTTGGCTTTTTTCCCGCCATCGATACACAACGTTGCCATTTCGGCCTCCAGCGACACAATGTCCCTGCTGGCTGGTAACGTTTGCCAGTTAAGTTTCATCTGCAACATGTCGGCAATGATATTGGCGCGCTGTGCTTCTTCTGGCGCACAGAAACTGATTGCCAGACCGCTATTCCCGGCACGCGCCGTACGCCCGATACGATGCACATGAACTTCAGGATCCCACGCCAGCTCAAAGTTCACCACCAGCTCAAGCGATTTAATATCCAGACCACGCGCAGCGACATCGGTCGCTACCAGCACACGAGCGCTACCGTTGGCAAAACGAACCAACGTCTGGTCGCGATCGCGCTGTTCCAGATCGCCATGTAATGACAATGCACTTTGCCCTACTTCATTCAGTGCGTCACACACAGCCTGGCAATCTTTTTTGGTGTTACAAAACACCACACAAGACGCTGGCTGATGCAAACTTAATAACCGTTGCAACAACGGAATTTTGCCCTTGCTGGATGTCTCATAAAATTGTTGTTCAACAGGCGGCAGAGCATCTGTTGTGTCTATTTCAATCGCCAGGGGATCTCGTTGTACACGACCGCTAATCGCGGCGATCGCTTCCGGCCAGGTGGCAGAGAAGAGAAGCGTCTGGCGAGAAGCTGGCACAAAACCGATGACTTCATCAATTGCGTCGCTAAACCCCATATCCAGCATACGGTCGGCTTCATCCATGACCAACGTATTCAACGCATCTAACGAAACAGTGCCTTTTTGCAGGTGATCCAGCAAACGCCCCGGCGTTGCCACGATGATATGCGGCGCGTGTTGCAGTGAGTCGCGCTGAATGCCAAACGGCTGACCGCCGCATAAGGTCAAGATCTTGGTATTTGGTAGAAAACGCGCCAGCCGACGTAACTCCCCTGCGACTTGATCCGCCAGTTCACGAGTCGGACACAGCACTAAAGCCTGAGTCTGAAACAGCGACGCATCAATTTGCTGTAACAACCCGAGGCCAAATGCCGCGGTTTTTCCGCTGCCGGTTTTCGCCTGCACGCGAACATCTCTTCCAGCAAGGATCGCCGGAAGTGCGGCGGCCTGCACCGGTGTCATGGTTAAGTAACCCAACTCATTAAGGTTAGTGAGCTGGGCGGGAGGCAAAACGTTCAGGGTAGAAAAAGCGGTCACAATCTATTCTCGTGGTCATCAGCGCAAAGTTAGCAGGCGCGTATCCTCGCAGATCTACGCTCACGTTGCGACAATTTAATCGGTTCTTCATCGGGCGGCGGGTCGGGCATAGGTTGTGGACGAGGGATTGGATCGGGGACTGGGACGGGATCGCCAGGAATCGGTTCAGGGACAGGAATTTGCAAATAAATGAGTGTCATCATATTTCCCTTTGGTCATTGGGTAGACTCTTAAAGGGTAGACGTTGACAGATAACAGACAAAAAAAAGCCGACTTATCTAAGTCGGCGTCGTACGAATCAATTGTGCTATGCAGTAATTCAAAAAAGGAAGTAAGACAATATGGAGCGCAACGCCCATCGCTTGACGTTGCATTCACCTGCGTGAAAGATATTGCCCTGAATGGGTAGAGAGTTTATTGACCTCGCTCAAACTTTACGGCGTTTTTGTATACAGGAACCAGGGGAAATTGCTTTTGTTACAACCATTTACTACGATGCAACCATAAAGCAACACCACCAATAAGAACAACTAACAGAATACAAAAAAGCGAAAAACCAAATTGCCATCCTCCACCTGGAATACCGCCGAGGTTAACGCCAAATAGCCCGGTTAAAAATGTACTGGGTAAAAAGACCATTGCCATCAATGACATTGTGTAAGTACGGCGGGCTAAATTTTCCTGCATCACTTGGGCGATTTCGTCCGCCATCACGCCAGTTCTCGCAATGCACGCGTCAATCTCATCCAGACCGCGCCCAAGACGGTCAGCAATATCCTGCATTCTGCGCCGTTGATCGTCATTCATCCAGGGCAGGCGCTCACTGGCAAGGCGAGCATAAACATCTCGCTGCGGCGCCATATAGCGACGCATAACAATGAGTTGTTTTCGTAGTAGTGCCAGGAAACCGCGCGGCGGAATTTGTTGATCAAGTAAATTATCTTCCAGGTCGATAATTTTATCGTGCAGTTGCTCTATAAACTCATTGGAGTGATCGGTTAATGCATCACACACATCCACCAGCCAGCCTCCGCAATCAGTCGGGCCGGTCCCCTCTTCCAGATCGCTAACTACATCGTCTAACGCCAGTACTTTACGTTGTCGGGTCGAGACAATGAACCGACCGTCCATATAAACACGCATGGCGACCAGCTGGTCGGGACGTTCATCAGTACTGCCATTAATACAGCGCAACGTAATCAACGTCCCTTCACCAAGACGGCTGACTCTGGGTCGCGTGCTTTCCCCTGCCAGCGCGTCACGCACGTTATTTGGGAGCAATGGTGTCGTTGCCAGCCACTGCGCGCTGTCATGGTGCACATAATTAAGGTGGAGCCAGCAGGGATGCTCTTCATCTATCTCATCTGTATTTTCCAGCGGTTTAACGCCGCCTTTACCATCCAACATCCAGGCAAATACTGCATCCGGTACATTTATGTCCGCTCCCTTAATCGTTTCCACAGTGCCTCCATTATCAATGCTTTATTTTGTAGTCTAGTCTTCTGGTCATCTTACGCAACATCTCCTCACCCCATTACCCTGAAATGATTAATAAAATCCTGTCAAAACTAAATACAGAAAGCAAAATACTTTTCATGATTAGAAAAGGGGTAAAGTGTTAAATAGCGTCTATCATTATCAGAATTATCTGATCATTTGTGGTGGCATTTTTGCGATCAGATAACAATAGAAAATTGATAAAAATAACGGGATTTCAATGACTACGCACAACTTCAATACCCTGGACTTATTAACCAGTCCTGTCTGGATCGTTTCCCCCTTCGAGGAACGGTTAATTTATGCCAATAGCGCTGCGCAACTGTTGATGCAAGAACTCACTTTTAGTCAGCTACGAACCGGCCTCTATTCCGTCTCCTCCCAAAACGAACTACCAAAATATCTCGTAGACCTGCATAACCAACTCGATATTGTAGAAATCCTCACGGTCAAGCGTAATGGTGAAGAGACAGCGCTAAGCTGTCGGTTAACCCTCAAAGAGATTAGTGATACTGGGGAAGTGATCATATTTGAAGGGATGGAGACACCCGCAAGTCTGGGCTTAAAAGCCAGCCGATCTGCAAATTATCAGCGTAAAAAACAAGGGTTTTATGCGCGTTTTTTTCTGACTAATTCCGCGCCAATGCTGTTGATAGATCCCTCGCGTGATGGCCAAATTGTCGACGCCAATGTGGCCGCACTCAATTTCTATGGCTATAACCATGAAACAATCTGTCAGAAACACACCTGGGAAATTAATATTCTTGGGCGTCGCGTGATGCCTGTCATGCATGAAATTTCGCGTTTACCCGGCGGACATAAACCTCTTAACTTTGTCCATAAGCTGGCAGATGGTTCCACTCGCCATGTGCAAACTTATGCCGGGCCAATTGAGATTTATGGCGACAAGTTAATGTTATGCATCGTGCATGACATTACCGAGCAAAAAAGGCTGGAACAACAACTGGAACACGCGGCTCACCATGACGCGTTGACGGGGTTACTTAACCGCCGACAATTTTATCACATCACCGAGCAAGGCCAGATGCAGCATCTCGCAATCGCTCAGGATTACAGTTTGCTGCTTATCGACACCGATCGTTTTAAGCATATTAATGACCTGTACGGTCACCAGAAAGGTGATGAAGTTTTATGCACTCTGGCTCGTACGCTCGAAAGCTGCGCTCGCAAAGGCGATATGGTGTTTCGATGGGGAGGTGAAGAGTTCGTCTTGTTATTACCCAGAACTCCGCTGGATACCGCAATTTCTCTCGCTGAAACTATCCGATTGAGCGTGGCAAAAGTGAGTATTTCTGGCTTACCGCGTTTTACGGTCAGCATTGGCGTGGCGCATCACGAAGGCAATGAAGGCATCGATGAACTGTTTAAACGCGTAGATGATGCGTTGTATCGGGCGAAAAATGACGGACGCAACCGCGTACTGGCGGCTTGATTTTTTCAATAGCGCGGAAGCGTCAATGAATTATCGACTGCGTTTAGCGTGACGCTCCCAGTTTTCTTGTTTCGCCTGCGCTGTTTTACGCAGTGCAACGTAACACGCCCCGCTGCCGCCATGATGCGGTAGCGCGGTGCAATAAGCCTGTACATCATCAAACTCTGTCAGCCAACGTGCGACATAACTACGGACAATGTTGGCGTGAGACTTATCTTCTCTGCCTTTGCCGTGAATAATAAGTACATTACGCAAACCATCCGCCCGCGCCTGATGAATAAAACTAAACACCATTTTGCGGCACTCTTCCACCGACTGGCGAAGTAAATTCAGGCTAGCCTGTTGCGGATATTTGCCGCTGCGTAGCTTATCGATCACCCCATGTTGCAAACCTTCCCGACGAAATTCCAGGGGCTGATTTAGCGGGATGATGTCGAGAAATCCTGTGGTGAGGAAATTATCAAGTTGCAGCGTGTCTATACGCTGTGGCGCGCGTTGGTTACGCACAGGATGCCAGTGGACATCAGTAGCGCGTTTCAGTGGTTGGACATCTTCCATGGCGTCAAGAAACAGCGATTTGTCGTCAAGGTTCATGTAACCTCCTATGTACCTTCGCACGTCGTGATCCAGACGAGTTAATTGTTCATATATCTGATGCTTGCTGCATCGTTCACTTCGCAAGTTGAAGCAACATCTTGCCCCATACAGGCTAGTGTCTCCGCAGGCGGGGCATTTTATACCAGCCTGGTTGCAGTATCGAACAGTTTAGGCCGGGAGTGAGCCTGCACAGGCCCTAATTAAGGCGATTTGTCCATCAAGCAACCAATATATGATGAAGGTAATTTGTTGCACTTCGCCTGAAATATACTTAAGCAAATCATTCTGCAATATGTTTAAACGCCGCACAGGTTAATCACCCGCTAAATTCACCAGTCGATTAACGATGCATGATTATTCAATCACGAGATGAACGTTTTAACTTATATTTTCGTGAAATCTGTCACTGAAGAAAATTGGCAACTGATGGGCAAAACCGTTATAACACTGTCACCGGCTGACAGGAAGCAGGCCGGATTCAAGACGCGGATGCACTGCTGTGTGTACTGTAGAGTCTGGCGGATGTCGACAGACTCTATTTTTTTATTCATTTGTCTGCATTGCAGAAAACCACATTCTCGCTGGTGTCGGGAGAAGTTACGAAGCGGCAGACACATTTAGCCCGGAAATCCACTTCAGCGCTATCGTTCAAACCGGAAACTAATCCAGGTACCTACTATTCATTAGTCGTACCGTACCCTCTTATCTTCTTGTGGTATGGCTGCTAATGTTGCTTGCGTGGTATCTTGTCGGTCTGCTGATTTGTCCGGGGGTGTTTACCCATATTTATCTTAAGAGAGAACGGATGCTGAGATTACTTGAAGAAAAAATTGCCACGCCACTGGGTCCTCTGTGGGTTATTTGCGATGAACAATTTCGTCTGCGGGCGGTTGAGTGGGAAGAGTATAGCGATCGCATGGTGCAATTGCTGGACATCCATTATCGCAAAGAAGGTTATGAGCGTATTTCCGCCAGCAATCCCGGCGGGTTAAGCGATAAACTTCGTGATTATTTTGCCGGTAATCTAAGCATTATTGATTCCCTACCCACTGCCACCGGCGGTACGCCATTTCAACGGGAAGTATGGAAAACGCTACGCACTATCCCATGTGGACAGGTAATGCATTACGGTCAACTGGCAGAACAACTAGGCCGCCCAGGGGCCGCGCGTGCCGTCGGCGCAGCCAACGGTGCAAACCCAATCAGTATTGTGGTGCCTTGTCACAGGGTCATTGGCCGAAACGGCACGATGACAGGATATGCAGGCGGAGTGCAGCGAAAAGAGTGGCTATTGCGCCATGAAGGTTATCTTTTACTGTAAACATTAAGCAATTTGTGCCTGCGTGTTCACAGTTTTACGTAAAGTTATCCTTAACAATCTAAGGTTTTTCAATTAGATAGACATAAATTTACATCTATTATCGGAATTCTCCGCTGTTAAGGTTTGCTTAGACTTACTTGCTCCCTAAAAAGATGTTAAAATTGACAAATATCAATTACGGCTTGAGCAGACCTATGATCCCGGAAAAGCGAATTATACGGCGCATTCAGTCTGGCGGTTGTGCTATCCATTGCCAGGATTGCAGCATCAGTCAGCTTTGCATCCCGTTCACACTCAACGAACATGAGCTTGATCAGCTTGATAATATCATTGAGCGAAAGAAGCCTATTCAGAAAGGCCAGACGCTGTTTAAGGCTGGTGATGAACTTAAATCGCTTTATGCCATCCGCTCCGGTACGATTAAAAGTTATACCATTACAGAGCAAGGCGACGAGCAAATCACTGGCTTTCATTTAGCAGGCGATCTGGTGGGTTTCGATGCCATAGGCAGCGGTCATCATCCAAGCTTCGCCCAGGCGCTGGAAACCTCGATGGTGTGTGAAATTCCGTTCGAAACGCTGGACGATCTGTCCGGTAAAATGCCAAATTTGCGCCAACAGATGATGCGTCTGATGAGCGGCGAAATTAAAGGCGATCAGGACATGATCCTGCTGTTGTCGAAGAAAAATGCCGAAGAACGTCTGGCTGCATTTATCTATAATCTGTCCCGTCGTTTTGCCCAACGCGGCTTCTCCCCTCGTGAATTCCGCCTGACGATGACTCGTGGCGATATCGGTAACTATCTGGGCCTGACGGTAGAAACCATCAGCCGTCTGCTGGGACGCTTCCAGAAAAGCGGCATGCTGGCAGTCAAAGGTAAATATATCACCATCGAAAATAACGATGCGCTGGCCCAACTAGCCGGTCATACACGCAACGTCGCCTGATTTTTCCGCATAACTCACTATCCTTCTGTCATATCATTAAATTTTTCTCATTTATTGATCTGGCAGAAGGTTCATCACTGTTTCATTCACCAGATCCAGGTTACTCTTTTAATACAAACTGCATTGACAGTTGTTGTAAGGAGACTCTGTATGGCTATGTATCAGAACATGCTTGTTGTTATCGATCCTAATCAGGACGATCAACCCGCATTACGGCGAGCTGTTTATTTGCATCAACGGATTGGTGGCAAAATTAAAGCCTTTTTGCCTATTTATGACTTCTCATACGAGATGACTACCCTACTCTCCCCGGACGAGCGGACCGCCATGCGTCAGGGCGTCATTAGTCAGCGTACTGCGTGGATCCACGAGCAGGCGAAATATTATCTTAACGCTGGCGTTCCCATTGAAATTAAAGTGGTCTGGCATAACCGTCCTTTCGAAGCCATCATTCAGGAAGTACTTAGCGGTGGGCATGATCTGGTGCTAAAAATGGCGCACCAACATGACCGCCTGGAAGCGGTGATTTTTACTCCAACAGACTGGCACCTGTTACGCAAATGCCCGAGCCCGGTGTGGATGGTGAAAGACCAACCGTGGCCGGAAGGGGGTAAGGCACTGGTGGCGGTGAATCTCGCCAGCGAAGAGCCGTATCATAATGCGCTCAATGAAAAACTGGTGAAAGAGACAATCGAACTGGCGGACCAGGTCAACCACACCGAGGTACATCTGGTTGGTGCTTATCCAGTAACCCCCATCAATATTGCGATTGAACTGCCGGAATTTGATCCAAGCGTTTATAACGATGCTATTCGCGGGCAACATTTACTGGCGATGAAAGCCCTGCGGCAGAAATTCAGCATTGACGAGAAAATGACGCATGTCGAAAAAGGTCTACCGGAAGAAGTGATTCCCGATTTAGCGGAGCATTTACAGGCAGGAATTGTGGTTCTGGGAACCGTAGGACGCACTGGTATTTCTGCGGCATTCCTTGGCAATACGGCGGAACAAGTGATTGATCATCTTCGCTGCGACCTGCTGGTGATTAAACCAGACCAATACCAGACACCTGTCGAACTGGATGACGAAGACGACGATTAATCGTTCGTCACTTGCTTTCAAGGCCCGAAGTTACGGGCCTTTCTTTTACTTACTTCTCATCTCCGCCGAGGAAATAAATACCCAGCGGGATTGCCAGTAACACGGTAAAGACCAGACTATAGACAAAAATCATCGATGACTGAATCACATACATTGATGTCGTCCATTCGGACAGCGGGATATTGTATTGTTCAATAACACCACCGATAGTCGCGCGAGTCACTACCGACGCCGCAATAATGAAAACCGCCAACAAACCTATGAGAAACTTTCTCCCCTTCGCTGACTTCAGTTTCGCCATGATCATAATGTAATCCTTTTGCAGATAAACCCTTTGTTACTTGTGTGTAATAATACCATAACATTTTGGTGTTGTCTGCTCTGAAAGCAATAGATTGTCGCGTAACATATCATCAACTCGTTGATAAATTAGCTAATGTTGCTACTTCCTTCCCTGTCTATTGATGATATGCATGAATTATCGCGATAAAATAACCCCGCCAGGGGTTTCCGGCATGACGTCAACAATCTGGAGGAGCCTGATAAAACAATGATCGCTGAACTGTTTACAAATAATGCGCTTAATCTGGTCATTATTTTCGGTAGCTGCGCAGCATTGATTCTTATGAGCTTTTGGTTTCGCCGTGGAAATCATAAAAGAAAAGGATTCTTATTCCACGCAGTGCAATTTTTAATCTACACCATAATTATCAGTGCTGTTGGTAGCATCATTAATTATGTCATCGAAAACTACAAACTCAAATTTATCACACCGGACGCCGTTGATTTTATCTGTACGTCCCTGATAGCGCTTATCCTGACGGTTAAGTTATTCCTTCTAATCAATCAGTTTGAAAAACAGCAGATTAAAAAAGGCCGCGATATTACCAGTGCACGGATTATGTCGCGGATCATCAAAATCAGCATCATCGTCGTCATTGTTCTGCTCTATGGCGAACATTTCGGCATGAGCCTTTCTGGCTTGCTGACTTTTGGTGGAATTGGTGGTCTTGCAGTGGGTATGGCCGGTAAGGATATTCTGAGCAACTTCTTTTCCGGCATTATGCTCTATTTTGATCGCCCCTTTAGTATTGGCGACTGGATCCGTTCTCCTGACAGAAATATCGAAGGAACGGTGGCAGAAATTGGCTGGCGAATGACTAAAATCACCACATTTGATAATCGTCCGCTGTACGTGCCGAACTCACTGTTTTCGTCTATCAGCGTTGAAAATCCCGGTCGAATGACCAACCGTCGTATTACTACGACCATTGGTTTACGTTATGAAGATGCGGCTAAAGTGGGCGCTATTGTCGAAGCGGTACGCGAAATGCTTAAAAATCATCCCGCCATCGACCAGCAGCAAACCCTATTGGTTTATTTCAACCAGTTTGCCGATTCGTCGCTAAATATTATGGTTTATTGTTTTACCAAAACCACGGTTTGGGCCGAATGGCTTGCCGCCCAGCAGGACGTATATTTGAAAATTATCGATATTGTACAGTCACATGGCGCGGATTTTGCTTTCCCCAGCCAGACGTTGTATATGGAGAATAACACACTACCAGAACAGGTGAAGTAATAACCTGCAGAAACTGGATGGCGATATGCTTATTCGCCATCCAGTCTTATTTATTATTCAATTAACAGCAGCCAGCGCGACATTATTCTCGCCAGCTTTAAACTGAACATATTGTTCCTCAGTACCAAAGAAAACTTCAGACTCCGTGCTGTGACCGATCCCCGGCACCGTTTCATTCCCTGAATATTGCCAAAGCGTCCAGGGATTGCGTCCTTCAAGCTTCACACCAGCTTGTCCCCAATACCCCATCCACACCATATACTGCTCGAATCGGCTATCCATAAAATGTGACAGATTATTATGATTTCCATAAAATATGGGCGTTTTATGATAATTTTGGTAGATTAAATCGGCAAAACGCAAAATATCATTACGTGCATTAGCCATTCCCGATTTTTTAAAGCAGTTTAGTTGAATTGTATCTTCACCTTCAGGATTTACCAATAAAATGCCGGGCGGTAACATTTTCGGCTCTGCGGGCAGGAGACTTTTTGCTGTTTCCAATTGCGCCTCAGGTGTGCGACAAAAATCAAATTTGAAATAACCTCCACGGTCAAATTTGGAATCAGCTAATTGTTTCCAGTGAGACTTAAATGATGAATCTGGACCTCTCCAGCCAACCACTCTCGCATACACAAAACGCGCAGACGATTTTTCCTGGAATAATCTCCAGTCTATTTCACCATCGTTAGAAGAAATATCATGCCCGTGAATCGGGTAAATTTCCGGCGTTTTAAAAATACGAATGTCAGGACGGTTGGGAATTGCACTTACGGGGCCATAAGGAATCTCAATCGATTTATTATCTTTTTCCTGATTATCTGCGGGGACAGGGGCTGACTTATCAATCGAAAATGAGGCCACATCAATATTCGTAAACTCCCCTGCTTTACCCGCAGCCAGCTGAGTCTTATTATCCAGACGGCTTGCCGCAGGTTCATTGATGAAGAAGAATCCCCCTGGACCCGCTGGCATTTCTGTTGCACCTATCCAGGCATCGCTTAAATGTAATCCCTTACCTTGTTCATCCAGTTTTTCATTAATATCTGAATATTGATCGTTAACATAGATAAATAAACTTAACGTTCTGGTTATTCCTGCGTAGTATTCCTTTTTTCCATCTACCTTTACCATATACGACTTACCAAAACGTTCATCGGCAACGCCATTCGTTACTCCTTTGATAATTGTATCGAAAAAGACACTACCGCGCTTTGCCTCCAGTGAGTAAACCTCTGTTTTATCATCACCGGCAGCTATTGCATAGGCACCAGGATTACTGTACGAGTTAGAATTACCCGCGCCGATAGTCATGCCATACAAGCCAGAACCAAAGCAAGCATTGACTAAGGTCAGAACATGGAAATAACGCTTTGCCAGAATATTAAGTTGTGTGTTCAGAGCTGGCATTTCATACATGCCTTTTGAACCATCAATATCCGTAGCGTTGCTCAATACAAATGCAGGTGCTTTATCAGAATTACCATTTTGAGTGCCAAAACGACCATGGCCTGAATAAGCAATTAACAAGCGAGCTTTCTTATCAAACATCGTCCCTCTGGCAGGTAAATATTCCTTTAAAAAATAATTAATATTATCTAATGAAGCTTCCTGATCTCTCAGTAAAATAACCTCATCAAACTTCTGTCCGTTGATCAGAAAATCAGCCATTCTTTGGCCATCCACCGCGGCTGCCGGAATATCTGCGTGTAATAGTGGATATTTTGAAATTGCAATAATCAACCCGATGGAGCGCGTTTTCGCTGCATCCTGATCGGGTATTTTTAACGCATCACTGATCCGGATATCCAGTTTCCCTGGGTTCTCTGGCCCATAGTGGACAAAAAAATGACAATATTCATCAGGGACCATTGCGCCATTTTTGCAAATGTCATCTGCGCGGACATCAGTCATTCCCAGTGATATTCCTGCAATTAACGGCCCCAGGACCGTTTTACATAAATTTGGCCATCGCCTGTTCATGATTTAAAACTCCTGCACACCCAGAGTGGAATAAAACTCAGCGGTTGGGCCCTTGTATATACTGGCATCGAATTTCTGACTTGATCCCAAATTAAGCTGCGCAGCATCGGTAAACTGCCAGATTGCCCATTTTGTCTGGTTAATTGAACGCGGCGTTTCGCTGGCCTGTGCCTGATTAGAATAATCAGCCAGCCACAGATTATGTTCTGCAACCTGGGCAAAACTTTTTTCTCCGCCGACGGCATCTTTCCACCACGCCCGCGCAGTGTAGATAACCGGTTTACGCCCTAAATCGGCTTCTACCTGCGCGGTGAATGCCTTGATCATCGTGATTATTTCAGTGGGTTTACGCTTCTGCCAGCGGTCCTTACCTGTTGATGAATCTACATCCCACTCAACATCCACCGCCGGTGGCATATCTGTCGCCCTTAACCCGCCATTGGCTTTAATAACTTTAACAAACGTCATTGCCTGCTTGCGTCCCCACAATTCCGCGTCGTCTGCCGGTGTGCCACTGGAAAGAAAGTGGTAGGCCCCACGGTGAAGTTTTACCCCTCGCTCAGTATCCCCAGCCCGCTGCCAAAAACCGGCGAATTCAGGATCAACATAACGCGTTCCTTGACTGGACTTCATATACAAGAACACAGACTTATTTTTTGCCAACAGTTCGATCGGGAAGTTTTTACCGTTATGATGACTGATATCCACACCAAATAAAGAACTGGGTCGTGGTTGATTCAATACCGAATCGTAAGCAACATCAGCCGGAAATTTAAAATATTTTTTTACCGCAAAGGAATCAAACTCTTTATCACGAGAAGGATCCGATTCCAGTATTTTTACAAACAATTCTTGTCGTGAGAGATCATTCGTTAAGTTTTCCAGCCCCAACGACGTGGCATCGGGCAGTGATTCTGCGGCCAGACTTAAAGAAGGATAATGAAGGAGTAATAACGAGATAACTAAAGGAATAGCTAAGGATTTTTTCATTTTACCACCCCATTTTAGCTGTGTGTCTGTTTGCGAATGAAAATTTTCACAAGGAACGCAATACGTCTTGCGTTGTAAAGAAAAGTAAAGCACAGCATATATTGGGAGTATGTAATACACCTTTTAAATAAAATATTTGATTATTATTTATGCTGGACATTGGCAGAAAAATTCAAATAATTGTCTTGGGTGTGATTTTTATAGGGGGATTTTAAAAAAAGAAGGTATTTTATCGGGGTTGTTAAATCTGGCGCGCATAAACGCGCCAGATGACATCATATTAATGCTTCACAATATACATTGTGCGGCTATAGGCCACATCTTCCGGGTTATTAATTGGATAACCTTTCAACCACGGTTTGATTAATCGCCCATTGGTATACTGGTAAATCGGTGCAATAGGCGCTTGTTCTATGAGAATTTTCTCTGCCGCGTTGTAATCAGCATTGCGCGCTTTAACGGTATTTTCAGTCGATGCCTGGGCCAGCACTTTATCGTATGCCGGATTATTAAAACGTGAAATATTTCCAGAGTGCGTTGACGTTAACAGCGTCAGGAAGGTAGACGGTTCATTATAGTCCCCAACCCATGATGCGCGGATAACGTCAAAATTACCGGTGTTACGGCTATCGATATAGGTTTTCCATTCCTGATTTTGCAATTTGACGTCCACACCAAGATTCTTTTTCCACATCGATGCTACGGCAATCGCAATTTTCTGATGGTTTTCTGAAGTGTTATACAAAAGCGTCAGCTTCAGCGGTTTTTGCGGACCATAACCGGCTGCGCTCAACAAAGTTTTTGCCTGCGCATTCAGTTCTTCCTGACTCATTTGTTCAAACGGCGAAGGCTCCGGCGTAAATCCGGCAGTAACATCAGGCGTAAAATGCCATGCTGGTTTTTCACCGGTGCCTAATACTTTTTCCGTCATCAGGCGGCGGTCAATCGTCATACTTAATGCCAAACGAACGCGTTGATCTGCTGTCGGCCCTTTTTGCGTATTGAAGGCATAATAATAAGTCCCCAACTGCGGCGGTGTATAAACCTGCCCAGGAATATCCTTCAACAGCTTTTGGTACATATTTTTCGGGAAGGATTCAGTGATATCAATATCACCTGCAAGATAACGTTTCGTGGCAGCGGACTCCTGGTTAATCGGCAGGAAAGTCACTTTTTGCAGTACCGTTTTTGCGTTATCCCAATAATGGGTATTCGGTACAACCACCAGCTTTTCATTCACCACGCGTTCTTTAAGCACATATGCGCCGTTGCCGATAAGTTTCCCTGGTTTTGTCCAATCTTTACCGCTTTCAACGTTGGCTTTTTGCACCGGGAAGAAGGCAAAGTTGGCCGTCAAATTAACAAACCACGGCAATGGCTTATCAAGCTGGATTTTCAGGGTATGGGCATCAACGGCAGTGACGCCAAGTTGGTCAGGCGTGGCTTTACCATCAATAATCGCCTGAGCATTGTTTACCCCCGCCAGCGCGGCAAACCAGGCAAATGGGGACAACGTTTTCGGGTCTACCAGACGTTGCCAGCTATAGACAAAATCCTGCGCTGTAACCGGTGTGCCATCTGCCCATTTAGCATCATCGCGCAGGGTAAAGGTCCAGATACGGTTGTCATTACTTTTCCACCGGGTGGCGACGCCGGGGACAATCTCCCCTTTTTCATTCTGATTCACGAGTCCTTCAAACAAATCGCGAATCACCTGAATCTCCGGCAAACCAACCGCTTTCGCGGGATCCAATGATGCAGGCTCATCCTTAATATGACGCACCAGCTCCTGCTTGTCTGCCAGTACTGTGCCGCTCGGAACATCAGCAGCATACGAAAGAGAAATGCTGCTGACTAACAGCGCACAACAAGTTACTGAAACAGAGTGCTTCATAAGTTACCCTCAAACCGACGTTAATATTGATGCGTAATTATTTGTTTCTCCTTGAAGAAATGCAAATAACTTCCGGCAAAAAAGTGATAAAAGATCGATAACATATCGTTGTCGAAAAGGATTTGATAATCCACAAAATTTGCACAACACTGCCTGTAATACTTCTATTGTCAGAGACGATTATGACCGTGACTCGCCCACGCGCCGAACGGGGCGCATTTCCGCCCGGAACTGAACATTACGGACGTTCATTATTGGGTGCGCCGCTGCTCTGGTTTCCCGCCCATGCCGCCAGTAGCGAAAGTGGTTTGATTCTTGCTGGTACCCACGGCGATGAGAATTCTTCCGTCGTCGCCCTCTCCTGCGCATTACGCACATTAACACCGTCTCTGCGCCGCCATCATGTTGTGCTCTGTGTGAATCCTGACGGCTGCCAGTTAGGGTTACGGGCCAATGCTAATGGTGTGGATTTAAACCGAAACTTTCCCGCGGCGAACTGGAAGGAAGGAGAAACGGTTTATCGCTGGAACAGCGCCGCCGAAGAGCGCGACGTTGTTTTGCTGACCGGAGATAAACCAGGCTCTGAACCTGAAACCCAGGCGTTATGCCAGCTCATTCATCGCATTCAACCCGCCTGGGTCGTCTCGTTCCACGATCCTCTGGCCTGTATTGAAGATCCCAGACACAGTGAATTAGGTGAATGGCTGGCCCAGGCGTTTGAATTGCCGCTAGTAACCAGCGTCGGCTACGACACCCCCGGTTCCTTTGGCAGTTGGTGTGCAGACCTGAACTTACACTGTATCACTGCTGAGTTTCCCCCCATCTCCGCCGATGAGGCCAGCGAAAAATATCTTTTTGCGATGGCGAATTTACTGCGCTGGCATCCTAAAGATGCAATTCGCCGGTCGTAAACTGGAGAGCTGGTTCCACATCCACCGCCAGCCAGGTCGGCCCGTCGAGATCGGCGAAGCTGACCTGCGGCGCCAGCGGTAATGCCGCGCTAATGGCGCGTGAGGTGCATAACATGCAGCCCAACATCAGGCTGAAACCTTGTGCACGCGCTTCTGTTGCCAGCGCCAACGCTTCCGTCAGGCCGCCGGTTTTATCAAGCTTGATATTAACCATCTCATAGCGCCCTTTCAGCGCCTTCAGGTTGCTACGGGTATGACAACTTTCATCTGCGCAAATGGGCAATGGATGAATAAAATTCTCCAGCGCCGCATCGTCCTGAGCCGGCAGCGGTTGCTCCAGCATTGCGACGCCTAAATCGGCGAGCAACTGGCATCGCGCCGCCAGTCCTTCCGCGCGCCAGGATTCATTAGCATCAACAATTAACGTCGCATCCGGCACTGCCGCGCGAATCGCCACCATCCGCTCGCTGATAAGATGATTATCCAACTTCACTTTTAGCAGCTTAGCCCCAGCCTGCCATAATGCTGCGGCACTGCCTGCCATCTGATCCGGCGTACCGATCACTACGGTCTGCGCAGTGGTGATCGTTTCAGGAAGAGAGATACCGGTAAATACAGCCAGCGTCTGCTGCTGTTGTCTTGCGGCCAGATCCCACAGCGCACAATCCAGCGCATTACGCGCCGCACCGGCAGGCAGAACTTTTTGCAACTCTGCGCGCGTCAGCCCTTTTTCCAGTTGTGGGACCACGCTCATTATTTGCGCCATAACTGAGGCATCACTTTCGCCATAGCGCGGATAAGGCGTACATTCGCCCGTACCTTTGACGCCATCTTCTTCCAGTTCAACCACCACCACGCGCGCTTCACTGCGGCTTCCCCGCGCAATAACAAACGGGGTATGTAACGGCCAGGCTTCCTCAAATACCTTAACGGTTCTCATCTTTACTCCTTGTTGCCGCGGTGGTCTGCGGATTAAGCGCAAATAGCGATTGCTGTGTTATTGACAGTTAGCATAAACTAGGCGTGACGTTAACTATATGTAAACAGGAAAGATAATCATGTCACAAATCGTTCATTTCCAGGGCAACCCGGTTACAGTCGCCAATTCCATCCCGCAAGCGGGTAGCAAAGCGCAGACTTTTACTCTCGTGGCAAAAGATCTGTCTGACGTCACCCTCGGTCAGTTTGCAGGTAAACGCAAAGTGCTGAACATTTTCCCGAGCATTGATACCGGTGTTTGCGCCGCATCAGTACGTAAGTTTAACCAACTGGCAACCGAAATCGACAACACGGTTGTGCTGTGCATCTCCGCCGATCTGCCGTTTGCCCAGTCTCGTTTCTGCGGCGCGGAAGGTCTGAACAACGTTATCACTCTCTCCACTTTCCGTAACGCTGAATTCCTGCAAGTTTACGGCGTTGAGATCGCTGAAGGTCCACTGAAAGGTCTGGCGGCACGTGCGGTTGTCGTAATTGATGAAAATGATAATGTGATTTTCAGCCAGCTGGTAAATGAAATCACCACCGAGCCGGATTACGAAGCAGCTCTCTCGGTACTGAAAGCGTAAATTATTATGCCTGATGGTATTGCGCCATCAGGCATTTATCCCACTTATTCTTCGTTCTTCTTCTGGCTCAATCCATATTCCCGCAATTTATTGGCAATCGCGGTGTGTGAAACGCCCAAACGTTTTGCCAGTTTGCGCGTACTGGGGTAATTGCGATAAAGCTGGGTTAATACCGAACGTTCAAAACGGCTGGTGATTTCGTCCAGCGAACCTTCCATTGCATCTTCACCAACGGCCACAGTTGCAGCGTCATAATCCGGCAGCAAAATATCCTGCGGACGCAGTTCATAACCTTCCAGTTGCGTCAGTGCGCGGTAAATGGCGTTTTTCAACTGCCGCACATTACCCGGCCATGCATAACGCGTAAGTACAGTATTTAGATCCGCAGCTAATTTCGGACGCGGCACGCCCTGCTCGTCAGCAAATCGGGCAACAAATAGCTCGGTTAACGGCATGATGTCCTGCGGACAGTCCCGCAGCGGCGGCAAATTGAGCGTCAACACGTTCAGACGATAATAGAGATCTTCGCGGAACACGCCTTTTTGCACCAGCTCGACCAGATTCTTCTGCGTCGCGCAAATTACCCGCACATCCACATGCACTTCGTGGTCTTCCCCTACTCGACGGAAAGTGCCATCGTTGAGAAAACGCAATAATTTTGCCTGCATTCGTGGCGACATCTCGCCAATCTCATCCAGCAAAACCGAACCGCCGTTCGCTTGTTCAAAGAATCCTTTTTTCCCCTCCGGCGCATGCCCGAAGAGTTCGCTCTCAACAGCATCTTCTGGAATAGAAGCACAGTTCAGCGCCAGATAAGGTTTACTCGCACGCGGGCTTGCCTGATGACAAGCGTAAGCAAAGAGATCTTTACCTGTGCCGGTATCACCCGTGATCAGCAGCGGTGCGCTTAACATTGCTAACTTTTGCGCCTGCTCTACCGCATGCTTCATTTTAGGACTGATGGCGACAATCTGACTGAAGGCGCTGACATCCTGGGCAGCCACATTTTGCAACTGACGGCCCATACGGATTGTTGAGCGCAGCATAACTACCGCACCGGTCAGGACATGCTGGTCGTTTTCATCCTGAAGATAGACAGGCGTTATCTCCATCAGAAAATTTTGTCCATTAATCACTACATGTTCGTTATGTGAATCCTGCGGGTCGCTCTCAAGCCAACGTAAAAAATTAAATCCGTTAATCAATTGCGCAGCGGTATGATTGCGTAAGCGCTCCAGTTTTTGCCCGAATAGCTGACAGCTCGCCGGATTTGCCATGTCCACCTTGCTTTTCATATCGACAGAAAGCACAGGTTCAGGCAAGGCTTCAAGCAATGCGCTCAACGCCTGATGTTCTCGCTCGGAAGGCATCCACGGCACAGTGCGCACATCGGTAACGCCCGCAATACGGCGTATTTCCGCCATCAAACTGCTGAAACTGTCAAAATCCAGTTCGGAAAAATTCAGGTAAATCCGCCCGATTGGGTCAATCTCAATACCGCGTAAATCGATGCCTCTTAGCACCAGTAGGTCGAGCAATTCGCGGGTCAGACCGAGTCGGTCTTCACAAAAGACTTCCAGACGCATGGGAACCTTCACATGAAAAAGAACAATAAATATGATGATATGACACTATTCGAGTAGCAGGAAGGTTTCTGTCAACAAACATTGACACAACGATGGATAAACGGGCACTTCGGCGTAAAGCTATCCGATCAGCGCCCGAATGTGCACTATTTTTCGCCGGACGTTTTGCTCTTTTGTAACGTCTCTTTTACCTGACCGATGAGCTGGCGACGGAAATCACCCAAACGTGGTTTGTCATTGTCAATCCACGGCAGCGGGCGGCAAAGTTCCATAGCTTTGATCCCCAGTCGTGCGGTCAGTAACCCGGCACCTATTCCCTGAGCGGCGCGAGTAGACAAGCGCGCGGCGAGATCCTGCGACATCCAGTCCATCCCGACTTCACGCACCAGTTCGCTGGCACCCGCGAAAGCGATATTCAGCAAGACCAGTTTAAACAGACGCAGACGGCTGTAATATCCCAGTTCAATGCCATACAGCGTGGCGATGCGATTAATCAAACGCAGATTGCGCCAGGCGATAAACGCCATGTCCACCAGCGCCAGCGGGCTGACCGCAATCATCAACGTCGATTCCGCCGCTGAGCGGCTGATTTCGCGCCGCGCCTGGGCATCTAAAACCGGCTGGACCAGGTGAGCATACAAACTAACCACTTCACGATCGTTCTGCGTTTCATGGATTGAGGCATACCAGCGTTGCAGCGCCGGATGTGACTGATCGATTCCCGCCTGCTGCGCCAGTTTTTCGCAAAATGCGCGGCCTTTACCCGTGCCGTGGCTGTGCAACAAATCGCGTGCTTCGTCGCGTTCGTGCGCACGCTGGCGCAAGCGCCATAAGCGCCGCCATTCTGTTACCACAGAACCCACGCCAGCGCCGATAATCAATGCCCCAGCGGCACAACCGCCCAGCGCCACCCAGTCCTGAGTTTGCCAGGCGTTCATTGTCCACTGCACGCCCTGACCGACAACGCTTGCGCCAAACAGAGCCAGCCCGCCCATCACCATTTTGCGCCACAGACTGCGTTTCGGACGTAACGCGGCATCCATTACCGCTTCGACTTGCCCCTCTTCTTCCTGCGCTTCGTCGAGCGTGGCCGGGGCAAAATTTTGCGCCTGACTTTCGTCAAAGGTCTGCTGTGCCCTGAATTTTGGATTCTGATCGACCTCCAGCGGACCGTCGAAATCAATACGTGGTTTTAACGGTTCGGTCATCGCAATTTATCTCCTATTAAAAATTCCAGCGCAGCATCAAGACGAATATGCGGTAGCGGTTTGTCGACATCCATTACCTGCGGACGAAACGCTTCAAACTGGAAGCCTTGCTTATCCCAGAACGCCTGACCGGGCAAACGTGCGGGAACTTCGCCAGGATAAACAGTGAGCGGTGCACCATCGCTGAGTCGATTACCGCGCAGCGCCGGGATTTTCTCACCGTTAACATCAATAATGCCGCTGGTGGTCGCCTGAACTGACGCCAGCCCCAGACAATCCATGCTGATCCCTTCGAACGCCGCATTTTGCCAGGCATCCTGAATCAGTTGTTGCAGTAATGAAACCATATTGGCGTGCTGATCGATAGTCACATGGTCCGCTTTAGTGGCAGCAAACAATAGCTTATCGATAACCGGCGAAAACAAACGCCGGAACAGGGTACGCTGTCCGTAGTGGAAACTTTGCATCAGCTGCGTCAGCGCCAGACGCATATCATTAAATGCCTGTGGCCCACTGTTGAGAGGTTGCAGGCAATCCACCAGCACAATCTGGCGGTCAAAGCGCAGAAAATGATTCTTATAGAACCCCTTCACCACTTTCTCGCAGTAATAATTAAACCGCTCGCGCAGCATTCCGGCGTTGGTGTGTTTATCGGCCTGCGCCAGTTTGGACTCGCCCCAGGCATCGACATCCGGCCACGGGAAGAATTGCAGCGCGGGCGCTCCTGCCATATCTCCCGGCAAAACAAAGCGCCCTGGCTGAATAAAGTGCAGCCCCTGCTGTTTACAGTGGTGGAGATAATCGGTCCACGCGGCGGCAATGTCTGCCAGTCGGTTTTCGTCGGCGGGCGCTAGCGGGTCCAGCCCTTCGCACATCATTCGCCATTTCGCCGACCATTCGCCGCGCTGACCATTGAGTAAGCCCGTCATCTGGCGCGACCAACTTAAGTAATCCTGCGCCAGCATCGGCAGGTCGAGCAGCCATTCGCCGGGATAATCCACAATCTCCAGATACAGCGTGGAGGTGTCTTTGAAGTGACGCAGCAGTGAATCATTCGATTTAAAACGTAGTGCCAGGCGGATTTCACTGACGCCGCGCGTTGGCGTCGGCCAGGCGGGAGGATCGCCATATAACTGCGCCAGCCCTTCATCATAGGTGAAGCGCGGAATGCCAAAGTCACGCTGGGGAATGCGTTTTACGCCCAGCAGGCGCTCTTCACGCACCGCACTTAATAGCGGCAAACGTGCTCCGGCATGAATATTGAGCAACTGATTAACCATCGCGGTGATAAACGCTGTTTTGCCGCTGCGGCTAAGTCCGGTTACAGCGAGGCGCAGGTGCCTATCGACACCCCGATTCACCAGCGCATTAAGTTCATTTTTAAGTCGCTTCATTGCTGTCCTGTGCCAGAAAGCCGTAGAAAGGATTAGATACTGGAGATAATAATGTGGGTTAATTTTGATTTATCAAATGAATAAGCGGCGTTATTTACACCGCTCAAGCAATAATTTGTTAACCTTTGACCTTCGGCATTTCGATGTCTTTCAGGCCACCGACGTTCTCAACGTGGGTATATCCCATCTCGTTGAGGATCTCTTTTGCCTGCCCGGACTGGCGTCCGGCGTTGCAATACACTTTCACGGTGTCGTTTTTATCCGGAACGGCGGTGGCAATGCGCTCTTTCACTTCCTTCAGGGGAATATTGATGGCCCCCTGAACGTGCTCTTGCTGATACTGCTCTGGAACACGAACATCTATCCAGTGTTCAGCGGCGAAAACAGGCAGTGAAAACACCAGAGTCAGAGCAAGTAAGCCTTTTTTAAACATATAAGTGTCCTTCTATGGATGAAAATTGCCATCCATTATACGCCTGAGATCTAACAATTTTTGCGGAACTCCCCTCACCTTTTATAACGCTGCGCCAGTTTATTGGCAGCCCGACTTAACAGCGGTTCCAGCGCCACAGCCAGCAACATTTTCAGCGGTCGGCGAGCAACTGATTTTATCGCCCAACCAGCCACACCCGCCGGGCCATAGCGCAGTGCGGTAAGAAGTACCAGCTTGCCTGCTAATTTAAAACCAGGCTTCATCTTTTGCCCGGCCTGTTGCCAGCGAGTATTCATAACTTTCCTCACAGTTGACGGAAACGACTACGTAGCGTGAAGGTGTCGGAAGTGACATAACGTTCCATCTCGCGTAAACGCGTTTCACTGGCCGCCAGTTCACGGTCGACTTCATCCAGCAATTCGCTGCTGGAAGGTAGCTGCTCACCAAAGGCCATGTTGTCCGGCATTGGATCAAGCGCAAATGACAAAATGATGTAAGCAACCAGGGTAAACAGCGCCAGGCCGAAGAAAATCGACAGCACCACCAGAATACGAACCAGTTTTACCGGTACATCAAAATAGTTAGCAATCCCGGCACAGACCCCGCGTACCATGCCCTGTTGTGGAATACGCCATAATTTTTTATTGAGATTAATACCCGCCATTAGCGATCCCTCCAGTTCGGATGTTCAGCATCAAGAATGGATTCCAGCGCCTGAATACGCTCGCGCATCCGTTTTGCTTCATCAGCCAGTTGCGCTAATCGCTGTTGTTCGCTTTGCGAAAGCTCTCCACGACCGGAGCGGTTGCTGTAATGCAGCCATAACCAAATCGGTAAAACAAACAGCACAAAGATGGTTAACGGAATAGCCAGAAATAGCGCGCTCATAAGTACTCCTTAAGGGATGAGCGGCGGCGTGTTTGGACGCCGCCTGGATGTTATTATTGATTGTCTTGCTTCATTTTGGCTTTTAATTGTGCCAGTTGCTCGCTGATTGCATCATCAGCTTTCAGCTCGGCAAACTGATCGTCCAGCGATTTTTGTTTGCCGAAACTGTGGCTTTCCGCTTCTGCTTCCATCTGGTCGATACGGCGCTCGAAAGATTCGAAACGGGCCATCGCTTCATCCAGTTTGCCACTGTCCAACTGACGACGCACATCGCGTGACGAGTTTGCGGCCTGATGACGCAACATCAATGCCTGCTGGCGAGCACGAGTTTCGCTCAATTTGTTTTCCAGCTCGCCAATCTCTTTCTTCATACGCACCAGCGTATCGTCCACCAGCGTCACTTCATGTTCCAGGCTCTTAATCAGATCGGTCAGTTTCTGTTTTTCAATTAACGCCGCACGCGCCAGGTCTTCTCTATCTTTCAGCAGTGCCAGTTCGGCTTTTTCCTGCCACTCAACTTCACGCGCCGACGCTTGTTCAATACGGCGAGTCAGCTGTTTCTTTTCCGCCAGCGCACGTGCCGAAGTAGAACGCACTTCAACCAGCGTGTCTTCCATTTCCTGGATCATCAGACGCACCAGTTTCTGCGGATCTTCCGCTTTCTCTAACAGAGCGTTGATGTTGGCATTCACGATGTCGGCAAAGCGAGAAAAAATACCCATAATGTTGTCCTCTTGATTTCTTCGTTCAGGATTGTCCTGCTGAACTGTTAATACAATTTGCGTGCCAATTTTTTATCTTTTTGATTTATAAAGATCTGATTGAAGATTCAACAGCAACATGCCAGGATGAATTAGCGAATTACACTAACAAGTGGCGAATTTCATCATGGCAGAATACAAAGATAATTTACTCGGTGAGGCGAACAGCTTTCTCGAAGTGCTGGAACAGGTTTCGCATCTCGCACCGCTGGACAAACCGGTGCTCATCATCGGCGAGCGCGGCACCGGTAAAGAGCTGATCGCCAGCCGTCTGCATTATCTCTCCTCCCGTTGGCAAGGGCCGTTTATTTCCCTTAACTGCGCGGCGTTAAATGAAAATCTGCTGGATTCCGAACTGTTTGGCCACGAAGCTGGTGCATTTACCGGCGCGCAAAAACGACATCCGGGACGATTTGAACGTGCCGACGGCGGTACGCTATTTCTTGATGAACTCGCTACAGCACCGATGATGGTGCAGGAAAAATTATTGCGCGTGATTGAGTACGGTGAACTGGAGCGCGTTGGCGGCAGCCAGCCATTACAGGTGAATGTGCGGTTGGTATGCGCGACGAATGCCGATCTTCCAGCGATGGTCAATGAAGGTACTTTTCGCGCGGATCTGCTCGACCGGCTGGCTTTCGATGTAGTGCAACTGCCACCACTGCGCGAGCGCGAAAGCGACATTATGTTGATGGCAGAACACTTTGCCATCCAGATGTGTCGGGAAATCAAGCTGCCTCTGTTCCCGGGTTTTACCGAGCACGCCAGAGAAACATTGCTGAATTATCGCTGGCCGGGAAATATTCGTGAATTGAAAAACGTAGTGGAACGTTCGGTGTATCGCCACGGCACCAGCGATTATCCGCTTGATGACATCATTATTGATCCCTTTAAACGGCGCCCACCTGAAGAAGCCATCGCCGTTTCAGAAAACACCTCGCTTCCGACGCTGCCGCTGGATTTACGCGAGTTTCAGATGCAGCAGGAAAAAGAGTTGCTGCAACTCAGTTTGCAACAGGGGAAATATAACCAGAAGCGCGCAGCTGAATTGCTGGGGTTAACCTATCATCAGTTCCGCGCGTTGTTGAAAAAGCACCAGATTTAGCGAAGTTGGGCAATGCGATTCGCCGGATGCGGCGTGAACGCCTTATCCGGCATACATAATCAATACGTCGTTTGCAGGCCTGATAAGCGCAGCGCATCAGGCATTATTGCGTTGACCCTGCTTTTGCGTATTAATCTCTCAGCGCATCCTGCAAAATTTTCATTGCCGCATCGAATTGCGCATCCGGGATGGTCAGCGGATACAGGAAACGAATCACGTTGCCGTATGCGCCACAGGTCAGCAGAAGCAGCCCCTGTGCCAGCGCACGTTGCTGGATTTTCTGGGCAATCGCCGCTGACGGTTCGCCCGTTTGCGGATCGTTAAACTCTGCTGCAATCATCGCCCCCAGACCACGTACTGCCGCGATCGCCGGAACGTTTTCTTTGGCCTCAATCAGCGTGTTTGTCAGGCGCTGGCCCAGTTGATTCGCGCGTTCGCAAAGTGATTCTTTGTCGATAATGTTGAGCACCGCGTGCGCGGCAGCCACCGCCAGCGGGTTCCCGGCGTAGGTGCCGCCAAGCCCGCCCGGCGCGGGCGCGTCCATAATATTCGCGTTACCGACCACGCCCGAAAGCGGCATGCCACCCGCGAGGCTTTTCGCCATCGTCATTAAGTCTGGCTTATCGGCGTAATGATCCATCGCAAACAGCTTACCGGTACGCGCAAAACCGCTTTGCACTTCATCGGCAATCATCACAATACCATGCTCGTCGCACAGGCGGCGAATCGTAGAAACCAACTCTTTTGGCGCCACGTTAAAACCGCCCTCGCCCTGCACCGGTTCGAAAATAATCGCCGCCACCTGCTTCGCTTCAATGTCCGATTTAAACAAGCGTTCGATGGCGTCGAGGGAGTCCTGCGTTGAAACGCCATGTAAATCTGACGGATAAGGCACGTGATACACCGAACCGGGGAACGGGCCGAAGCCGATTTTGTAAGGCGCGACTTTTCCGGTCAGCGCCATGGTCATATACGTGCGACCGTGGAAGCCGCCGCTAAACGCAATCACGCCAGGGCGTCCAGTATGGGCGCGGGCGATTTTCACCGCATTTTCCACCGCTTCCGCGCCGGTGGTGAAGAACGCGGTTTTAGCCTGCCCGCTCACCGGGGCAAGGGCGTTGATTTTCTCCGCCAGGGTGACGTAGCTTTCATACGGCACAATCTGGTACGCGGTGTGGGTAAACTGTTGCAGTTGCTGCTCCACCGCCACGACCAGTTCAGGGTGGCGATGCCCGGTATTCAGCACCGCAATGCCTGCGGCGAAATCGATGTACTCGTTGCCCTCAACATCCTTAAGCGTGGCGTTTTCTGCCGACTGGGCGAAGAAGTTACACATCACGCCAACCCCGCGCGGGGTGGCAGAGAGACGACGCTGATGGAATTCATTGTTGCTCATGTTTCACACCTTTTGACTCTTCACTGTTAATCGGAAATTAAACGCCCAGACGATCGCGCAGGCTGTAATAAGCCGCGCCCATCGCGGTAAACGGAACGCGCAGCGTGCGCCCGCCGGGGAACGGATAATGCGGCAGATTGGCGAAGGCGTCGAAACGCTCGGCGTCGCCGCGCAGCAGTTCAGCAATCAGACGCCCGGCGAGATGGGTACAGGTCACACCGTGGCCGCTGTAGCCCTGCATGTAATAGATGTTGGTATCGAGGCGACCGAACTGCGGCATGCGCGACAGGGTCAGCAGGAAGTTGCCCGTCCAGCGATAGTCGATTTTGACGCCCTTCAGCTGCGGGAAGGTTTTCAGCAGTTTCGGCACCACAAGACGCTCAACGTCATCCGGGTCGCGCGCGCCGTAGACCACGCCGCCGCCGTACAGCAGGCGGTTGTCGGCGGTAAGACGGTAGTAATCAAGCAGATAATTACAGTCTTCCACGCAGTAGTTTTTCGGGATCAGCGAACGGGCTAAATCTTCCGACAGCCGCTCGGTGGTGATCACCTGCGTGCCGCACGGCATACTGCGTTTCGCCAGCTCCGGCTCCACTTTATCGCCCAGGTACGCATTCCCGGCGACAATCACATACTTCGCCGTCACCTGGCCTTTGGCAGTACGCACCACGGCGGGCGTGGTGTGCTGGATCTGCGTGACCGCAGAAAGCTCATACACGCGCCCGCCGTTGAGACGAATGGCGTCCGCTTCGCCAATGGCGAGGTTCAGGGGGTGAATATGCCCGCCGCTGTGATCCAGCAGCGCACCAGTGTAGCGATCGCTGGCGACTTCGCGGCGAATGGCGTTGGCGTCCAGCATCTCCAGCTGTTTATTGCCGTAGCGTTCCCAGTTCTCTTTCTGCTCTTCCAGAGTCGCGAGCTGTTTATCATTCATCGCCACAAACAGACCGCCGGGGCGGTAGTCGCAGTCAATCTGATAACGTTTGATACGTTCGCGGATGATCTCTCCGCCCTCAAACATCATGCTGCCGAGCATACGAGCGGTGTCCATGCCGTAGCTTTTTTCGATAACGTCGATGTCGCGGCTGTAGGAGTTCACAAGTTGGCCGCCATTGCGCCCGCTGGCGCCGAAGCCGATGCGTGAGGCTTCGAGAACCACCACGTCAAAGCCCGCTTCTGCCAGATGCAGCGCTGAGGAAAGCCCGGTATAACCGCCGCCAATCACGCAAACATCACAGGTGATTGACTCATTCAGTGTGTCGAATGGCGCGTATTTATTCGCACTGGCGGCGTAGTAACTGCTGGTATGTTCGGTCATTTCAGGCCTCCAGGCTTATCCAGATGGTTTTCAGTTCGGTGAATTTTTCAAGGGCATGCAGGGATTTGTCGCGACCGTTGCCGCTCTGCTTATAGCCGCCAAACGGCACGGTCATATCGCCGTCGTTGTAGTTATTGACGAACACGGAACCGGCTTTCAGGCGACGGCTCATGCGGTGCGCGCGGGAGAGATCGCGCGTCCATACCGCTGCGCCCAGGCCGTACTGGCTGTCGTTGGCAAGCTGTAGCGCCTGGTCTTCTGATGTGAAACGCGTGACCACCAGCACTGGGCCGAAAATCTCTTCGCGGCTCAAGGACGCATTCGGGTCTACATCCACAAAGATGGTCGGGCCGATGGCCGCAGCCAGTTCGGCGTTACGACCATCCAGCAGCAGTTGCCCTTTACCCTCGCCTTCACGAATAAAGCTATGCACCGAGTCGGCGTGAGCGCAGTCGATTAAGGTACCCATGATGGTCGCGGGATCAAGCGGATGGCCCGGTTGCCAGTTTTGCGCCTGCTGTTTTAACAGGGCTAAGAATTCATCGGCGATGCTCTCTTCCAGCAACAAACGCGTTCCGGCGATGCACACCTGGCCCTGGTTGTAGAAGATACCTGCGGCTGTCGCGCTCGCCGCTTTTTGCAAATCCGGGCAGTCGGCAAAAACGATGTTGGCGCTTTTGCCGCCCGCTTCCAGCCAGACGCGTTTCATGTTGCTGTCGCCAGCATCCTTCAGCAGCTGTTTCCCGGTGCGGGTTGAACCAGTAAAGGCAATGGCGTCGATATCGTTATGACGAGACAGCGCCTGCCCCGCTTCATGACCAAAACCTGTCACTACGTTCAGCACGCCATCCGGCAGACCTGCTTCTTTCGCCAGCCCCGCGAGACGAATCGCACTGAGCGGTGATTTTTCAGATGGTTTTAGAATCACGCTATTCCCTGCCGCCAGCGCCGGGCCAAGCTTCCAGCAAGTCAGCAGCAGCGGGAAGTTCCACGGTACAATGGCGGCAATCACGCCGACCGGTTCACGCACGATCATCGCCAGCTCATGGCTACTGGTGGTCGCCACTTCGCCATACACTTTGTCGATTGCCTCGGCGTACCAGCGAATGGCGCGCGCCGCGCCGGGTATATCATCACGCAGGCTGTGACGAATCGGTTTGCCGGTGTCGAGAGTTTCCAGCAGTGCCAGCTCTTCGGCGTGGGCTTCCATTAAATCGGCGAGTTTATTCAGCACCGCTTTACGTTTTGCCGGGGCGGCCTGCGACCAGTCGCCGCGTTCAAATACGCCGCGTGCTGCGCTCACCGCACGGTCGATATCGACGCTCTTGCCGCGCGCGATATTCGCCAGCGGTGCCTGGGTGACCGGATCAACGGTTTCAAAGGTTTCATTTTCCGCCGCAGCGGTATATTCACCGTTAATAAATAAGCGGGTTTCAATGGCGAGACTTAACGCTTTATCCTGCCAGTAAGCCAGATGATGAAAATTCATTATGACTCCTGTTTCACGTCTATCAGATATATGCAGTTTGTGAACGTCAGGGCGCAGAGATCCCCGGGCTGCATGCCCGTTTATTTCTGGCGACATTCTTTATATACACTTCATCCTTCAAGCCGCCTCTGCCTTGGCTGCGTTCGCTCCCCCGAATCACTTACCTGAGTAAGCTTATCGGGATTCGCTCACTTGCCGCCTTGATGCAACTTGAATGATTTTGTGTATAGATTGCCGGGCGCATTGCGCTTACCCGGCTTACAGAACAAAAAGATTAAAACGTGGTGGGCGTATGGGCGCTGATAATTCGGCAAATACCTGCCGACGTATTACTGAAACTGTGCGGGATGCCGGTATTAATGGCATAACTTTGCCCCGCGACGAGGTGGTAATCCTGACCATTAATGGTCAGAACAATTTCACCTTCCAGTACAGTGCCTATTTCCTCACCCTGATGCTTGATTCTTTCCCCAGTGGTTGTGCCCGGCTGGTACGTTTCAAAGATCATCGCCAGCGTGCGATTCGGGTTACCGTTATGTACCAGCTTCATCGACACACCCTGACTGCCCATTTCAATTAAGTCGTCCTGATTAATGACGACCTGCGGCTCATCAGGTTTTTCCGGCTCGGAAAAGAATTCCGAGAGTGACAGACCATACACCTTCAGCAGCTTTTGCAGCGTACTGATGGCAGGACTGACTTTATCTTGTTCTATCGTACTGATAGCACTGTGAGTCAGCCCGGAGAGTTCGGCGGCACGACGTTGTGAAAGCCCCTGCTGCTGGCGGATTTCTGACAAGCGTTTTCCTGGCGCCAGTCCCTCATCACTCATATTTGCATTTCCTTAACTGTAGTGGTCAGAGTCGCTGTTTTTCAGCGATATGGTTCTGACAAGCGGTGATAAAGCCCTCGAACAATATACGCGAAAGCGCGTACTCGCTACTGTTCCATTCCGGGTGCCACTGTACGCCCAGCGCGAAAGGATGATTGATGACGCTCACCGCCTCAACCAGACCATCCGGCGAGCGAGCTTCAACACGCAACTGCGGGCTAACGACCTTCGCCCCTTGTCCATGCAGAGAGTTTACCCAAAAGTTGCTACATTCAGGTAACAATGCAGACAGTAATCCCCCCTCTTCAACCTGAACTTCGTGCGACGGCGCATATTGCTGCTCCACCGGCAGTTCGGGATCTTCACGATGTTCCAGCAATTCAGGCTGTTCACACAGTTTGCGATGCAACGAACCACCGGTTGCTACCACCAGTTCCTGTAACCCCCGGCAGATGGCGAAAATGGGGATGCGCCTTTCGAGTGCGGCATTAATTAACGCCATGCTCAGAAGATCACGCCCGGGATCGGCGTCAGGCTCATCGCCGTTTTCACCATATAGGTGCGGCTGCACATTGCTGGGACTACCTGGAAGATAAATGCCATCGAGTTTAGGCAGCAGTTCTTCAAGTAATGACGGTTCCGCCAGCGCATGTGGCAGCGCAATCGGCAAACCGCCCGCGTGGATGATGGCATTCAGGTACTTTTCTTGCAGAGTCTGGGTCGTATGACCCTTAAACCTGTTCCTGCACATTACGACACCGATAACCGGATTGTTCATTATATTTTCCATGCTCAATCTCACAAAGTGGACTAAATTATCGCCATTACTGCGGTTTAAATGACCTTTATGTTCAATATTTTTTCAATCTAGCAGTGGGTTTTCATTTTTGCAAACTCAATTTAACATTTGACAAACATTTAGTTTGCATACAGATTCGAATAGTGGTCATTATATTTTACGCTTTGCTAACGAGCGGAAAACAAACCAAAGGCGAAGAATCATGGAAACCAATATCGTTGAAGTAGAGAACTTTGTTCAGCAGTCAGAAGAGAGGCGGGGTAGCGCCTTTACGCAGGAAGTGAAACGCTACCTGGAGCGCTACCCGAATACGCAATATGTTGATGTTTTACTTACCGATTTGAATGGTTGTTTCCGTGGGAAACGCATTCCTGTTTCAAGTCTGAAGAAGCTGGAGAAAGGGTGTTATTTCCCGGCCTCGGTATTTGCAATGGATATTCTGGGCAATGTAGTAGAAGAAGCGGGCCTGGGTCAGGAAATGGGTGAACCAGATCGTACTTGTGTGCCAATACTCGGTACCTTAACCCCTTCTGCCGCCGATCCAGAGTTTATCGGTCAGATACTCCTGACCATGGTCGATGAAGATGGCGCTCCCTTTGACGTTGAGCCGCGGAACGTTCTTAACCGCCTGTGGCAGCAGCTGCGCCAGCGCGGATTGTTCCCGGTCGTAGCGGTAGAGCTGGAGTTCTATTTACTGGATCGTCAGCGCGACGCTGAAGGGTATCTGCAACCGCCCTGCGCGCCCGGCACCGATGACCGCAATACACAAAGCCAGGTTTACTCGGTTGATAACCTCAACCACTTCGCCGATGTGCTCAATGATATTGATGAACTGGCGCAGTTACAGTTAATTCCCGCCGACGGTGCGGTCGCCGAAGCCTCGCCGGGCCAGTTTGAAATCAACCTTTACCATACCGATAACGTGCTGGAAGCCTGCGATGATGCGCTGGCGCTAAAACGCCTGGTGCGTCTGATGGCAGAAAAGCATAAGATGCACGCCACTTTTATGGCGAAGCCGTATGAAGAGCACGCGGGCAGCGGGATGCATATCCATATCAGTATGCAAAATAATCGTGGCGAGAACGTGCTTTCTGACGCAGAAGGCGAAGATTCGCCTCTGCTGAAAAAGATGCTCGCCGGGATGATCGACCTGATGCCGTCATCAATGGCGTTGCTGGCGCCGAACGTGAATTCCTATCGCCGCTTCCAGCCAGGCATGTATGTGCCAACGCAGGCGTCGTGGGGCCATAACAACCGCACCGTCGCCCTGCGTATTCCGTGCGGCGATCGTCATAACCACCGCGTGGAATACCGCGTGGCGGGTGCCGATGCCAACCCATATCTGGTGATGGCGGCGATTTTTGCCGGTATTTTGCATGGCCTTGATAACGAACTGCCGTTGCAGGAAGAAGTCGAAGGCAACGGGCTGGAGCAGGAAGGCTTACCCTTCCCGATTCGCCAGAGCGATGCCCTGTGGGAGTTTATCGAGAACGATCATTTGCGCCGCTATTTAGGCGAGCGTTTTTGCCATGTGTATCACGCCTGTAAAAATGATGAGTTGTTGCAGTTTGAGCGCCTCATCACAGAAACAGAAATTGAGTGGATGTTGAAAAACGCATAGTACCCCTTGCGGGGTTGTTTCATCGGCCTGAGCGGAGCCAGGCCTGACATTTGCTGGTAATCCAGACATTTCCCGGATGTCGCGTTATGGAGCGCAGGCGGCAACGGGCTTCCGTTAACGATTAAGACTGTGACGAGGAAATGAGATGATGCCGATGATTAAATCCCCGCATGGCGAGGGAGGCTGCGTGTGCGCCCTCTCTGCGACTGACTGGACTCCGCCCCCTTTGCTTCCCTTGCTAAACAGGTTTGATTTCAGGTCGACACGACCGCAAACCTTATTACGCAGGGGAGGCAGCAATTATGGCTATTAATTCACCACTGAATATTGCTGCGCAACCTGGCAAAACCCGTCTGCGAAAATCACTGAAGTTGTGGCAGGTGGTGATGATGGGTCTGGCCTATCTCACGCCAATGACCGTGTTCGATACGTTTGGCATCGTTTCCGGTATTAGCGACGGTCACGTTCCGGCATCGTATTTGCTGGCGCTGGCGGGCGTGCTGTTTACCGCTATCAGCTACGGCAAACTGGTTCGCCAGTTCCCGGAGGCAGGTTCGGCCTATACCTACGCGCAAAAGTCGATTAACCCGCACGTCGGATTTATGGTCGGCTGGTCATCGCTGCTGGATTACCTCTTTTTGCCGATGATCAACGTCTTGTTGGCGAAGATCTATCTCTCCGCCCTCTTCCCGGAAGTGCCACCGTGGGTGTGGGTGGTGACCTTCGTCGCCATCTTAACTGCCGCGAACCTGAAGAGCGTCAACCTGGTCGCCAACTTCAATACCCTGTTTGTGCTGGTGCAAATCTCAATCATGGTGGTGTTTATCTTCCTGGTGGTTCAGGGGCTGCATAAAGGAGAAGGCGTTGGCACGGTCTGGTCGCTACAGCCTTTTATCAGCGAGAACGCGCATCTGATTCCGATTATTACCGGGGCGACGATCGTTTGCTTCTCTTTCCTTGGTTTCGATGCAGTGACCACACTTTCGGAAGAGACGCCAGACGCCGCACGCGTGATCCCGAAAGCCATCTTCCTGACGGCGGTATACGGTGGCGTTATCTTTATCGCGGCGTCGTTCTTTATGCAGCTGTTCTTCCCCGATATCAGCCGCTTTAAAGATCCGGATGCCGCGCTGCCGGAAATTGCACTCTACGTCGGCGGTAAGCTGTTCCAGTCGATTTTCCTTTGCACCACGTTTGTGAACACGTTAGCGTCTGGCCTGGCCTCACATGCCAGCGTGTCACGTCTGCTGTATGTGATGGGGCGCGACAATGTGTTTCCGGAGCGCGTGTTTGGCTATGTGCATCCGAAATGGCGGACTCCGGCACTGAACGTCATTATGGTCGGAATTGTCGCGATGTCGGCGCTGTTCTTCGATTTAGTTACCGCCACAGCGTTAATTAACTTCGGCGCGTTGGTAGCGTTTACCTTCGTTAACCTGTCGGTGTTCAATCACTTCTGGCGGCGCAAAGGAATGAATAAAAGCTGGAAGGAACACTTCCACTATTTATTAATGCCGCTGGTTGGCGCGCTGACAGTGGGCGTGCTGTGGATTAACCTCGAAGCCACCTCGCTGACGCTGGGTCTGGTATGGGCTTCGTTAGGCGGCGCATATTTGTGGTATTTGATCCGCCGCTATCGCAAAGTGCCGTTGTATGAGGGTGACAGAACGCCGGTGAGCGAAACGTAATATCCAGGATGCGTGGCGCATTATCCTGCCTGAGGGTAATGCGCCGCGCCATTAACTATAAAAAGATGTATGACCCGGATCACGAGTGCTATCATCCGCCCTTATGCTTAGCGCATTAACTCCAGGGGCAAACAATGAACCACGATATCCCATTAAAATATTTCGATATTGCCGATGAATACGCGACTGAATGCGCAGAACCTGTCGCAGACGCAGAACGCACACCGCTGGCCCACTACTTCCAGTTACTACTCACCCGTTTGATGAACAATGAAGAGATCAGCGAAGAAGCCCAGCATGACATGGCCGCTGAAGCGGGGATTAATCCCGCGCGCATTGATGAAATCGCAGAGTTTTTGAATCAATGGGGTAATGAATAATTATTTAATTGCAGACGCTCGGTCAGTATCGTTGCCCGGATAAAGCGTTCACGCCGCATCCGGCTAAAAATGACATGCACTGCAGCCTGCTTTAATGGGTTTCTCACGATCGTACCGCTCTGCTCTTCGCTAAGTTGTTCTGTGAGTTATAGTTATAGAGAAATCACGGGTACGAATGTTGAACAGATGGCGACGCCACCTGTTCAACGACCAACCACACGGCCCTCATTACGACCCCTGAACACAAACGGTAATGGCAAATGTCATTAAATATTAGTAAGATAGCCTCTTTACATAAAATCCCTTAATATTATGCGCCAGGTATTATCGTCTCTTTTGGTGATTGCTGGACTTGTGAGTGGTCAGGCAATAGCCGCGCCTGAATCCCCCCCGCATGCTGATATCCGCGACAGCGGTTTTGTCTATTGCGTCAGCGGGCAAGTCAACACCTTTAACCCATCCAAAGCGAGCAGTGGGTTAATTGTCGATACCCTTGCCGCCCAGTTTTATGATCGACTGCTGGATGTCGATCCGTATACCTATCGCCTGATGCCGGAACTTGCCGAAAGCTGGGAAGTGCTCGACAACGGCGCGACCTATCGCTTCCACCTGCGTCGCGATGTCCCGTTTCAAAAAACCGCCTGGTTTACTCCCACTCGCAAAATGAATGCCGATGATGTGGTGTTTACCTTCCAACGGATTTTTGACCGCAATAACCCGTGGCATAACGTCAACGGCAGTAACTTCCCCTATTTCGACAGTCTGCAATTTGCCGATAACGTTAAAAGTGTCCGCAAGCTGGATAATCACACCGTTGAGTTCCGTCTCGCCCAGCCGGATGCATCCTTCTTATGGCACCTGGCGACCCACTATGCGTCGGTAATGTCTGCCGAATACGCCCAGAAATTAGAGAAAGAAGATCGCCAGGAACAACTCGACCGTCAACCGGTCGGTACCGGGCCGTATCAATTGTCGGAATACCGCGCCGGGCAATATATTCGCTTACAACGTCATGATGAGTTCTGGCGTGGTAAGCCGTTGATGCCGCAGGTGGTGGTGGATTTAGGCTCCGGCGGTACCGGACGATTGTCGAAACTCCTGACCGGTGAATGCGACGTTCTGGCCTGGCCTGCCGCCAGCCAGTTATCCATTTTGCGCGACGACCCGCGCTTGCGTTTAACGCTGCGCCCGGGGATGAACGTCGCCTATCTGGCGTTTAACACCGCCAAACCGCCGCTAAATAATCCCGCTGTCCGCCATGCGCTGGCACTGGCGATCAATAACCAGCGCCTGATGCAATCCATCTATTATGGTACGGCAGAAACTGCGGCCTCTATTTTACCGCGCGCCTCGTGGGCTTATGACAACGAGGCTAAAATTACTGAATACAACCCAGCGAAATCGCGCGAACAACTGAAAGCGTTGGGGCTGGAAAACTTAACGCTGAAACTGTGGGTACCGACACGATCGCAGGCATGGAACCCCAGTCCGCTGAAAACCGCCGAACTGATTCAGGCGGATATGGCGCAGGTTGGCGTGAAAGTGGTGATTGTGCCGGTAGAAGGTCGTTTTCAGGAGGCGCGGTTGATGGATATGAGCCATGATCTGACGTTATCTGGTTGGGCGACGGACAGTAACGACCCGGACAGTTTCTTCCGTCCGTTACTGAGCTGCGCGGCTATTCACTCGCAAACCAACCTTGCCCACTGGTGCGATCCGAAATTCGACAGCGTGTTGCGTAATGCCCTCTCCTCGCAGCAACTGGCGGCGCGTATTGAAGCCTATGATGAAGCGCAAAGCATTCTGGCGCAGGAACTGCCCATTCTGCCGCTGGCCTCATCACTGCGCTTGCAGGCCTACCGTTACGATATTAAAGGTCTGGTACTGAGCCCGTTCGGTAACGCCTCCTTCGCGGGGGTGTATCGCGAGAAGCAAGAAGAGGTGAAAAAACCATGATTATCTTCACCTTACGTCGTATTTTGTTATTAATCGTCACCTTATTCCTGCTGACCTTTGTTGGCTTCAGTTTGAGCTATTTCACGCCACACGCGCCGTTACAAGGCGCGTCACTGTGGAATGCCTGGGTGTTCTGGTTTAATGGCCTGATCCACTGGGATTTTGGTGTTTCCAGCATTAACGGCCAGCCTATTGCCGAACAGTTAAAAGAAGTCTTTCCGGCAACGATGGAGTTGTGCATCCTCGCTTTCGGTTTTGCGCTGATTGTCGGGATCCCGGTGGGCATGATTGCCGGGATTACACGCCATAAGTGGCAGGATAACTTGATCAACGCCATCGCCTTGCTGGGCTTTTCCATCCCAGTGTTCTGGCTAGCGCTTCTGTTGACGCTGTTTTGTTCACTCACGCTAGGTTGGCTGCCCGTTTCAGGGCGTTTCGATCTGCTCTATGAAGTGAAGCCGATTACCGGCTTTGCGTTAATTGATGCCTGGCTTTCGGACTCACCGTGGCGGGACGAAATGATCATGAGCGCACTTCGCCATATGGTGCTACCGGTGATTACCCTGTCGGTTGCGCCAACAACTGAAGTGATCCGATTGATGCGTATCAGCACCATCGAAGTCTATGACCAAAACTATGTGAAAGCGGCGGCGACTCGCGGTTTGTCGCGCTTTACTATTTTGCGTCGCCACGTGCTGCATAACGCGTTACCTCCGGTTATTCCTCGCCTGGGCTTGCAGTTTTCCACCATGCTGACGCTGGCGATGATCACCGAAATGGTTTTTAGCTGGCCGGGTTTAGGGCGCTGGTTAATTAACGCCATCCGCCAGCAGGATTACGCAGCCATTTCCGCCGGAGTGATGGTGTGCGGTTCATTGGTCATTATTATTAACGTGATATCTGATATTTTGGGTGCCATGGCTAACCCTCTGAAACATAAGGAATGGTATGCCTTACGATAGCGTATACAGCGAGAAGCGCCCGCCGGGCACGCTGCGTACTGCCTGGCGCAAATTCTATGGAGACGCCGCTGCGATGGTCGGCCTGTACGGCTGCGCGGGGCTGGCGGTGCTGTGTATTTTTGGTAGCTGGTTTGCGCCTTACGGCATCGACCAGCAATTTCTTGGTTATCAATTGTTGCCGCCGTCATGGTCACGCTATGGCGAAGTCTCGTTCTTCCTTGGGACCGACGACCTGGGACGCGACGTTTTAAGCCGTTTATTGAGTGGCGCAGCACCTACCGTGGGGGGCGCATTTGTGGTGACGCTCGCCGCGACGATTTGTGGTCTGGTACTTGGCACCTTCGCCGGGGCGACGCACGGCCTACGCTCAGCGGTGCTTAACCATATTCTGGATACTTTGCTGGCGATTCCGTCCCTGCTGTTGGCGATTATCGTAGTAGCATTTGCCGGACCGAGTTTATCGCACGCCATGTTTGCCGTCTGGTTGGCACTGCTGCCGCGTATGGTACGTTCGATTTACAGCATGGTTCATGACGAACTGGAAAAAGAGTACGTTATCGCCGCCCGTCTGGATGGCGCAACGACGCTGAATATTCTCTGGTTTGCGGTGATGCCTAACATTACCGCCGGACTGGTCACCGAGATCACTCGCGCATTGTCGATGGCAATTCTCGATATCGCCGCACTGGGCTTTCTTGATCTCGGCGCACAACTGCCCTCGCCTGAATGGGGCGCGATGCTTGGTGACGCGCTGGAACTGATTTATGTCGCCCCGTGGACCGTAATGCTTCCTGGCGCGGCAATTATGATTAGCGTGTTGTTGGTTAACCTCCTTGGCGATGGCGTTCGTCGTGCGATTATTGCGGGGGTGGAATAATGCCATTATTGGATATTCGTAACCTGACCATTGAATTTAAAACCGGTGATGAGTGGGTTAAAGCCGTCGACCGCGTGAGTATGACCTTAACCGAAGGCGAGATTCGCGGTCTTGTTGGCGAATCCGGCTCCGGCAAAAGTTTGATTGCGAAAGCGATTTGTGGGGTGAATAAAGATAACTGGCGTGTTACCGCTGACCGAATGCGTTTTGATGATATCGATTTGCTGCGTCTCTCCGCACGCGAACGGCGCAAACTGGTTGGACACAACGTGTCGATGATCTTTCAGGAACCGCAATCGTGTCTTGATCCATCGGAACGTGTGGGTCGCCAGTTAATGCAGAACATCCCGGCCTGGACCTATAAAGGCCGTTGGTGGCAGCGTTTTGGCTGGCGCAAACGTCGAGCCATTGAGTTGCTACACCGCGTGGGGATTAAAGATCATAAAGATGCGATGCGCAGTTTCCCGTACGAGTTGACCGAAGGTGAATGTCAGAAAGTGATGATAGCCATCGCACTGGCGAATCAACCGCGTCTACTGATTGCCGACGAACCGACCAACTCGATGGAGCCAACAACGCAGGCGCAAATTTTCCGCCTGTTGACGCGTCTCAACCAAAACAGCAACACCACTATTTTGCTTATCAGCCATGACTTACAAATGCTTAGCCAATGGGCGGATAAAATCAACGTGCTTTATTGTGGCCAGACAGTGGAAACCGCGCCAAGTAAGGAGTTGGTGACAATGCCACATCATCCTTATACCCAGGCACTAATCCGTGCAATACCGGACTTTGGCAGTGCGATGCCGCATAAAAGCCGCCTCAATACCCTGCCGGGCGCAATCCCGCTGCTGGAACAATTACCGATTGGTTGTCGTCTGGGGCCGCGTTGCCCTTATGCACAACGAGAATGCATTGTGACGCCACGTTTGATGGGGGCGAAAAATCATCTCTATGCCTGTCATTTCCCGCTGAACATGGAGAAAGAGTGAGATGATAGAAACTCTGCTCGAAGTGCGTAATTTAAGCAAAACGTTCCGCTACAGGACCGGCTGGTTTCGCCGTCAGACAGTCGAAGCGGTAAAACCCTTGAGCTTTACGCTGCGTGAACGCCAGACACTGGCGATTATTGGTGAGAACGGTTCCGGTAAATCGACGCTGGCAAAGATGCTGGCAGGAATGATTGAGCCAACCAGCGGCGAGTTATTGATTGACGATCATCCGCTGCATTTTGGCGATTATTCCTTCCGAAGCCAGCGTATTCGCATGATATTTCAGGATCCGTCGACTTCATTGAATCCACGTCAACGTATTTCGCAGATCCTTGATTTTCCACTGCGTTTGAACACAGACCTGGAACCGGAACAGCGCCGCAAACAGATTATTGAAACAATGCGTATGGTTGGGCTGCTACCGGATCACGTAAGTTACTATCCGCATATGTTGGCCCCCGGGCAAAAACAGCGTCTTGGTCTGGCGCGCGCGCTGATATTGCGCCCAAAAGTGATTATTGCCGATGAAGCCCTCGCCTCGCTGGATATGTCGATGCGTTCGCAGCTAATTAACCTGATGCTGGAGCTACAAGAGAAACAGGGTATTTCTTATATTTATGTTACCCAGCATATCGGAATGATGAAGCACATCAGCGACCAGGTGCTGGTCATGCATCAGGGAGAAGTTGTCGAACGCGGTAGCACTGCGGATGTGTTGGCATCGCCGCTGCACGAACTCACCAAACGGCTAATTTCCGGCCACTTTGGCGAAGCATTGACGGCGGATGCGTGGCGTAAAGATCGTTAGTATTCGGTACCTCATTCTGACAGGGGAAATCCCCGTCAGAATGAGGTATTCATTACTTTTGATTGTCGATTCTGGTGAGAGCAACCAGCAATGCCAGCGTATAACACACCGTAATTGCCAGGCTCATTTTTAACAGTGTTTCTCCGCCAAATCCCGACAATGGCGCGGCTATACCGCCGAAGACAAACATGCTCATCCCCATCAACGCAGACGCCGTTCCAGATTCTTGCGTCCCTACTGCACTCATAGCCTCTGCCCCGCCAACAGTGCCGATGCCGCTACAAAATGCGATGGTGAAAAATAATGCCACCAGTGCCGGAATGGGCAATTGTATCCATGCGAATAAGACCGTGAGCAATGCACACAAAATTGCCGCTATCAGGCCACCTCTCAGCAATTTCATCGCGTTAACTCGTCGCGCCAGGCGCGAGAAGCTCCATGAAGCGATGATAAGTCCGATGCCGTTAAGGCCAAACACCAGGCTAAATTGCATTGGACTAAAGCCAAATTCTTTCTGCAACACGAACGACGAGGAACCGATGTACGCAAACAAACCTGCCAGCATAAAACTTTGAATCAGGCAAAGGCGCATAAAACGGCGGTTCTGCACCACGCTTCGTCCGGTTAATAGCAATGATGAGCCCCTTTTATTTTCTGGCAATGTCTCATTGATAAATAACAGGCAGCCCAGCAACAGTACGGTGCTAATTTCAGCCATCACCCAGAATAAAGTGCGCCAGTCAAAAGTGCTGACAATATAACCGCCCAGCACTGGCGACAACACCGGTGCCAGGCCATTCACCGTCATTAACAGCGCAAAGAACTGGGTCAGCGTTACTCCCTGATATTTGTCACGAGCAATAGAACGAGAGAGCACCGAACCACCCGCCCCCGCGATCCCTTGAATAAAACGCCAGACCACCAGCCAGTAAATATTGTTCGTTGTCGCGCACAAAATGGAAGAAACAATAAACAATAGCAACGACAAGATTAACGGGCGTTTACGCCCTATTTTGTCGCTCAGAGGGCCAAATAACAGTTGTCCGACGCCAAGACCGATCAGTGATGCGGTCAGCGTTAATTGCGTTATGGTCGTGGTTGCCGCCAGTTGCTCAGACATCTCCGGCAATGCCGGCAAATAAAGATCGGTACACATCGGGCCGATACCGGCTAAAAGACCAAGAATCAACGCCCATGAAAGAGAGACTCTAGCCATACTATTCCTTACTTGAGTGATGACATGCCGCCGCCCAGCGACTGCCAGATCGTGATCCGGTTCGTAAAATTAGTCAGTTGCAATGCCAGCAGCTCCTGCTGTGCGCTCCACAAGCTGCGCTGTGCCGTCAACACGGTCAGGTAATCACCAACACCCGCCTGATAGCGACGCAAGCCAACATCGACCGTTTGTTGTTCAGCTTTAACATACTGGCGCTGTGCATCCAGTTGTTCTTCAAGCGTGGTCCGCCGCGCCAGTGCGTTAGCGACATCTTTAAACGCGCTCTGAACGGTTTTCTCATAGGTGGCAATGAGCCCGCGCTTTTGTGCTTCTGCGTAACGAAGCTGCGCCAGATTACTACCGCCGGTGAACAGCGGTAATGTTACCGATGGCGCAAATGACCAGACCTGCATTCCGTGGCTGAACAGCGATGACAATGCGTCACTGCCAACACCAGCGCTGGCAGTCAGCGAAATCGTCGGGAAAAAGTTAGCCCGCGCGGCGCCAATATCGGCATTGGCGCTCTTCAGATTATGTTCCGCTTCCTGGATATCCGGGCGACGCAGCAGAACGTCAGATGACACTCCCGCAGGAACCAGGCTTATCATCTGTTCCGGCAGGCTTTCCAGTGTTCCCGGTAGCAGATTTTCCGCAAGCGTTGTACCTGCCAGTAAGTTCAGCGCATTTTTATCCTGCATCACTTGTGTCTGATAGCTGGCAACGCTGGCGCGCGCTTGCTGATAAACACTCATCGCCTCACTGACATCTGTCGCTGCCGCCGTGCCAACCTGTTGCTGGCGCTGGATAATTTTCAATGAGTTTTCTGCACTGGCCATCGTTTCTTTTGCCAGGGCCAGGTTGCTATTATCGGCCGCCAGGGTCAGCCAGGCGGTGCTGATTTCAGCAATCAGCGTTAAACGAGTGTTCTGGGCTGTAAATTCACTGGCAAGCCAGGTTTCTCGCGCCGCCCGAGATAAACTCTGATTACGACCAAACAGATCTAACGTAAAACTGGACACCGTGCCGTCAGCCTCGGCAGTGGTTCCCGTACCATTCGCCAGCGAACGACTGCGGGTCGAACTTAAGGCCGCATTCACCGTCGGGAATAACGACGCATTAGTTTGCCCATAGAGCGCCCGTGCTGAGTCAATATCAGCAATCGCTTTTTGCACATCGCGGTTACTGTTCAGTGCAATGGTCACCACCTGCTGCAATCGGGGATCGTGAATCACCTGCTGCCAGTCATGGCTGATTGCCTTTCCCTGGCCCTGTGCTCCCGGCAAGGTCGCCGGGATTGGGGATTCAGGCGTGCTGTAGTGGGGATCGAGCGAGACACATCCCGCACTCAACAGCACCAGAAAAATAAGAGAACGACGCAACATAACTTACTCCTGACGGCGCGGTTTACCGGCAAACAAACGTTTCACCAGTACAAAAAACAGAGGAACAAAGAAAATAGCCAGCAACGTAGCGGTCAGCGTACCGCCAATAATGCCCGTACCAATGGCGATGCGGCTGTTCGCACCTGCGCCGGTCGCCATCGCCAGCGGCATTACCCCCGCAATAAACGCCAGCGAGGTCATGATGATTGGGCGTAGACGAGTCTGCGCCGCGCGTAATGCCGCCCGACTCAGGGAATGGCCCTCAGCAAGTGCCGCTTCAGCAAATTCAACAATCAGAATGGCGTTTTTCGACGACAACCCGATAGTGGTTAATAGCGCCACCTGGAAGTAAACATCGTTGTTTAAATCACGCATCCAGGCCGCCAGCGCCGCGCCAAGAAGCCCCAGTGGGATCACCAGAATGACCGAGAACGGGACTGACCAGCTTTCGTACAGGGCTGCAAGACAGAGGAAAACCACCAGAATAGAAACTGCATACAGACTCAATGCCTGACCGCTGGCCAGTTTCTCCTGCAATGACAAACCACTCCAGGCCCAGGTCGTTCCCGCAGGAAGACTGTTTGCCAGTTCCTCCATTTTTGTCATTGCATCGCCGGAACTAAAGCCAGTCGCGTTTTCGCCCTGAATTTCATAGGCCGCAGAACCGTTGTAGCGCACCAGTTTTTCCGGGCCATAGATCCAACGCGTAGTGGCAAAAGCAGAGAACGGTGTCATGGCGTTATCGCTACCGCGTACAAACCATTTCCCTAAGTCTGACGGCGCGGAGCGAAATTCACTGTCGCCCTGAATGTAGACTTTCTTCACACGACCACGGTCAATAAAGTCATTCACATAAGTACCGCCCCACGCGCTTGCCAGCGTGTCGGTGACATCACTTAAGCTCAACCCCAGCGATACGGCTTTATTGTTATCGATATCTACCTGCAATTGCGGCATTTGCGGCAGGTCATTGGCACGTACAGAAATCAGCTCAGGGCTTTGATTAGCCTGCTCAATCAACTGATTACGCATTTTAAGCAAGGTTTCGCGGTCAGTCGCACCACTTGCCATTAATTCAAACGTAAAGCCATTGCTATGCCCCAGACCATCAACTGCAGGCGGCGTCATGGCAAATACCGTTGCATCACGAATTGCCCCCAACTCTTTGGTTGCCCGTAAGGCGATAGCCTGGGCGGTATTTTCTGCCCCTTTACGTTGAGACCAGTTTTTCAACGAAACAAACGCCATCCCGGTGTTCTGTCCGCTGCCGCTAAAACTGAAACCATCAACGGTAAAGATGACATCGGTATTTGCTTTCTCGTTAATCAGGAACCAGTCAACAATCTGGCGATTCACTTCTGCTGTACGGGCAGCGGTCGCCCCGGCCGGCAGCGTGTACTGCACCATGATTTCGCCCTGGTCTTCAGTGGGTAAGAAACTGCCCGGCAGTTTCCACATCATCAGGGCCATTCCACCACCCAGCACGACATAAAGCCCCATCGTTCGGGCTGCACGGCGCAGGACATAAATTACGCCTCGCTGATATTTATCTTCAGTACGGCGGTAAAAGCGGTTAAATGCGCCGAAAAAGCCTTTTTTATGCGGCGGAACATGCTGGAGGACGGAACCGCACAGCGCGGGAGTCAAGGTCAATGCCACCACCACGGAAAGCAGCATTGCGGAGATAATGGTTATCGAAAACTGACGATAAATTACTCCCGTAGATCCCCCAAAGAAGGCCATCGGCAGGAATACGGCTGACAACACCAGCGCAATGGCAACCAGTGCGCCAGAAATCTCGCCCATTGATTTTTCCGTGGCTTCACGCGCGGGCAACCCTTCGTCACGCATAATGCGTTCGACGTTCTCCACCACCACAATGGCATCGTCCACCAGCAAGCCGATCGCCAGCACCATTGCAAACAACGTCAGGGTATTAATCGAATAGCCAAACAACGCAAGAACGCCGAATGTGCCCAGCAAAACGACAGGGACAGCTAACGCCGGGATTAGCGTGGCGCGCAAGTTTTGCAGGAATAAATACATCACGCAAACCACCAGTACGATGGCTTCAAACAGTGTCTGAATTACGTCCTCTACGGAGATTTTAATAAATTCAGTGCTGTCTTTCGGGTATGCGATGTCGTATCCCTGCGGCATGTTCCGCTGAAATTCGGCAATCTTATCCTTGACCAGCGTCGCCGTATTCAGCGCATTCGCGCCGGGCGAAAGCATTACAGCAACCCCGGCAGACGGGTGACCGTTAAGTTTGCCGATCGCGGTATAATCTTCACTGCCCATCTCAACGCGAGCCACATCTTTTATGCGAACAACTGCGCCGTCTGACTGGCTTTTCACGATAATATTTTTGAACTGATCCACCGTCTGCAAACGAGACTGCGCACGTACTGTCGCCGTCAGTTGCTGAGTATTCGGCGAGGGCAAAGCCCCTATTTTCCCGGCAGTAACCTGCACGTTTTGCGCTTCGATAGCACTCTGCACGTCTGAAGGCATCAGCGAGTAAGACGCCAGTTTGGCCGGGTCAAGCCAGATGCGCATAGCATATTCTGCGCCAAAGACTTGCAGACTCCCCACACCTTCAACGCGCGCCAGCGGGTCCTGAACGTTACTGACCAACCAGTCGGCGATATCCGAACTGGAGGCTTTGTCAGTGGTGTCATACACGGCAGCAATCAGCAAAAAGTTGCTTTGTGATTTTTCCACTGTGACGCCAGTTTGCTGCACTTCACTCGGTAAGCGTGACTCAGCCTGCTGAATTTTATTCTGCACCTGAACCTGTGCAGTGTCGGGATCGGTACCTTGTTCAAAGGTCACATTAATACTGACCGAACCATCAGAGCTGCTGGTTGAGCTGAAATAGAGTAAATTATCAAGCCCAGTGAGTTGTTGCTCGATAACCTGAGTCACGCTGTTCTCCAGCGTTTCGGCAGAAGCACCAGTATAAGTGGCTGAAATTTTAATGGTCGGTGGCGCAACGTCAGGATATTGCGCGACGGGCAATGTGCGAATAGCCAGAATCCCCGCCAACATAATCAAAATGGCGATAACCCAGGCAAAGACCGGACGGCGAACAAAAAAGCGCGAAAACATCAGGCGTTGCCTCCATTAGCCTGAACTTCAACAGCCTTGACGGTCTGCCCTGAAGTGACTTTGGCGGAACCTTCAACAATCAGTCGGTCGCCGTTATGCAGGCCGTTCAGCACCAGCCATTTATCACCATACGTTTCTCCCGTTTCGAGCGTTCGCTGCTCTACTTTATTGTCTTTATTCACCACCAGCGCAGTTGCATTGCCTTTAGCATCGCGCGTGACGCCCTGTTGAGGCGCGAGAATAGCGTCTTCCATCACGCCTTCATCGACACGAGCGCGAACAAACATGCCTGGTAATAACTGTTGTTGTGGATTGGGGAAAATCGCCCGTAATGTCACCGACCCGGTAGACTCATCCACAGCGACTTCGGTGAGTTCCAGACGCCCTTTTTCGCTGTAGGTTGTGCCATCTTCCAGAATAAGTGAGACGCTCATGGTGTCACTGTTGGTCGCCAGTGACTGTTTACGCAGACGCAATAAATCGACACTGGAGCGAGTGAGGTCGACATACATTGTATCCAGACCACGAATAGTCGTTAACGCCGTATCCTGCGACGCGGTCACCAGTGCGCCAGGGGTAACCGACGAAATGCCAATACGCCCCGAAATCGGCGCGGTTACCGTGGTCCAGTCAAGATTAATGCGCGCGGTTTCCAGTGCGGCTTTTTTCGCTTCAACACTGGCTTTATCTTGTGCGCAGGTAGACTGAGCATCATCAGCATCCTGTTGTGACACACCGTTATCTTTCACCAGTCGGGCATAACGCTGCGCTTTCTGGCAATCGGCTTTTACCAGTGCCTGTGCCTGTTGTAATGCTGCCCGGGCTTCATTCCATGCCGCCCGATAACTGGCCGCATCAATTTGGTACAATGGTTGTCCGGCCTTAACTAAATCGCCTTCAGTAAATAGGCGTTTCTGGATAATTCCCCCAACCTGCGGACGTACTTCAGCACTGAGTGCCGCACTGGTGCGCCCGGTTAATTCACTGACTACCGAAACCGGTTGAGATTTGAGCGTAACAACGCCCACTTCTGTTTCCGACGGGGATGAATTGTTATTTTGCGTATTATCACAACCAGATAAGAGCAGCATTGCCACTACAGACGTTGCTATATACTTCATTATTTTCTCCAGGGTGAACAATACCCTCCTCATTAAAATCAATGAGGATATGCCAGGGATATTCAGATATAACGACCCGCATCGCGAAATGAATTTCGCAATGAAATAAGGGGGATTAATATCCCCCACTATCGGTTAATTTTTTCTTATTAATTTATCAACATGCTAACAATGTCCTGATATATTTTTTGCAGACGTTGGGGATCGCTTTTTTGCGGTGTTAAGCGACGATAAACCGTACCTTCCATCATGGTGGCAAGCACTTCAACGCAGCAACGAATGTGCTCGTCGCTAAGATGGGGATGCATTCTTTTCATATGCGCACAACCGTTAGCGAACATTCTGGCGTCAGCTTCCTCGAGCATCGCCATCACCCGTGGGTTGCGCGTGGCTTCTGCAGCCACTTCCAGCATCAACGCGTCGTCGTCCTCATTTAAGGATTTCCGCAAAGCAAGAACTTCCGGGAAGTGATCGGTACGCGCGTCAATGTCCATCTGGGCAATACGAAAGTCGATGATACGGCGAACCATCTCTTCAATAATGGCGTCTTTATTGGCGAAGTAACGATATATCTGACCCACGCTAAGCTGAGCTTCGCTGGCAATTTGCGACATACTGGCGGCATGAAACCCGTAGCGACGAAAACACCGACGGGCGGCATTAATGATTTCATCCTGACGCTGTTTGTGACGTATCTCCAGCTTGCTGGTCATTTCTGTCTCCTGGCCTTCCACTTAGTGAGAATGATCATTCTCATTTTGGCTAATTATACATTCCTCCAAAGTGATGGAAAGTATTTTTATCTTATTCATGGTGTATATTCTGATAATGAAGAGATTGTGGAGATTCTGTGAAGATAGTTGACAATATTAAATTGGGGCAGTTTATCAGAGATAAGACAGCGGCTGGTTGACGCCAGATTATTAATCACTGAGACACAACAGACGCCAGGATTGATAAATCCGCGTCTGTTTTCATCATCAAACTTACCGGAAGTAATACGAATAGTTTTAAAGCCAGACGCTATAAGATATTTCCACAATCGGCCCCTTGCAGGCGTCGCAAAATGCTCTGGACCGCTGATTCTCTCCGGTACAGAAAGCGCAACTATAGCCACCCACAGCCAGGTTGATTATAATAACCGTTTATCTGTTCGTACTGTTTACTAAAACGACGAATCGCCTGATTTTCAGGCACAACAAGCATCAACAATAAGGATTAAAGCTATGGGTTTTCTTTCCGGTAAGCGCATTCTGGTAACCGGTGTTGCCAGCAAACTGTCCATCGCCTACGGTATCGCTCAGGCGATGCACCGCGAAGGAGCTGAACTGGCATTCACCTACCAGAACGACAAACTGAAAGGCCGCGTAGAAGAATTTGCCGCTCAATTAGGTTCTGACATCGTTCTGCAGTGCGATGTTGCCGAAGATGCCAGCATCGACACCATGTTCGCTGAACTGGGTAAAGTTTGGCCGAAATTTGACGGTTTCGTACACTCTATTGGTTTTGCACCTGGCGATCAGCTGGATGGCGACTATGTTAACGCCGTAACTCGTGAAGGCTTCAAAATTGCCCACGACATTAGCTCCTACAGCTTCGTTGCAATGGCAAAAGCTTGCCGCTCCATGCTGAATCCGGGCTCTGCTCTGCTGACCCTTTCCTACCTGGGCGCTGAACGCGCTATCCCGAACTACAACGTTATGGGTCTGGCAAAAGCGTCTCTGGAAGCTAACGTGCGCTATATGGCCAACGCGATGGGGCCGGAAGGCGTTCGTGTTAACGCCATTTCCGCAGGTCCGATCCGTACGCTGGCCGCTTCCGGCATCAAAGACTTCCGTAAAATGCTGGCACACTGCGAAGCCGTTACGCCGATTCGTCGTACCGTTACCATCGAAGATGTGGGTAACTCCGCAGCGTTCCTGTGCTCCGATCTCTCTGCCGGTATCTCCGGTGAAGTGGTCCACGTTGACGGCGGTTTCAGCATCGCTGCAATGAACGAACTGGAACTGAAATAATCGTTCTGTTGGTCAAGATGGGCGGCGTTCTGCCGCCCATTTTCTCTGTTATACCTTTCTGATATTTGTTATCGCCGATCCGTCTTTCTCCCCTTCCCGCCTTGCGTCAGGATAACGATTTCCGTTATGACCAAGGAGCGCCCATGGAACAACGCCATAGTTCAGGCAAAAGCCACTGGTATCATGAAATCCAATCCAGCACTTCAGAGCATAACGTTCTGCCACTTGTACCCGAAGCCGCAAAGGTCAACGACCCTTTTTTGCTCGACGTGATTCTTGAGGAACAAACGCTGGCCCCCTTTCAGTCATGGCTGGCACCCGCACGTGCACTCGCCGGAGCGTTGTTCCCGGATCAGCTGGCCGTGACCCGCTTGCAGACATTCACCGCTTATGAACGCCTGTCTACAGCACTGACGGTTGCCCAGGTCTGCGGCGTCCAGCGGTTGTGCAACTACTATTCCGCGCGCCTGACACCACTTCCCGGACCGGATTCTTCCAGGGAAAGTAATCATCGGCTGGCGCAAATCACACAATATGCCCGCCAACTGGCCTTCTCTCCATCTATTATCGACGGTCGGTCCCGTGAGCATCTTAAAGATGTCGGCCTTACCGCCTGGGACTGTGTGTTCATTAACCAAATTATTGGCTTTGTCGGTTTTCAGGCACGAGTGATTGCCACATTGCAGGCTTATCTCGAGCAACCAGTTCGCTGGCTACCCGGTCTGGAGATGCAAAACTACGCCGATGCCTCACTGTTTGCGAATGATTCAACTCGCTGGCGTACCTGCTACGCCGTAGAAAAATTACCTGAAGATGCAGTGAATAGTTCGTCGGTTGAACTCAGCCAACTGACCGAAATACTCAATCTTCACCCCGCTCTACTTTCACGCCTTGAGGAGCTATTCGCCAGCACATTGGTTAGCGCCAAAACCAACCATCAACTTGCGACGTTATTAACCGCGCGGATTAATGGCAGCGCCGCTTGCTTCGCTAGCCAAACATATTCAACAGCAGAATATAAAGAGGCAATCCTCATTCTACGTCAGGGCGAAAATGAAATTAATCGGTGGGCTGATAGCCATTGTGTTGAGCGCGCTACCGTTCAGGCGATACAATGGCTGACCCGAGCACCCGATCGCTTTAGCGCCGCCCAGTTCAGCCCATTACTCGAACACGAAATATCATCAACGCAGGTTATTAATTTGTTGGTATGGAGCGGGCTTTGTGGCTGGATCAATCGCTTAAAAATCGCGTTGGGTGAAACATATTAACCTTGCTGCGTCAGACAGAATCGCGTAAAACTGTCAGCCGCTCTAATGGCCACCAAAATAGACAATTATGTTTCAGGACAACCCGCTGCTAGCGCAGCTTAAACAGCAACTGCATTCCCAGACGCCCCGCGCTGAAGGGGTGGTAAAAGCCACTGAAAAAGGCTTTGGCTTCCTGGAAGTCGATGCACAAAAAAGTTATTTCATTCCGCCGCCGCAAATGAAAAAAGTTATGCATGGCGACAGAATTATCGCAGTCATCCACAGCGAAAAAGATCGTGAATCTGCCGAACCAGAAGAACTGGTTGAACCTTTTCTAACCCGCTTCGTGGGTAAAGTTCAGGGCAAGAATGACCGTCTGGCCATTGTCCCTGATCATCCATTATTGAAAGATGCCATTCCTTGCCGCGCAGCCCGTGGCCTGACACATGAATTCAAAGAAGGCGACTGGGCAGTTGCCGAAATGCGCCGTCATCCATTGAAAGGCGATCGTTCTTTCTATGCAGAACTCACGCAGTACATCACTTTTGGCGACGATCACTTCGTGCCGTGGTGGGTAACTCTGGCGCGTCATAACCTGGAAAAAGAAGCGCCGAACGGCGTTGCTACTGAAATGCTCGACGAAGGTCTGGTGCGCGAAGATCTGACTGCACTGGATTTTGTCACCATCGATAGCGCCAGCACGGAAGATATGGATGACGCCCTCTTCGCGAAGGCGCTCCCGGATGACAAACTGCAACTGATTGTGGCGATTGCCGATCCAACCGCGTGGATTGCAGAAGGTAGCAAACTGGACAAAGCGGCAAAAGTTCGTGCATTCACCAACTATCTGCCAGGTTTCAACATCCCAATGCTGCCGCGTGAGCTTTCCGACGATCTCTGTTCACTGCGCGCCAATGAAGTTCGCCCGGTACTGGCGTGTCGGATGACGCTCTCCGCAGATGGCACCATTGAAGACAATATCGAGTTCTTTGCCGCTACTATCGAGTCCAAAGCGAAACTGGTTTATGACCAGGTTTCCGACTGGCTGGAAAACACCGGCGACTGGCAGCCAGAAAATGAGGCCATTGCCGAACAAATTCGCCTCCTGGCGCAAATTTGTCAGCGTCGCGGCGAGTGGCGCCATAACCATGCACTGGTGTTTAAAGATCGCCCGGATTACCGTTTTATTCTCGGTGAAAAAGGTGAAGTGCTGGATATCGTCGCCGAGCCTCGTCGCATTGCCAACCGTATTGTCGAAGAAGCGATGATCGCCGCTAACATTTGTGCGGCCCGCGTACTGCGCGATAAGCTCGGTTTTGGCATCTATAACGTGCATATGGGCTTTGATCCGGCAAATGCTGAAGCGCTGGCAGCATTGCTAAAAACGCACGGTCTGCATGTCGATGCTGAAGAAGTGCTCACGCTGGATGGTTTCTGCAAGCTGCGTCGCGAACTGGATGCGCAACCGACCGGTTTCCTCGACAGCCGTATTCGTCGTTTCCAGTCCTTTGCCGAAATCAGCATTGAACCAGGCCCTCATTTTGGCCTCGGCCTGGAAGCGTATGCCACCTGGACCTCACCGATCCGTAAATATGGCGACATGATCAACCATCGTCTGCTGAAAGCGATCATTAAAGGCGAAACGGCGACGCGTCCGCAGGATGAAATCACCGTCCAAATGGCAGAGCGTCGTCGTCTCAACCGGATGGCGGAACGTGATGTCGGTGATTGGTTATACGCCCGTTTCCTGAAAGACAAAGCCGGGACCGACACCCGTTTTGCGGCGGAAATTGTCGATATCAGCCGTGGCGGCATGCGTGTGCGTCTGGTTGATAACGGCGCTATCGCTTTTATTCCTGCGCCTTTCTTACACGCTGTGCGTGATGAACTGGTTTGCAGTCAGGAAAATGGCACCGTGCAAATTAAAGGTGAAACGGTTTACAAGGTAACCGATGTTATCGACGTCACTATTGCCGAAGTTCGTATGGAAACTCGCAGCATTATTGCTCGTCCGGTAGCATAATATTCTTTTGCGGCCCATTCATTACGGATGGGCCGTTTACTTTACTCGTCTCCGCATTCGTTTTTATCCCCCCAGATTTTTTTCACAGACTTTCGTTTGTAAACTGGCGTTTTTCCAAAACTGGATTACAAATAAATATATAAATAAAACAATACGTTTAGCCGTCGCTAATTTTATGTAATTCATGTTGGACCTTTCTTTTAATCGCGAACTCCGCTGTTAACCGGAAGACACGCTTCATGAAAACAGTTAGGGAGTCCACAACGTTGTACAACTTTCTCGGATCGCACAATCCATACTGGCGTTTATCGGAAAGCAGCGATGTTTTGCGCTTTTCCACCACCGAAACCACAGAACCTGAACGTACTTTGCAGTTATCTGCCGAACAGGCTGCTCGCATCAGGGAAATGACAGTCATCACTTCCAGCTTGATGATGAGTCTGACCGTCAATGAGAGCGATCTTTCTGTGCATCTGGTTGGACGAAAAATCAATAAGCGCGAATGGGGCGGCAACGCGTCTGCATGGCATGACACACTGGCAGTAGCCCGCGATTTATCACATGGACTCTCTTTTGCTGAACAGGTAGTGTCTGAAGCTCATTCCGCGATAGTCATTCTTGACAGCAGGGGAAATATCCAACGGTTTAACCGATTATGTGAAGAATACACAGGTTTCAAAGAGCACGATGTCATTGGGCAGAGCGTATTTAAGCTGTTTATGAGTCGTCGTGAAGCTGCAGCATCCAGCCGCAATAACCGTGGCTTTTTTCGCAGTGGTAATGCTTATGAAATTGAGCTCTGGATACCAACGCGCAAAGGTCAACGGCTATTTCTGTTTCGCAACAAATTTGTGCACAGCGGTAGCGGCAAAAATGAGATCTATTTAATCTGTTCCGGCACCGATATTACCGAAGAGCGTCGCGCCCAGGAACGACTTCGCATACTGGCAAATACCGACAGCATCACTGGACTACCGAATCGTAACGCCATGCAGGCGTTAATCGATCATGCCATTGATCAAGCTAACGACTGTAAGGTTGGTGTTGTATATCTTGATTTAGACAATTTTAAAAAGGTAAACGACGCTTACGGGCATTTATTTGGCGACCAGTTATTACGTGAGGTGTCACTGGCCATTTTAAGCTGCCTTGAACAAGATCAGGTGCTGGCGCGTCCTGGCGGGGATGAGTTTCTGGTACTGGCCCCCAATACTTCACAAAGCGCACTGGAAGCGATGGCATCGCGTATTTTAACCCGGCTTCGCCAACCCTTCCGCATTGGTTTAATTGAAGTCTATACCGGCTGTTCAGTCGGTATTTCACTTTCGCCACAACATGGTATGGACAGCGCTGCCATTATTCGCCATGCCGATACCGCAATGTACACCGCAAAAGAAGGTGGGCGCGGACAGTTCTGTGTTTTTTCGCCAGAAATGAACCAACGGGTTTTCGAATATCTTTGGCTTGATACCAACCTGCGTAAGGCGCTGGAAAACGATCAGTTAGTGATTCATTATCAACCGAAAATCACCTGGCGCGGTGAAGTACGAAGCCTGGAAGCGTTGGTGCGCTGGCAGTCGCCTGAACGCGGACTCATTCCCCCGTTAGACTTTATTTCCTATGCAGAGGAGTCTGGACTAATTGTTCCATTAGGACGTTGGGTGATTCTCGATGTGGTGCGTCAGGTGGCGAAATGGCGTGATAAAGGCATTAATCTGCGGGTAGCGGTGAACATCTCTGCGCGCCAGTTTGCCGATCAAACTCTTTTTACCGATCTGAAGCAGGTTCTTCAAAAACTGAATTTTGAATACTGCCCTATTGATATCGAGTTAACTGAAAGCTGTCTGATAGAAAATGATGAACTCGCCCTCTCCGTTATCCAGCAATTTAGTCAGTTAGGCGCACAAGTGCATTTGGATGATTTTGGCACTGGCTACTCTTCGCTTTCGCAACTGGCCCGTTTTCCCATTGATGCGATTAAACTTGACCAGGCTTTTGTCCGTAATATTCACAAACAACCTGTCTCGCAGTCATTAGTGCGCGCGATTGTCGCCGTCGCCCAGGCGTTGAATCTGCAAGTCATCGCCGAAGGCGTGGAAAGCACAAAAGAAGATGCCTTTTTAACCAAAAATGGCATCAATGAGAGGCAAGGATTTTTGTTTGCCAAACCAATGCCTGCCGTGGCCTTCGAGCGCTGGTTTAAACGTTATCTAAAGCGGTCATAAAGAGACGGATATAAACATTTAACGATACATAATCTCATTATTTATCACATTTCCGAACGATAATTAGCCTTTGCCACTATACGCTTCTCTTTTAGTGGCAATTTTTGCATTATTCATTTTTGCCTTTATTTGCCATAAGGATACCCTCATGTCTGAATTTGATGCCCAGCGCGTTGCCGAACGTATTGATATTGTGTTAGATATTCTTGTGGCGGGCGATCACCACTCTGCGATCCATAATCTCGAGATACTTAAAGCAGAACTCTTGCGCCAGGTTGCTGCATCTACGCCAGACATCCCGAAGGCACCGTGGGAGATTTAACAGTCGTGCTTTCAGGCTTTCCATTTAGCAGAAAAGGATGCCAGGCGCGTCAGCTTTTTTATTAAATATTATAACGTTATAAGAATTACAGCGATGAATTCCCGACAACAAACAATTCTACAGATGGTCATTGACCAGGGTCAGGTTAGCGTAACCGAACTGGCAAAAGCCACTGGTGTTTCTGAAGTTACTATTCGCCAGGATCTCAACACCCTCGAAAAACTGAGTTATCTACGCCGCGCGCATGGTTTTGCAGTTTCGCTTGATAGCGATGATGTTGAAACCCGGATGATGAGTAATTATACGTTGAAGCGTGAACTTGCCGAGTTTGCGGCTTCTCTGGTTCAGTCAGGTGAAACTATCTTTATTGAAAATGGCAGCAGCAATGCCCTTCTGGCTCGCACGTTAGGCGAACAGAAGAAAGATGTTACCATCATTACGGTTAGCAGCTACATTGCGCATTTGTTGAAAGACGCTCCCTGTGAAGTCATTCTACTTGGTGGCGTGTACCAGAAAAAAAGCGAAAGCATGGTTGGCCCTCTGACACGTCAGTGTATCCAGCAGGTTCATTTCAGTAAGGCATTTATTGGTATTGATGGCTGGCAACCTGAAACTGGATTTACTGGACGCGACATGATGCGTACCGACGTAGTCAATGCCGTGTTGGAAAAAGAGTGCGAAGCAATAGTTCTGACGGACAGCTCAAAATTTGGTGCCGTACATTCTTACTCCATCGGCCCTGTTGAGAAAATCAAACGGGTCATTACCGACTCGAAGATACCTGCCAGCCACCTGTTGCATCTTGAGCATAATAGACTGACGGTTCACGTCATCAACAATTAATTTCCCCTCATCTACGGATGATTTGCACTTTCGCAAATCATCCGCTCTAAGATGATTCCTGGTTGTTAATTAAGACTATTTACCTGTCCTTAAAACTTCAAAGTTGTAAACTTAACATTAGCGATATAACAGGAAGTGACTGTCACCTGCGTGATATAACCCTGCGCGAGAGGATTTCACGGAAAATAACTTTTTCAGAAAGCGTCTTAACTATTATAGTTAAAGAGAGCTTACTTCCGTGAATCATAAATTCAGGAGAGAGTATTATGTTTGTAACGAGCAAAAAAATGACCGCGGCTGTTCTGGCGATTACGCTGGCTATGTCTCTGAGTGCCTGTTCTAACTGGTCTAAACGAGATCGTAATACCGCAATCGGTGCGGGTGCAGGTGCTTTAGGTGGCGCAGTACTAACTGATGGCAGCACGCTGGGTACGTTAGGCGGTGCAGCAGTCGGTGGTATTATCGGTCACCAGGTCGGTAAATAATCGTAAATAAATGTCGATTAGCGACTCGCAATTATAATACGCTTAACTCTGTTCAGTACGAAATAACTGAATAATACACACAGTAAAATAAACGAAAGCCACGGAATATTTTCGTGGCTTTTTTTGTTAACCGCCTGCGAGTTTTACCTTCATGCCTTTCGCTTCAAGCATTGATTTTAATAAATCACGCTTATCACCTTGAATTTCGATAATTCCTTCTTTTACTGACCCTCCGCAGCCGCATTTTTTCTTCAGTTCTGCCGCTAGCTTTATCAGTTCAGCTTCATCGAGATCAACACCAGTAATCAGGCAAACACCCTTACCTTTACGGCCGCTGGTTTGACGTTGAATACGCACAACGCCATCACCTTTAGGCCGTACGGGGGCTACTTTCGGTTCATCGATACGTCCAGTCTCCGTTGAATAGACCAGACGGCTGTTGGAATCACTCATTATGCACTCCGCTGTAACGAGGCGTTGATCGCTTTCAGCGTTTGCGCTGGATCCGCAGATTGCGTCACCGGGCGACCAATCACCATATAATCAACCCCAGCTGCCAGCGCCTGTTCTGGCGTCATAATACGGCGCTGGTCTCCAGCATCACTCCCCTGCGGACGAATACCCGGCGTAACCAGTTTGAAGTCCTGACCAAACGCTTGTTTAAAACGAACGGCTTCCTGGGCAGAACACACCACGCCATCAAGACCACATTTTTGTGTCAGCGCCGCCAGACGCTCTGCATAATCCGCTGGTGACAGTGTCACGCCGAGATCCGCCAGATCGCTTGATTCCATGCTAGTCAGCACAGTTACCGCTATTAACAACGGCGCGTCTTTGCCAAACGGAACCAGCGCCTCACGAGCAGCGGTCATCATACGCGCCCCGCCAGAGGCATGAACATTCACCATCCACACACCTAAGTCAGCCGCTGCGGCCACGGCGTGCGCTGCTGTGTTGGGAATGTCGTGAAATTTCAGGTCAAGGAAGATATCAAAACCACGCTCTTGCAGTTCACGGACAAACTGTGGCCCAAATAGCGTAAACATCTCTTTGCCAACTTTCAGACGACAATCGCGTGGGTCGATTTTGTCGACAAATGCCAGCGCAGCATCACGATTATTATAATCAAGGGCAACAACGACGGGAGAACGCGTAACAGCGCGGGAAGAAGATGAAGCAGTTAACGTCATGACCAGACCTTCTTGATGATGGGCACCGGAAGTGGCGCGAAAAAGGTAAACGGCGTGCATTCTACCCGTGGAAATAAAAAATTAACAGTTGCGATTTCTCCCCTGTCAGGCTTTTCCATGCAGGAGTTACCGAAGCACATTTGTTGATAACAACCATTAGTATGTTGTAACTAAAGTCGATTTTTTTTTAAAACTACAGGCCATCCAGACCACGAATTGGTTTAATGGTCGACCAGGCCCGACAGGACGGACAATGCCAGTAGAGGGTATAAGCGGTAAAACCACACTTCTGGCAGCGATAACGCGGCTTACTGCGTACCTTCTCACCAACCATATCGCGCAGCACCATCAGGCTCTCTTTTGCACGCCCTTCTTCCGCTTCATTGAGGTGGTAATCCATCAATTTGTGGAACACGCGCATGGTTGGGTGACGTTGCAACTGGCGCGTAATATAAACCTGAACTGCATCGCTCCCGTCACGCGATTCAATGATGTCAGCAAGCATCAGTTCAGCATCAGCACCCGTATTTTCTTCCACCGCTCGCTGGAGAAACTCTGCCCATTCGGCAGTTTTACCCAGTTGCTGATAGCAGGTTTGCAGCATTTCCAGCGTTTCGCTGACCAGTTCTCTGTCCTGAGAAATAACGCGTTGCAGGCTTTCGACGGCTTTGCCGTACTCGCCTTTGGCCATAAACACACGCCCCATCATGATGGATACGCGCGCGCTGTTTTTGTCGGCCGCCGCCCCTTTTTTCAGTAAGGTCATGGCACGATCGAGATCGTCGCTGGCAATGTATTGAAGAGCTAATTCACAATAGAAATGAGCTATTTCGACCCGCTGTTTATCTTTACCCAGTTTAACCAAACGTTCGGCGACATCGATCGCCTTTTGCCATTCACTGGTGGCCTGGTAGATTTGCAGGAGTTGTTGCAAAGCGCCAACACGGAAGTCAGTTTCATCAGTCAATTGATTAAACATATCTTCCGCACGATCGTACAACCCGGCAGCCATGTAATCACGACCCAGTTGCTGAATTGCCAACAGGCGCTGTTCATAGGTCAGCGATGCGCTTTCCATTAAGGTTTGGTGGATGCGAATTGCGCGATCGACTTCGCCACGGGATCGGAACAAGTTTCCGAGCGTAAGGTGGGCTTCAACGGTGCCAGTGTCCTCTTTGAGCATATCGAGGAACAGGTCCACCGCTTTATCTTGTTGATTACTAAGCAGAAAGTTAACCCCCGCCACGTAATCACGTGACAGGCGGTTGGCTTCATCTTGCTTGTTTTGTTGCGCACTTCTGCGGCCCATATACCAGCCATAGGCAGCGGCTACAGGCAAAAGCAGAAACAACAACTCCAGCATAGAAGGTTATTCCTTCGCCACTGACGCATGCGGCGCTACCGCCACATCAGTCGCGGGTGAAAGCTGGTTTTCCAGTCGCTTTATTTTACGTTCAGCACGCGCCAGAGAAACACGAACTCGCAGCCAGAACAGTCCGCAAATTAACCAACCGATAGCAAAACCCGCAGCAAACAATACCGCCAGCAAAGTAGAGATACGATACTCCCCTTGCGCTAACAGATAGTTAAACGTCACCTGTTGATCGTTCTGCGCACCTAACGTGACCGAAATCACGAAAATCGCCAACACCAATAAGAAAATGAGTAAATATTTCACATTACTTCCCGTTATGTGGTTAGAGCGCATAAATTATGGTCAACTTACCGCAATAGCCCTTTAAAGTACCATTTTCACGCCGACTGCGAAATGGCAACTACGTGCATTGTTGGTGATTTAAGGGCGAAAATCAGAAAATCAACCAGCGTTAACTTTCTTCTTCTCGTTGCGCTATCTCACGATTTTCTTCCGGAGGTGGTGTTAATGGCCCACAAATTCGTTGTGCAAGCCAGGTTGCCACCGCCACCAGCGCCCACGAAATCAATGTAGCCACCACCAAATCACGCGGCCAATGCATCCCGAGCAGTAGGCGGCTTCCCATGACTCCCGTGGCCCAAACCAGCAAGAGTGCAATGGTGAACGTTCGCCGACGCGGCCACAGTAACCCAATGGCCAGCAGCGCCCAACTGGCAGCAAACATCGTGTGACCGGAAGGAAAGGCAAATCCCGTCTCTTTCTGCCAGTGAGAGCGTAAATAGCCCGGTATATTATTTTCTGCAGCCAACTGTTCTTTCACTAAACTTCCGCGTTCCGCACGTTTTAAAGTGTAGAACTCCTCAACCGGAATATGATGTGTTTTTTCCAGCCATATCACAAAGGGGCGCGGCTCCTGAACTTTATCTTTTATCCAGGATTTCACGCCTTGTCCAATGAGGATCGCCGCCGCCAGAATGGTAAACAGCATAATTGCGGCTTTGAGGCGAAAACGCAGACACCAGAGAAACCAAGCGAATAAAATCAGATGTGTAATGACGCCCCAAGGCTGAGTAACGGTTTCAGTGACCCAAAAGGCCGCTTTTAACAGCCAACTTTGATCTCCTGGTTGCCAACGCCAGCCAGAAATCCATACAGCTACCGGCATTACAAGTAATAGTGCAGCTCCCACTGCGGTACGTCTGGCAATCGAACGCATGGCCTCTCCTTTTTATAATTCCCACAATCATAACTGAAAATGCCTGCTCCAGTAAAAATTGACAGATTTGTGCCATTCAGTGAACGATTGGCGCGTCGTGATTAGGAGAACCCCTTCGCGTTATGGCAAAATAAGCCAATACAGAACCAGCATTATCTGGAGAATTTCATGCAGCTTAAACGTGTGGCAGAAGCCAAACTGCCAACCCCATGGGGCGATTTCCTGATGGTGGGATTTGAAGAACTGGCAACCGGACACGATCATGTCGCGTTAGTTTATGGCGACATTTCAGGACATACTCCTGTCCTGGCACGCGTCCATTCTGAGTGTCTGACCGGTGATGCCCTGTTCAGCTTGCGCTGCGATTGTGGCTTCCAGCTTGAAGCGGCACTGACGCATATTGCCGAAGAAGGCCGTGGTATTTTGCTGTACCACCGTCAGGAAGGACGTAACATCGGTTTGTTGAATAAAATCCGTGCTTATGCGTTACAGGATCAAGGTTACGATACTGTAGAGGCCAATCATCAGTTAGGTTTCGCCGCTGATGAACGTGATTTCACCCTCTGCGCCGACATGTTCAAGTTACTGGGCGTTAATGAAGTCCGTCTGTTAACCAACAACCCGAAAAAAGTCGAAATTCTGACCGAAGCAGGTATCAACATTGTTGAGCGCGTGCCGTTGATTGTTGGCCGTAACCCAAATAACGAACACTATCTCGATACTAAAGCCGAGAAAATGGGCCATTTGTTCAACAAATAACCCTGTTCGCTACAGACTTAATATATTTGCCGGATGATCCACATCCGGCAAATAAAGCGGAATTACTTCAACATATTACGAATGACATAATGCAAAATACCGTCGTTCTGGTAATAGGTTAATTCTGTTGCAGTGTCGATACGACAACGGCACGGCACAACGTCCTGCACACCATCAGCTCGCGTTAGTGTCACAGGAACCGTAGCGCCAGGTTGCAGATTTTGCAGATCGGCAATATCAATCTTCTCTTCCCCCGTCAGCCCTAACGATTTACGCGTCACACCTTGCGGGAACTCCAGCGGCAAAATACCCATGCCGATTAAATTCGAACGGTGAATACGTTCAAACGATTCTGCAATCACCACGCGAATACCGAGCAGACGCGGGCCTTTTGCCGCCCAGTCTCGACTCGAACCTGACCCATATTCTTTCCCGGCAATTACCGCCAGCGGTGTTTTCTCTTGCTGATAGCGCATCGCCGCATCATAAATAGAGATAACATCATTGCCTGGTAGATGGCGCGTCATCCCCCCTTCAACACCAGGCACCATTTCGTTACGAATGCGAATATTGGCGAACGTGCCACGCATCATCACTTCATGGTTACCACGACGCGAACCGTAGGAGTTAAAATCTTTACGCTCAACACCACGACCTTGTAGATATCGACCCGCGGGGCTATCAGGCTTAATGCTGCCTGCCGGAGAGATATGGTCAGTGGTAACCGAATCACCCAGCATTGCCAGAATTCGCGCGCCGTGAATATCTTCCACTGGCGCAGGGGTTGCCTGCATTTCATCAAAGAAAGGCGATAAGCGAATGTAGGTCGAATCATCCTGCCATCCGTAGGTATCTGATCGTACAACCTTAATCTCCTTCCACTCCGCAGTCCCTTCGAAAACTTCCGCGTACTCCTTACGGAACATTTCAGTGGAGACTTGCGCAACAGCGCGAGCAATCTCTTGAGTCGATGGCCAGATATCTTTCAGATATACCGGATCGCCTTTACGATCGTGCCCCAGAGGTTCGGAAGCCAGGTTGATATTCATATTGCCCGCCAGTGCATAGGCAACCACCAGTGGCGGCGAAGCCAACCAGTTGGTTTTAACCAGCGGATGAATACGTCCTTCAAAGTTACGGTTGCCAGACAGTACCGCGCCAACGGTTAAATCGCCCTTTTTGATCGCGGTTTCGATAGGATCGGGCAACGGACCAGAGTTACCAATACAGGTGGTACAACCATAGCCCACAAGGTTAAAGCCCAGTTCATCAAGATACGGCGTCAGTTTGGCTTTTGCCAGATAGTCAGAAACCACTTTCGAGCCAGGCGCGAGAGACGCTTTGACCCACGGTTGTCGTTTCAGCCCCAGGGTGACGGCTTTTTTCGCCAGTAATCCGGCCGCCATCAGCACGCTGGGGTTAGAGGTGTTGGTGCACGACGTTATCGCGGCAATAACCACTGCACCATCAGGCAACTGATACTGATGCCCGTTCATAACATAATCGACCGGCTGGCGATCTTTATGCGTGGCGTTGACTTCCAGTTCGTTACTGGCGGCAAAAGCTTTTGGCACATCAGGCAGCGCAACACGATCTTGTGGACGCTTTGGACCGGCAAGACTAGCGACTACGTCGTTCATATCCAATTCAAGCGTACTGGTAAACACCGGTTCATCACCTGCGTTCCGCCACATCCCCTGCGCTTTAGCATATTTCTCAACCAGTTCAACCTGGTCTTCACTACGGCCGCTTAACCGCATGTAATCGAGAGTGACAGCATCGATTGGGAAGAAGCCGCAGGTCGCACCATATTCCGGCGACATATTGGCAATGGTTGCACGATCCGCCAGTGGCAGTGAATCCAGACCATCACCGTAAAATTCGACGAATTTACCTACTACGCCATGTTTACGTAGCATCTGAGTAACGGTCAGCACCAGGTCGGTGGCGGTAATACCTTCACGCAGTTTACCGGTGAGTTTAAAGCCCACCACATCAGGAATAAGCATGGAAACTGGCTGACCTAACATCGCCGCTTCCGCTTCGATTCCACCAACGCCCCAGCCCAACACACCAAGACCGTTAATCATGGTCGTGTGCGAGTCGGTGCCGACGAGCGTATCCGGATAAGCAATCCATTCCCCCTCCTGCAATTCACTCCACACCGCTTTGCCGAGATATTCAAGGTTCACCTGGTGGCAAATCCCAGTGCCTGGTGGCACAACGCTAAAACGACTGAACGCCTGTTGCCCCCATTTCAGAAACACATAACGCTCGTGGTTGCGCTCCATTTCCAGGCGTACGTTTTCCTCAAATGCCTCATCGTCGCCAAAGCGATCGACGGTAACCGAGTGGTCAATCACCAGATCGACCGGTGAGAGCGGATTCACCTTTGCGGTATCGCCACCGAGACGTTTTACTGCTTCCCGCATCGCCGCAAGATCAACAACAGCAGGTACGCCGGTAAAATCCTGCATCAGCACTCTGGCTGGACGGTAGGCAATTTCGCGATCGGCATGGGCATTTTTCAGCCATCCCGCCAGCGCATGAATATCTTCTTCGGTGACCGAATTGCCATCCTGCCAGCGCAGCAGGTTTTCGAGCAGAACTTTGAGTGACTTGGGCAGACGGGTGATATCGCCCAGTGATTTGGCAGCAAGCGGCAGGCTGTAGTAGTGGTAAGTTTTATCTTTGGCCTGCAACGTGTCCTTACTGGCTTCTCGTAGGGTTGACGACATAGCTCCTCCTTAATAACAGGGTTGCGATGCCCTGATTCTCTTCAGGGTGAATATTAAAGATAACACAAACATCGCGTAACGATTTGATAACAACCCAAATTGATAAAAGAGGAGAAACCTTGTGGCAACGCAAAAGAAAACCCCGCCGCAGCGGGGTCAGGGATCAGTGAGTAACGATCCAGAGGAGTTCGGCCCAGAAGAGCATCGACAGAGAAAATGCGCCCATCCAGGACCAGTATTTCGTATTTGTAGTGATCATAGGCTACACCCTTAACTGTTATTACTTTATGTTGAGATAACTCAACCTGTTATTGCTGTGGTGTATTAAAAGCCGTTATATTCATTAATATATTGGATAATAAGAATGATGATAATTATTGTTTCTGCTGATCATCTTCAGCAAACATCTCTATAAAGGCTTGCTGTTGCGGTGTTAGTTTCCAGCTATGGGGTATAACGACGGAACAATCCCGTTTCGTTTCCGTTGCATTGTCATTCTGCTGACATAATGGTGACGGTTCCTGATGTTGCTCCTGAACGACCATAGTTATCCCCACACTTTCCAAATCAGCAGTGCGACAACCACCCAAAAGAGCGCAGAACCAAGAAATACCGCAAGCCAGGCTTTGCGTTTTAATTCAGGGTCCCGGCGGGGGGCCTGATTTCCAGAAGGCATTGCTAACCTCATATAATCGCCATCACTTATCAGCAAGACGCTAAACGATTGGTACAACTAATCAAATGATAGGACAAATCCTAATGAAACTTTAGTCAAAAATCCAGCGAATTTACGAATCGTTTCCAGTGAATAATTCAATCTTTTGACCTGAAATAGATATTTGAAGAGTGGAGTTTGCAACGCGGATAAATAGACACTACTTTATGCTCGATTTGCCATAAAAATTTTGTGGATATTTATATTGTGAGCGACTAACAAATAAAAAGGAATAGAGAATATATTCCGGCACCTTTGTCACATAAAAAGATGCCGGAAATAACGTGGGTAATTATTTTTCTGGCAATTTGATATCTTTGAACATGACTTCAATTTCTTCATTGGAACGCAGTGCAACGGCGGCATCAACGACGTCTCGCGTTAAATGCGGCGCAAAACGCTGAATGAAATCATACATATAGCTGCGTAAAAACGTACTACGGCGAAAACCAATTTTAGTTGTGCTGTGGCTGAAGATATCATGTGCATCGACACGCACCAGATCGGGGTCTGAAACCGGATCGACCGCCATGCTGGCAATGACCCCTACTCCCAGCCCAAGACGAACGTAGGTTTTAATGACGTCAGCATCAGTTGCTGTGAAGACAATACGCGGCGTCAGCCCTGCGCGGTTAAACGCTGTGTCCAGTTCGGAACGGCCGGTAAAGCCGAAGGTATAGGTTACTAGCGGATACTGCGCCAGTTCTTCAATCGTGATTTCCTTTTTGCCCGCCAGAGGATGATCCGGGGTTACCACAATGGCCCGGTTCCAGTGGTAGCACGGCAACATCACTAAATCTTCATATAAATGCAGGGCTTCCGTGGCGATTGCGAAATCGGCATTACCTTTAGAGACTGCATCAGCAATTTGTGTCGGCGAGCCCTGATGCATATGCAAAGAAACGCGAGGATAACGCTCGATAAAGCCTTTAATGACGTTAGGCAGCGCATAACGTGCCTGAGTATGGGTAGTGGCAATATACAGCGAACCTTTATCAGGCCAGGTGTGCTCACCGGCTACCGATTTAATGGCGTCGACCTTTGACAACACTTCACGAGCAATACGAATAATTTCCTGCCCTGCGGGGGTTACCTGCGTCAGGTGCTTACCGCTACGGGAAAAAATTTGAATGCCCAGTTCATCTTCCAACATTCTGACTTGCTTACTGATCCCGGGTTGTGATGTGTAAAGTCCTTCAGCCGTTGAGGAGACATTCAGGTTATGATTGACTACCTCAACAATATAGCGAAGTTGTTGTAATTTCATGTTAAACCATCCAATTAGACGCCATCAGAACATCGTTTTTTCGCCACACCTGGTGGGTGACTAATACGATTTAATAATAAAAAAAGTGATAACTATAACCACTATATCATTTATAGCTTTAGTGTATAGGTATGTAGAAAAAATAATATGCAATGAAAAAGGGCCGCTTTTGCGACCCTTTGTTTATAAAAACCTGACAGACTTAAAGGTTATTTTTTCCCTTCAACCCATTTGCCATCAACATAAAATGCTGACCAGCCAGTTGCCTTTCCGTCTTTTTCCGAAGAGACATATTGCTGTTTGGTTTTACGGCTAAAGCGAACCATTGTCTTATTACCGTCTGGATCTTGCTGCGGAGCCTCCGCCAGATAACGCAGTTTTTCTGGCAGACGGTCGCGGAAGCGATAAAGCTCTTCAACCAGCGGCGCACGCGTTTCACGAGATTTCGGGAAGGTGTTGGCAGCCAGGAACACTCCAGCAGCGCCGTCACGCAGCACGAAATAAGCATCCGATTTTTCGCACGCTAATTCTGGCAGCGGAACCGGATCTTCTTTCGGTGGCGCCACTTCGCCGTTACGTAAAATCTTACGCGTGTTTTTACACTCTTCGTTGGTGCAGGCCATGTATTTACCGAAACGCCCCATTTTCAGGTGCATTTCAGAGCCACATTTTTCACACTCAACGATCGGGCCGTCATAACCTTTAATGCGGAATTCGCCCTCTTCGATCTCGTAACCATCGCAGGTTGGGTTATTACCACAAACATGCAACTTACGTTTTGGATCGATGAGATAGCTGTCCATCGCCGTGCCGCATTTCGGGCAACGACGTTTGGCGCGCAGGGCGTTAGTTTCAGCGTCTTCGCCTTCCAGTACGTTCAGTACTTCGTTTTCCGGCACCAGGTTAATGGTGGTTTTGCAACGCTCTTTCGGCGGCAGCGCATAGCCAGAACAGCCAAGGAATACCCCGGTGCTCGCTGTACGAATACCCATTTTGCGACCACAAGTCGGGCAGTCAATGCTGGTCAGAACCATCTGGTTCGGGCGCATACCGCCCTCTTCCGGATCTTTTTCCGCTTTATCAAGCTGCTGGGTGAAATCCGAGAAGAAGTGATCCAGTACGGCTTTCCATTCCGCTTCGTGATTTGCCACCTGGTCGAGACTGTTTTCCATCTGCGCGGTGAAGTCGTAATTCATTAATTCGCGGAAATTTTCCTCCAGGCGATCGGTTACGATTTCACCCATTTTTTCCGCATAGAATCGACGGTTTTCCACACGCACATAGCCGCGATCCTGGATGGTCGAAATAATCGACGCATAGGTAGACGGACGACCAATACCGCGTTTTTCCAGTTCTTTAACCAGCGAGGCTTCGCTGAAACGGGCTGGCGGCTTGGTAAAGTGCTGTGCCGGAGTCAGTTCAACAAGCGACAGGGAGTCGCCTTTATCGACTGTCGGTAAAATACGATCTTCATCGCCTTTACGCAGCGCAGGCATTACTTTCGTCCAGCCATCAAAGCGCAGAATACGTCCGCGTGCTTTCAGGCGGAAATCACCCGCACCAACGGTCAGCGTCGTGGAGTCATATTTCGCCGGGGTCATCTGACAGGCAACAAACTGACGCCAGATTAACTGGTAAAGTTTCTGTGCGTCCGCTTCCATATCCTTCAGCGATTCCGCCATCACATTGACGTCAGAAGGACGAATCGCTTCATGCGCTTCCTGTGAGTTTTCTTTGCTGGCGTACTGATTCGGACTTTCCGGCAGATATTTATTACCAAAGTTATCGCTGATATAACCGCGAACCATATTTACCGCGTCCTGACTCAGGTTAGTGGAGTCGGTACGCATGTAAGTGATATAGCCTGCTTCATACAGACGCTGCGCCATCATCATGGTCTTTTTCACGCCAAAACCAAGACGGGTGCTGGCAGCCTGTTGCAGCGTAGAGGTAATAAAAGGAGCGCCAGGTTTACTGGTGGTCGGTTTGTCTTCACGTTCCAGCACGCTATAGCGCGCTTTTTCCAGCAGACTTACCGCAGCCTGAGTTTGTTCTTTATTGACCGGACGGAACGGTTTGTCATTCTGATGGGTCACCTGCAAAGCCAATGCCTCGCCCGATGGCGTGGTCGTGCTGGCATCCACTTCCCAGAACTCTTCCGGTACGAACGCTTTAATTTCACGCTCACGTTCAACCACCAGGCGGACCGCCACCGACTGCACACGCCCGGCAGACAGACCACGAGCAATTTTTTTCCACAGCAGCGGAGAAACCATATACCCCACCACGCGGTCCATAAAGCGACGCGCCTGCTGGGCATTAACACGATCGATATTCAGCTCACCTGGCTTGTTAAATGCCTGACGAATCGCGTTTTTCGTAATTTCGTTAAATACCACTCGGCTATAGCGCGCATCATCACCACCGATCACTTCCCGCAGGTGCCATGCAATGGCTTCCCCTTCGCGGTCAAGGTCGGTTGCGAGATAGATGTGGTCGGCTTTTTCAGCCAGTTGTTTCAGTTCAGAGACGACCTTCTCTTTACCTGGCAACACTTCATAGTGCGCCTCCCAATTGTGCCACGGGTCAACCCCCATACGGTTGACGAGAGCGCCACGTTCATCCTTTTTAGGCTTTTTAGCCGTCTTGGTGGAGGTAGAGTCGGCACTCTTTTTGGCAGCTGAGCCACTGGTCGGCAAATCGCGGATGTGACCGACGCTGGATTTCACCACGTAGTCACTACCCAGATACTTGTTGATCGTTTTGGCTTTTGCCGGGGACTCAACGATGACAAGAGCTTTACCCATATTCACCTTACCTAATTTGATTCTTCCAGGAATGCGTCGCACATTGATAAACCTTCCACTGGCAACGAGTTACCGATATGGACTCGCTCTCTGCGGATATCAACCCCTTGTCGTGACTCTGTTCACGATAATTCAGGTGACTGAGTTAACAGGTCTTGGCCTACAGGCGCTATAGCACGACGTAATTTTGGTCGAATGTCAAGCAAATCTATTGCCAGATTGACGAAAGCGTCACACTGTACCTGATAAAATCCGTTACGCAACTTTATTAGCATGCAAAATCCAAAGTTGCCAGTAAGGCGCTCTTGCCGTCAGCGTGGTATATTTGTCTGCAAGCCATGCCTGGCGTAGACTAATGTCCTTGTTTAAGGAGTAAATAATGAACAAAGAGACACAACCCATCGACCGCGAAACGCTGTTGAAAGAGGCTAACAAAATCATACGTGAGCATGAGGATACGCTCGCAGGGATTGAAGCCACCGGCGTCACGCAGCGTAATGGCGTGCTGGTGTTTAGCGGCGATTATTTTTTAGATGAACAAGGATTGCCGACAGCGAAAAGCACCGCGGTGTTTAATATGTTCAAACACCTGGCCCATGTGCTCTCGGAAAAATACCATCTGGTCGATTAAAGCAAAACGCGAGGTTTTACCCTCGCGTTTATCTTTTACATCAACGGTTTTTGCCCGCGTTGCCACCAGCGTAGCAACAATCGGTCGGCGCTCTCTGCCGCGCTGCCAGTGAATCGATCGATCAACCGTTTACGCTGCATATAGCGTACATTGACCACTTCACGACCTTCCATCAGGCTAAGGATCACTTCATCACTGGTATTGATTTCGTCAACCAGGCCTTTCTCCACCGCCTGTTGTCCGTACCAGTGTTCACCGGTAGCCACCATTTCAATGTCCAGAGACGGACGCATACGCTTCACAAAATCTTTAAATAACTGATGCGTTTCGTTCAGTTCTTCGCGGAATTTCTCGCGCCCTTCTTCGGTGTTTTCACCCAGCACTGTCAGCGTGCGCTTATACTGCCCGGCAGTGTGCAGTTCGATATCAATATCTTTGCTTTTCAGGAAGCGGTTAAAGTTGGGCATTTGCGCCACAACACCAATAGAGCCAACAATTGCAAACGGCGCTGAAACAATTTTATCCGCCACACAGGCCATCATGTAACCGCCGCTGGCAGCCACTTTGTCTACCGTAACGGTTAAAGGAATATTTTTATCGCGCAGGCGCTGCAACTGTGAAGCCGCCAGGCCGTAACCATGTACCATGCCACCGGGGCTTTCCAGACGCAGAACGACCTGATCCTGCGGTTTAAATGCCGCGAGTACCGCAGTGACCTCTTCACGTAGCGCGTTCACTTCATGCGCGTCCATGCTGCCTTTGAAATCCAGCACCCAGACTCGAGGCTTGCTTTCGGCTGCCACCTCGCCCAGTTTGGCTTTTGCTTTCGCTGCCTTCGCTTCTTGCTTGTGCTTTTTCTTCTGCGCTTTGTGCCACTGTTTTTGCTGATGTGGATCCATCAGCGCCGCAGCCAGTTCTTCTTTCATCTCCTTATACTGTTCGCTGAGATTGTTGACCCGTAACTCGCCACGCTGGCGTTTATTACGTTGAGCAACATTGACAATAATGGCGGCAATAGCCGCAATCGCCACCACAACGGTGACGATTTTCGCCAAAAACAAACCATATTCAGACAACAATTCCACGAGTCCCACCTTGGTTAAACAACGCTTTGGCTCACAGTTTACAACAGGCATGTTAAGCCGTCTCGCAGAGATGTTATTGCAGCGAAAGTATGACAAAGTATTCATTTTACGGCGTTATCGCCCCAGGCTGATTGAAATGCCCTCCTGTTTCAGGCATAAAACCCCAAAGTCATAAAGTACACTGGCAGCGCGACTGTTGATGTCGTCGGGGAGTAGCCATGCATTACCAACCAAAACAAGATTTACTCAATGATCGTATTATCCTGGTGACAGGCGCCAGCGACGGCATTGGTCGTGAAGCCGCTTTAACTTATGCGCGCTATGGCGCGACGGTCATTCTGCTGGGCCGGAACGAAGAAAAATTACGTCAGGTGGCCCAGAGCATGTTCGAAGAGACAGGACGCCAGCCGCAATGGTTTATTCTCGATTTGCTGACCTGTACGTCTGAAGACTGCCAACAACTGGCACAGCGTATTGCTGTTAATTATCCGCGTCTGGACGGCGTGCTGCATAACGCCGGATTGCTCGGCGATGTTTGCCCAATGCGCGAACAAAATCCGCAGGTCTGGCAGGACGTCATGCAGGTCAACGTTAATGCCACTTTTATGCTCACCCAGGCACTGCTTCCTTTATTACTCAAATCGGACGCGGGTTCGCTGGTCTTTACCTCATCAAGCGTTGGACGTCAGGGACGAGCCAACTGGGGCGCATATGCGGTGTCGAAATTTGCCACCGAAGGAATGATGCAAGTGCTGGCCGATGAATACCAGCAGCGCCTGCGTGTGAACTGTATTAACCCGGGTGGTACACGTACTGCAATGCGTGCTAGTGCTTTCCCCACCGAAGATCCACAGAAACTCAAAACACCCGCCGATATCATGCCACTCTATTTATGGCTGATGGGCGATGACAGCCGCCGTAAAACCGGCATGACCTTTGACGCCCAACCGGGCCGCAAACCAGGAATTTCCCAATGAGTGATGAACGCTACCAACAGCGTCAGCAGCGTGTTAAAGAGAAAGTTGATGCTCGCGTGGCGCAAGCGCAGGATGAGCGTGGCATTGTCATCGTCTTTACTGGCAATGGAAAAGGCAAAACCACCGCGGCATTTGGTACCGCAACTCGCGCGGTTGGCCATGGCAAAAAAGTGGGGGTCGTGCAGTTTATTAAAGGTACCTGGCCTAATGGCGAACGAAAACTGCTGGAACCACACGGCGTTGAATTTCAGGTGATGGCAACGGGCTTTACCTGGGATACGCAAAATCGCGAGTCTGATACCGCCGCCTGCCGTGAAGTCTGGCAACATGCAAAGCGGATGCTGGCAGATTCCTCAGTGGATATGGTTTTGCTCGATGAGCTGACTTATATGGTGGCGTATGACTATTTGCCACTGGAAGAAGTGGTGCAGGCGTTAAATGAACGTCCACATCAACAGACGGTGATTATCACGGGTCGAGGCTGTCATCGGGATATTCTTGAACTGGCGGATACGGTAAGTGAATTACGCCCCGTGAAACATGCGTTTGATGCCGGTGTAAAAGCGCAGATAGGGATTGACTACTAAGTGAAAGCACCTCAAAAGAAGCCTCTTGAGGTGCTTTAATCATGATTATATTCAAGCGGCAATAGCGAAATTCAGAATTCGTTTAATCTCATTCAAATGTCCCGGATATGCTTCATGATTCTCAGCGTCAACATCTTCAATAAATAATATCAGTTCCGTAATTAGCGCATTCGCATCTTCATAACTGATTCCGCTTAACTCTGGTGAGGTTTCAGTACCATAGTTAATCGTCAGATTGTTCATAACCGAGAGGATAAGGATAAAATATTTATGACAAACCTTGCATGTGGTTTTGTTGCCCAGGGTATTATACAGCATGTCGAGTAATGCCAGTATTCTACGATTTTGTACATCGTTCATAAAAAGCCTCCTATAACATTATTCCGCTGGCAATAAGTAATTTTGCCAGCCCCTCAGACGCCTTTAACCCACTAATGACCTGTGCGCGTAATATTTCATTTAATCTTTTTTGTTCAGCTGCCGTGCGTGTTTTATTAACGTATAAGCTTTTCAGATAATCACCCTTATCTATAAAGGCATTTAAAGCCTCAATCGCAGGCATGGCAGGTGCCGATGCCTGTAGTCTGGTTTCATTCACATTGATTACTGAACTTAGAAACTCCTTCCTGTTTTTCAGAGTGTTAAACTCTGTATTCTTAGAGTTTTTAGATGCCGTATTATAATAAAACATATTATCATGCACATTCGCTAAGGTATAATTTTCAATCTTATTGCTTTTTGTATAAATATCATTGCGCAAAACTGCCATGTTCTTTATAAGTCTTACCCAGTTTTCATCTACCGTTTTGCCTATTTTTCCAGAATTGACTTTAATTATATATAACTCATTGAAATAATTTACCAAATCTTTAACCGCTGCTGCAGATTGAGCTAAATCTTTGCTATGTGAAACACCAAGTAGTGTTTGTGCGTTGTTTGCGTGATCCAGAGCCTGTTTAAGTAATGCCACTTGCCGACTTTCCGTAGTTGCCATATCCTCTGTCAGAAGTTCCACATAAGCGCTCATGCTATTAATGACTTCCATTGAAGCCAGTAATTTTTCTTTCTCGAAAGGGACTAATTGTACTTGTTTTGTATTTGGCCCTGAACGCTGGCATAATTTTCCGCCATTCCCATCACCGCCTATATCAATGGTATAATCAGGTCGTAGGGCACAATCCGGATTAGTCGCGTAGAAATTAACAAGGAAGTTTTCACGAGAAGCATAGTATTGTTTAAAGAAACTTGCATTCGCCGCTACTGCTTTGTTACCCGCAGTAATAACAGTTTCAGCTTGTTCGTTTTTCAATGCTTCAGTTGCACAACCTGAAAGCATTAACAGCGATAGAAATATTCCACTATATCTAATCATAACCCACCTCTTGACGTTGAGTTTATCTCAGATAATTAAATAGTAATGTGGCTATTTCCGGGTATTATTCATAAGCAAGTATGAAATTAAATTAAAATACTGCGACTATTTATCATGCTTCAAATGAAGAAAAGGCCCCGCAGGGCCTTTATTTTATACTTATCTTAAATTAACCGTTATTATTACGTCCGCCAGAACGACGACCGCCGCTCACCTGACTGTGACGTTTCACCGCACGACGAATTTGATTTGCTTTCATGCGGCGACGATCTTTTTCTACAGCAACTTTAGAGCTGGTTTCTGGTGGCAGTTCCACCAGTTCACGCAGATAGTTAGTCTGGGCGAGATCCAGCTCTGTCCAGCCGCCGCGTGGCAGACCTTTCGGAAGTGGAATATCACCGTAACGCACACGGATCAGGCGACTTACCTGCACACCCACCGCTTCCCAAAGACGACGAACCTCACGGTTACGACCTTCGGTCAGAGTCACGTTGTACCACTGGTTAATCCCTTCACCACCGCTGAACTTGATGGTTTTAAATGCTGCCGGACCATCTTCCAGTTGCACGCCACGACTTAAATCGCGCAGTTTCGCGTCGTCAACCTGACCAAATACACGCACGGCATATTCACGTTCAACTTCACGGCTGGGGTGCATTAAACGGTTTGCCAGTTCACCATCGGTGGTAAACAGCAACAGACCGCAGGTATTAACGTCCAGACGCCCCACGGCAATCCAGCGCGCACCGCGCAGCTTCGGCAGACGATCAAACACGGTCGGACGCCCTTCCGGGTCATTACGTGTACACAACTCACCTTCTGGCTTGTAATAGGCCAGAACGCGACAAATTTGCTCGGCGGATTCACGAACCGAAATCAGGTGACCATCGATACGGATTTTCAGCCCAGGGGTAACTTCAACGCGATCGCCGAGTTTAGCAATTTTGCCATCGACACTCACACGACCGGCTTCAATAATAGATTCGATTTCACGGCGTGAACCGTGGCCGGCACGCGCCAGCACTTTCTGTAACTTTTCGCTCATTGAGCTTCCTTTTGGTGTCGCCTTCCCAGGCGTCTGATATGCTTTTGTGCAACAATGAGTCAGAACTTACATCTGACTCACTGATAGTAAAGTCTGTTCGAACTCTTCAGGCCTTAAGTAAACGACTCGACGTTTTAACTGGCCTGGCTTTGAGGCGCAACATACTACACTATCTTTATGGTTAAAGCTTGTTTCGATTAACGTCGATTTGGTTACCAACCGCCACCGCCTCCACCTCCCGCACCGCCACCAGCGCCAGAACCACCACCGGAATAGCTCCGCCCCAACAAACTGGTATAGGCCCCGCAACTCAGGTGCGTCTGTAATGAGAATAAAACGCCGTTACGGGCAATCTCTGGAGCGCGAATCGCCGAAGAAAGCGAAGGGGCAATGCGTAACGCCCATTCCCTCCCCAAATTTGCCGATATAGCCCAACCTAACAACGCGTAATCCAGCTTCCGTGTTTCCCCTTTCCGCCGCCGTCCACTGTGCGTTGCCGCCTCTTTACGCGCAAGATAGTTAACGATAGCTTCACCGTGGGCATAACGTTGCTGCCCGGTTTGGGTAAACTTTGGCAGAAAAATATACCCCATGCCAGTGAGATAACCGGTCAGGAAAACAGCGCTAAAATAACCCGCTGGCATATACCAGTAAAAGAATACATCTCCGACATTGATATAGAGAGAATAGAAGGCCACGCCTGAACAAATCAGTGGTAAAAACAAAGTGATGATTACACGATTAACGCAAGGCTTGTCATCATCGCGGGCAAACAAAAGCTCAAGGGAACAAAATAAAAAAGGAAGAAGCCAGCAGATCATAATAAACATATCGCCCACCAGACTCATTCCTGCCCAACCTACGGGACTCAGGTTACCGTAGAGAATGACCGCCAATATCGCCATTCCACCCCATTGCAAAAACGCATCAGGTCGGTAAAACGAAGACTTTTTACGCGGCCGATAAAATTTCTGCATCCGTAAAAACGCCCTGCGTAAGACTCTGTTGCGCCTCCCCGTGAGAACGACCTTATCGCCTTTACGAAATAACGCTTCCAGTAATAACTGCTCTGCGGGCAGTAATACCGCATTATTTCTGGTGGCGCCTTCATTAACACGGATCAGGGTTTGCTGGTTCTTGTCATACTGATCTTCCAGATGAATTTTTCCTTTCACAATCAGATTTACGATATCGGCACAAAAACCTTTATCGTCGTAAACCAGCTTCGCATCGAGACGTAACATGCCGGGCGTGTAATCTGGCGGAATGACATCGGTTTCAATCACATCTACCGGCGTAAATTGCGGCCTGCGCCTCCAGAGATATAAACATCCACACGCCAGGAGCAAACACGGTAACCAAATGATAAGAGACGATGTTGAGGGCCAAAAAAGATGGCTAAAAATATTCGTCGTGTGTTGTGCCGGGGCATTATCCAGCAAGGCATGAGGCCAGCGGTAGAGTACCGTGAAGTCTTCACGATAAAACGGATCTCGGGATTCAATTCTTCCGTCCTCAAGGATGCGGCCATTTCGATATGTGTCGCCCTCATCTCCGGTAAAGAGATCGATTTCATTAAATGGATTACCCGCAATATTAGAGAACTTGAGTGAAAATCGAGTCTTATAGATTTCAAACGGCCAGTTGTTACCGGTCACGTTCCAGATTAGCAGGTCAGAATCACCCTCGCGCAGGAAAGCATTTTTAACCTGATAATGAATTTGATAATGATAGTCGCCTTGAGGCAAGAAACGTTGTTTATCGCCCACGACAATACTCATTAACCCGATATGCCAGTCAAGATGCCAGGGTTCAGGAACGCCGTCACGGGTGACGCCAACAATACGATAGTTCAGCAGTGCAGCGTCCCCATTAGGCTGCATCCATAGTCGTGGTAAATCACGAGAAAATCCGTGCTTAATCTGCTGATTTCGCGCCTGAAAATAAATGTTCTCTTTGATGTCGAGCACCCCATCCGGTTGCAGAGTGGCTTCAACATCAAAGAGCGAGATCCCTTCTTCATAAGAAGGGATCTCCGTGTTTTCTGCATAACTTAGAGATGATACAAACAGCCCTGCTATCAACAGCAAAATGCAGCGAAACTTCCCTGCCATAGTCTTCCATCCGTGGAACGCAATTTGTTATAAGAAAGGCTTCACATCACCTACGCCTTCACGCACCACGACCGGCGTATCATCGGTAAGATCAATGACCGTTGTCGGTTTCTGTCCGAGATAGCCGCCGTGGATAATCAAATCCACCTGTTTTTCCAGACGGTCTTTAATTTCTTCGGGATCGGATTCGGTAAATTCGCTGCCTGGCAGCATTAGCGAAGTGGAAAGCATCGGTTCGCCCAGTGCTTCAAGCAACGCCTGCGCAATCGGGTTAGAAGGCACACGCATACCGATTGTTTTGCGTTTTTCCTGCAACAGACGGCGTGGCACTTCCTTCGTCCCCTTCAGGATGAAGGTATAGTTGCCCGGCGTGTTGTTTTTCATTAAACGAAACGCAACGTTATCCACGAATGAATAGGTCGAGAGTTCAGAAAGATCGCGACACATCAGGGTAAAGTTGTGACCGTCCGGCAGCTGGCGAATACGACAAATACGCTCCATCGCGTTTTTATCTTCAATTTTACAGCCGAGCGCATAGCCGGAATCAGTTGGATAAACAATCACCCCGCCTTTACGCACGATCTCCACCGCCTGGTTGATCAGACGTTGCTGCGGGTTATCAGGATGAATATAAAAAAACTGGCTCATAATTCCCTCTCTGTGGTGTTCTGCGGCTGTTCCCATAGCTGCCAGACGCCTTCAACGCCTGCGGGCAGCCAGAGTTTACGACCCAGTTCGATCCACGGGCATGGCTGATGAAAATCAGATCCTTGTGATGCCCATAAATGATGCTGACGCGCAAGTGTCGCCAGCTGGGTGCGTTCATTGGGCGATTGCTGGCACTGCGCGACTTCCATCGCGTCGCCGTGGTGTTCGGCAAAATGCGCAACCAATCTTTTCAGCCATTTAGCACTAAGATTGTACCGCCCAGGATGAGCTAGCACCGCCTTACCGCCAGAATGATGAATGACATCAATAGCTTGTTCTATTGTACACCACTGTGGCGGAACGTATCCGGTTTTCCCGCGCGCCAGATACTTTTTAAAGACATCCGCCATTGAACTGGCTTTGCCGCACTCCACCAGGAAACGAGCAAAATGACCGCGCGTCACCGCGCCGCCCTGCGCCAGTCGTTGCGCGCCTTCCAGCGCCCCTGGTATTTGCGCTTTTTCAAGTCTTTCGGCAATTAGCTGCGCCCGCTGATTGCGCCGTTCTGTCTGCTGCGCGAGGAACTCACACATTAGCGGATGAGTAATATCAATATTCAGCCCGACAATATGAATTTCATGATTTTCCCAGACCGTGGAAATTTCCACGCCGGGAATAAGATTCAGCGCCAGTCCCGAACGTGAAATTTCCTCTCTTGCTGGCGCGATTGCAGCTGTGGTGTCATGGTCGGTGATCGCCAGGGTGCCAACGCGCATCTCGACTGCACGGTGCACCAATGCTTCTGGCGTCAGGCAGCCATCGGAAGCTGTGGTGTGGCTGTGCAGGTCGTAAATCACTGCGTAATTCGTGTCGCTCAAGGCGCACTCCCGTTTTGGATAATGTTTTTGGCGCCGACATCATAACGGTTCTGGCAAATATTCTGAAATGAGCTGTTGACAATTAACCATTGAACTAGTTAACTAGTACGCAAGTTCACGTAAAAAGGGTATCGACAATGAAAGCGATTTTCGTACTGAAAGGTTGGTGGCGCACTTCCTGAAACGGGCAGTGTATTCACCATGCGTAAAGCAATCAGATACCCAGCCCGCCTTATAAGCGGGCTTTTTTTTTGAACAAAATTAGAGAATAACAATGCAAACACAAAAACCGACTCTCGAATTGTTAACCTGCGAAGGCGCTTATCGAGATAATCCGACCGCGCTTTTTCACCAGTTGTGTGGGGATCGTCCGGCAACGCTGCTGCTGGAATCCGCAGATATCGACAGCAAAGATGATTTAAAAAGCCTGCTGCTGGTAGACAGTGCGCTGCGTATTACAGCTTTAGGTGACACTGTCACAATCCAGGCACTTTCCGGCAATGGCGAATCCCTGCTGACACTACTGGATAACGCCCTGCCTGCGGGTGTGGAAAATGAACAATCACCAAACTGCCGTGTGCTGCGCTTCCCCCCTGTCAGTCCACTGCTGGATGAAGACGCCCGCTTATGCTCCCTTTCGGTTTTTGACGCTTTCCGCTTATTGCAGAATCTGTTGAATGTACCGAAGGAAGAACGGGAAGCGATGTTTTTTGGTGGCCTGTTTTCTTACGACCTTGTGGCGGGGTTTGAAGATTTACCGCAATTGTCAGCGGAAAATAACTGCCCTGATTTCTGTTTTTATCTCGCTGAAACGCTGATGGTTATCGATCATCAGAAAAAAAGCACCCGCATTCAGGCCAGCCTGTTTGCTCCGAATGAAGAAGAAAAACAACGTCTCACTGCTCGCCTGAACGATCTTCGCCAGCAACTGACCGAAACCGCGCCACCGCTGCCGGTGGTTTCCGTGCCGCATATGCGTTGTGAATGTAACCAGAGCGATGAAGAGTTCGGTGGCGTAGTGCGTTTGTTGCAAAAAGCGATTCGCGCCGGAGAAATTTTCCAGGTGGTGCCATCTCGCCGTTTCTCTCTGCCCTGCCCGTCACCGCTGGCGGCCTATTACGTGCTGAAAAAGAGTAATCCCAGCCCGTACATGTTTTTTATGCAGGATAATGATTTCACCCTGTTTGGCGCCTCGCCGGAAAGTTCGCTCAAGTATGACGCCACCAGCCGCCAGATTGAGATCTACCCGATTGCCGGAACACGTCCACGCGGTCGTCGTGCCGATGGTTCACTGGACAGAGACCTCGACAGCCGCATCGAACTGGAAATGCGTACCGATCATAAAGAGCTTTCTGAACATCTGATGCTGGTGGATCTCGCCCGTAATGATCTGGCACGCATTTGCACCCCCGGCAGCCGCTACGTCGCCGACCTCACCAAAGTTGACCGTTACTCTTACGTGATGCACCTGGTCTCCCGCGTGGTCGGTGAGCTGCGCCACGATCTCGACGCCCTGCACGCTTACCGCGCCTGTATGAATATGGGGACGTTAAGTGGTGCGCCGAAAGTACGCGCTATGCAGTTAATTGCCGAGGCGGAAGGTCGTCGCCGCGGCAGCTACGGCGGCGCGGTAGGTTATTTCACCGCGCATGGCGATCTCGACACCTGCATTGTGATCCGCTCGGCGTTGGTGGAAAACGGTATCGCCACCGTGCAAGCCGGTGCTGGCGTAGTCCTTGATTCTGTTCCGCAGTCGGAAGCCGACGAAACCCGTAATAAAGCCCGCGCTGTACTGCGCGCTATTGCCACCGCGCATCATGCACAGGAGACATTCTGATGGCTGACATTCTGCTGCTCGATAATATCGACTCTTTTACTTACAACCTGGCAGATCAGTTGCGCAGCAATGGTCATAACGTGGTGATTTACCGCAACCATATTCCGGCGCAGACCTTAATTGAACGTCTGGCGACCATGAGCAATCCGGTGCTGATGCTTTCTCCGGGGCCAGGGGTGCCGAGTGAAGCGGGATGTATGCCAGAACTGCTCACCCGCTTGCGTGGCAAGCTGCCCATTATTGGCATTTGCCTCGGACATCAGGCGATTGTCGAAGCCTACGGGGGCTATGTCGGTCAGGCGGGCGAAATTCTTCACGGTAAAGCGTCGAGCATTGAACATGACGGTCAGGCGATGTTTGCCGGATTAACAAACCCGCTGCCGGTGGCGCGTTATCACTCGCTGGTTGGCAGTAACATTCCGGCAGGTTTAACCATCAACGCCCATTTTAATGGCATGGTGATGGCGGTGCGTCACGATGCGGATCGCGTTTGCGGATTCCAGTTCCATCCGGAATCCATTCTCACTACCCAGGGCGCTCGCCTGCTGGAACAAACGCTGGCCTGGGCGCAGCAGAAACTAGAGCCAACCAACACGCTGCAACCGATTCTGGAAAAACTGTATCAGGCGCAGACGCTTAGCCAACAAGAAAGCCACCAGCTTTTTTCAGCGGTGGTGCGTGGCGAGCTGAAGCCAGAACAGCTCGCGGCGGCGCTGGTGAGCATGAAAATTCGCGGCGAGCATCCAAACGAAATCGCCGGAGCAGCAACCGCGCTACTGGAAAACGCCGCGCCGTTCCCACGCCCTGATTATCTGTTTGCCGATATCGTCGGCACCGGCGGTGACGGCAGTAACAGTATCAATATTTCTACCGCCAGTGCGTTTGTCGCCGCGGCCTGTGGGCTGAAAGTGGCGAAACACGGTAACCGCAGCGTCTCCAGTAAATCTGGTTCGTCCGATCTGCTGGCGGCGTTCGGTATTAATCTTGATATGAATGCCGATAAATCGCGCCAGGCGCTGGATGAGTTAGGTGTTTGTTTCCTCTTTGCGCCGAAATATCACACCGGATTCCGCCACGCGATGCCGGTTCGCCAGCAACTGAAAACCCGCACCCTGTTCAACGTGCTGGGGCCACTGATTAACCCGGCGCATCCACCGCTGGCGTTAATTGGTGTTTATAGTCCGGAACTGGTGCTGCCGATTGCCGAAACCTTGCGCGTGCTGGGGTATCAACGTGCAGCGGTGGTGCACAGCGGTGGAATGGATGAAGTTTCCTTACACGCACCGACCATTGTTGCCGAGCTGCACGACGGCGAAATTAAGAGCTATCAGCTAACCGCTGAAGATTTTGGCCTGACCCCCTACCACCAGGAACAACTGGCAGGCGGAACACCGGAAGAAAACCGTGACATTTTAACACGCTTGTTACAAGGTAAAGGCGACGCCGCCCATGAAGCAGCCGTCGCGGCGAATGTCGCCATGTTAATGCGCCTGCATGGCCATGAAGATCTGCAAGCCAATGCGCAAACCGTTCTTGAGGTACTGCGCAGTGGTTCCGCTTACGACAGAGTCACCGCACTGGCGGCACGAGGGTAAATGATGCAAACCGTTTTAGCGAAAATCGTCGCAGACAAGGCGATTTGGGTAGAAGCCCGCAAACAGCAGCAACCGCTGGCCAGTTTTCAGAATGAGGTTCAGCCGAGCACGCGACATTTTTATGATGCGCTACAGGGTGCACGCACGGCGTTTATTCTGGAGTGCAAGAAAGCGTCGCCGTCAAAAGGCGTGATCCGTGATGATTTCGATCCGGCACGCATTGCCTCGATTTATAAACATTACGCTTCGGCAATTTCGGTGCTGACCGATGAGAAATATTTCCAGGGGAGCTTTGATTTCCTCCCCATCGTCAGCCAAATCGCCCCCCAGCCGATTTTATGTAAAGACTTTATTATCGACCCTTACCAGATCTATCTGGCGCGCTATTACCAGGCCGATGCCTGCTTATTAATGCTGTCGGTTCTGGACGACGAACAATATCGCCAGCTTGCCGCTGTCGCCCATAGTCTGAAGATGGGTGTGCTGACCGAAGTCAGTAATGAAGAGGAACTGGAGCGCGCCATTGCATTGGGAGCAAAGGTCGTTGGCATCAACAACCGCGATCTGCGTGATTTGTCGATTGATCTCAACCGTACCCGCGAGCTTGCGCCGAAACTGGGGCACAACGTGACGGTGATCAGCGAATCCGGCATCAATACTTACGCTCAGGTACGTGAGTTAAGCCACTTCGCTAACGGCTTTTTAATTGGTTCGGCGTTGATGGCCCATGACGATTTGAACGCCGCCGTGCGCCGGGTGTTGCTGGGTGAGAATAAAGTGTGTGGCCTGACTCGCCCACAAGATGCCAGAGCCGCTTATGACGCGGGCGCGATTTACGGTGGATTGATATTTGTTACAACGTCACCGCGTTGCGTCAGCGTTGAACAGGCGCAGGAAGTGATGGCTGCGGCACCGTTGCAATACGTTGGCGTATTCCGCAATCACGATATTGCCGATGTGGTGGACAAAGCTAACGCGTTATCGCTGGCAGCAGTGCAACTGCATGGTAATGAAGATCAGCAATATATCGACGCACTGCGTGACGTGCTGCCCGCAAACGTTGCCATCTGGAAAGCATTGAGCGTCGGTGAAACTCTTCCCGCACGCGATTTTCAGCACGTCGATAAATATGTTTTCGACAACGGCCAGGGTGGAAGCGGGCAACGTTTCGACTGGTCACTATTAAATGGTCAATCGCTTGGCAACGTTCTGCTGGCGGGGGGCTTAGGCGCAGATAACTGCGTGGAAGCGGCACAAACCGGCTGCGCCGGACTTGATTTTAATTCTGCTGTAGAGTCGCAACCGGGCATTAAAGACGCACGTCTTTTGGCCTCGGTTTTCCAGACGCTGCGCGCATATTAAGGAAAGGAACAATGACAACATTACTTAACCCGTATTTTGGTGAGTTTGGCGGCATGTACGTGCCACAAATCCTGATGCCTGCTCTGCGCCAGCTGGAAGAAGCTTTTGTCAGCGCGCAAAAAGATCCTGAATTTCAGGCCCAGTTCAACGACCTGCTGAAAAACTATGCCGGGCGCCCAACCGCGCTGACCAAATGCCAGAACATTACGGCTGGCACGAACACCACGCTGTATCTGAAGCGTGAAGATTTGCTGCACGGCGGCGCGCATAAAACTAACCAGGTGCTGGGGCAGGCTTTACTGGCGAAGCGGATGGGTAAAACCGAAATCATCGCCGAAACCGGTGCCGGTCAGCATGGCGTGGCCTCGGCACTTGCCAGCGCCCTGCTCGGCCTAAAATGCCGTATTTATATGGGTGCCAAAGACGTTGAACGCCAGTCGCCTAACGTTTTTCGTATGCGTTTAATGGGTGCGGAAGTGATCCCGGTGCATAGCGGTTCCGCGACGCTGAAAGATGCCTGTAACGAGGCGCTACGCGACTGGTCCGGCAGTTATGAAACCGCGCACTATATGCTGGGCACCGCAGCTGGCCCGCATCCTTACCCGACCATTGTGCGTGAGTTTCAGCGGATGATTGGCGAAGAAACGAAAGCGCAGATTCTGGAAAGAGAAGGCCGTCTGCCGGATGCCGTTATCGCTTGTGTTGGCGGCGGTTCGAATGCCATCGGCATGTTTGCAGATTTCATCAATGAAACCGACGTCGGCCTGATTGGCGTAGAGCCTGGTGGTCACGGTATCGAAACCGGCGAGCACGGCGCACCATTAAAACATGGTCGCGTGGGCATTTATTTCGGTATGAAAGCGCCGATGATGCAGACCGAAGATGGGCAGATTGAAGAATCTTACTCCATCTCTGCCGGGCTGGATTTCCCGTCCGTCGGCCCACAACACGCGTATCTCAACAGCACTGGACGCGCTGATTACGTGTCAATTACCGATGATGAAGCACTGGAAGCCTTCAAAACGCTGTGCCTGCACGAAGGGATTATCCCGGCGCTGGAATCCTCCCACGCCCTGGCCCATGCGCTGAAAATGATGCGCGAAAACCCGGAAAAAGAGCAGCTACTGGTGGTTAACCTTTCCGGTCGCGGCGATAAAGACATCTTCACCGTTCACGATATTTTGAAAGCACGAGGGGAAATCTGATGGAACGCTACGAATCTCTGTTTGCCCAGTTGAAGGAGCGCAAAGAAGGCGCATTTGTTCCTTTCGTCACACTCGGTGATCCGGGCGTAGAGCAGTCGCTGAAAATTATCGATACGTTGATCGAAGCAGGTGCTGATGCTTTGGAGCTAGGCATCCCCTTCTCCGACCCACTGGCAGATGGCCCGACGATTCAAAACGCTACACTGCGTGCCTTTGCGGCGGGTGTGACCCCGGCGCAGTGCTTTGAGATGCTGGCACTGATTCGCCAGAAGCACCCGACCATTCCCATCGGCCTTTTGATGTATGCCAACCTGGTGTTTAACAAAGGCATTGATGAGTTTTACGCCCAGTGCGAGAAAGTCGGCGTCGATTCGGTGCTGGTTGCCGACGTGCCAGTGGAAGAGTCCGCGCCCTTCCGCCAGGCCGCGTTGCGCCATAACGTAGCACCTATCTTTATCTGCCCGCCAAATGCCGATGACGACTTGCTGCGCCAGATTGCCTCTTACGGTCGTGGTTACACCTATTTACTGTCGCGTGCGGGCGTGACCGGAGCGGAAAACCGCGCGGCATTACCGCTCAATCATCTGGTCACGAAGCTGAAAGAATACAATGCTGCGCCTCCATTGCAGGGCTTTGGCATTTCCGCCCCAGACCAGGTAAAAGCAGCGATTGATGCAGGGGCCGCAGGCGCGATTTCTGGTTCGGCCATTGTTAAAATCATCGAGCAACATATTAATCAGCCAGAGAAAATGCTGGAAGCACTGAAAGCTTTTGTACAACCGATGAAAGCGGCGACGCGCAGTTAATACGAGACAAACCGCCAGAAAACATCTGGCGGTTTATTGACGGGCAAATAATTAAAAACGATAACCCGCAGAGAACATAAATACCCACGGATCAAGGCGGACATTGTCAGAGTAATGTCCTGCTGGCAGCACTGCGCCGTTGGATTTATATTTCACCTCAGTGTCGATATCCATGTACCAGACCGACATATTCAGCAACCAGTCACGGTTGATGAGATAATCCACACCGACTTGTCCTGCCACACCCCATGAATCTTTCAGACTAAGGTCGGATAAACCAAGACCTTCACCGGTGTCATTGAAGTCATTATTAAAAAAGGTGGTGTAGTTAATACCCGCACCAATGTAAGGACGGAATTTACTGCCGGAATCGCCAAAATACCATTGTGCCATCAGTGTTGGCGGTAAATGGTGGACTGTCGCAATATCCCCGGTTGTGGCTGTGCCAACCTTATGACGAAACGGAGATGCCGCCAGCAATTCCACACCAATGTTATCGGTCGCCATATAAGTGAAGGTCAGGCCCAGTTGGGTGTTATTGGTCACGCTAAAGCCACCCAGACTTCCCAGAGTTCCATCCGCGCCTTCCGTTGGACGCACCGTTGCCGAACCTGCACGAATGAAAAACTCGCCTGCTTCATGCGCAAAGGCTGTGCCAGAGAGAAGAGTTGTTACTGCCAATGCCGCCACTGTTAATTTTTTCATGTTCGCTCCGTCGTTATGGTTATAAAAACGTGACGAATATACCCACATTGGAGTAACAAATGATCCTACATAGATCACATTACATTCGCTAAATGACCATTTATTGATCTGGATTAATTTAGAAGTTGTATCGCAAATCCTGGTTAATGTGATTCAAATCAATTTGAATGCTTTTCATCTCCGAAAGTATTCTTTTGCTACCTTATTGGCCTTTTAAGCAGGCGGTAAGTTGCGGTATTTATGCATACAGCCCTTCTGCTTGTCAGGAATTTGTCGTGTCCGGAGAAAGCAATAGATCCTGTGATCGCACCCACGCACGCTGTGGATTACCTGCGCTTTACAAAGATATGCTTTTCCATACAAGTCGTGATGCTGCCACTGAAGGGATAACCAGGGTACAATTGCCCGCTAATTAACACCTGCATAAAACTCAAGGAGAGTGCATGTCTATCACGGCGCAGTCCGTATACCGTGACACCGGAAATTTCTTCCGTAATCAATTTATGACCATTCTGTTGGTATCGTTGCTTTGTGCATTTATCACAGTGGTGTTAGGACATGTTTTCTCACCCAGTGACGCACAGCTTGCGCAGCTCAATGACGGCGCGCCCGTTAGTGGCGGCGGTGGGTTGTTCGATCTGGTGCAAAATATGTCCCCGGAACAGCAACAAATTTTGCTGCGTGCTTCCGCTGCGTCCACTTTTTCAGGATTAATCGGTAACGCCATACTCGCCGGAGGCGTAATATTAATCATCCAACTGGTGTCCGCGGGTCAGAGAGTCAGTGCGCTACGCGCTATTGGTGCCAGTGCGCCGATATTGCCAAAGTTATTTATTCTGATTTTTCTGACTACCCTTTTAGTACAGATTGGCATCATGCTGGTGGTCGTTCCGGGAATTTTAATGGCCATTTTACTGGTACTGGCGCCGGTGATGTTGGTGCAGGATAAAATGGGCGTTTTCGCCTCTATGCGCAGCAGTATGCGGCTGACATGGGCGAATATGCGTCTGGTGGCACCTGCAGTACTAAGCTGGTTACTGGCAAAAACACTGTTGCTGCTGTTTGCCTCTTCGTTTGCCGCATTAACCCCGGAAATTGGTGCCGTACTGGCTAATACTTTAAGCAACCTGATTTCAGCCGTATTGCTTATCTATCTGTTCCGCCTGTACATGTTGATTCGCCAATAACCTGAAGTATTTGATTACGGAATCGTAAAATGAAGCAGTTTCTTGATTTTTTACCGCTGGTTGTCTTCTTCGCGTTCTACAAAATTTATGACATCTATGCGGCAACTGCGGCGCTCATCGTCGCCACGGCGATTGTGCTTATTTATAGCTGGGTTCGCTTCCGGAAAGTTGAGAAGATGGCCCTGATCACCTTCGTTCTGGTGGTCGTTTTCGGTGGTCTGACGCTGTTCTTCCACAATGATGAGTTTATTAAATGGAAGGTCACTGTCATCTACGCTCTGTTTGCGGGTGCTTTGTTGGTTAGCCAATGGGTAATGAAAAAACCTCTGATTCAGCGGATGCTGGGTAAAGAACTCACTCTACCGCAGCCAGTATGGTCGAAGCTGAACCTGGCATGGGCAGTCTTCTTTATTCTTTGTGGGCTGGCGAATATCTACATCGCATTCTGGCTACCGCAAAATATTTGGGTCAACTTCAAAGTGTTCGGTCTGACCGCCCTCACCTTAATCTTCACACTGTTAAGCGGTATTTATATCTACCGCCATATGCCTCAGGAAGATAAATCATAATCTGTCTGCCGGCCCTTCGGGGCCGGCGCTGCATATCCTCTGTTCTCATTTGGAAAATCATAGTAGCATCGCGCCTGTGATTTTCCTTTTATGTCGGTTTTACCATGTCTACAACACCTAACGTCCCTCAGGGCGATCTTGTTTTACGTACTTTAGCCATGCCTGCCGATACCAATGCCAATGGCGATATCTTTGGTGGTTGGTTGATGTCGCAGATGGATATTGGCGGTGCCATTCTGGCAAAAGAAATTGCCCACGGTCGCGTCGTGACCGTGCGGGTTGAAGGAATGACTTTCTTACGACCAGTTGCGGTTGGTGATGTGGTGTGCTGCTATGCGCGCTGTCTCCAAAAAGGGACGACATCAGTCAGCATTAATATTGAAGTATGGGTGAAAAAAGTGGCGTCTGAACCGATTGGGCAGCGCTATAAAGCGACGGAAGCGTTATTTAAGTATGTTGCCGTCGACCCTGAAGGAAAGCCTCGTGCCTTACCTGTAGAGTAATAGTCAAAAGCCTCCAGGTTGGAGGCTTTTGATTTTCAGGTTATTGAATTTCGGTGGTGCCGTTAATTTTAAACAGGATATTCACCACAATCCCACTTCCGGGTTTGCCCGGCTCATAACGCCATCTGCGCATCGCGTTTTTCACTTCGCGCTCAAACATGTTCGCCGGTTTGGCTGAAAGAATTTGTACGTTATCCACGCGACCATCCGGTGTGACGTCAAATTTAACTTTAACCTGCCCTTCAATGCGTAGTGCCTGCGCGCGCGCCGGATACTGCGGCTGATTACGGCTTAATGCCCGTGGACCAGACGCGACACTTGTGACCGGTTTGCTGGTTGCAGCCGTTGCCGTACTTGATGTCGGGCGAGCTGGTGCCGTATTTTCAAACGGTGACGCCGGACGTGACTCTACCGGTTTGACATCGCGTTTCGGCTGCTCCTGAACCTTTTTCACCGGCTTCGGTTTTGGCTTAGGTTTCGGCTTCGGCTTTTCAATGACTACCGGAGCTTCTTTTGGCGGTTCTGGTATCGGCTCAGGCTCTGGTTCTGGCTCCACCACTGGTTCCGGCGGCGGTTGAACGGCTTGTGGCGGCTCAAGTTCGGCCGGGGCAACCATGGTGACAGAAATCGGCTGCGCGGGCGCAGGTAGTTCAATAACCTGATGTACCGAGGTATAGAGTAGACCCGCCACAACAGCACCATGAATGCAGACAGAAAGTAACGTCGGCCAGGGGAAGCGGCGAGGTAAATCAAGGGTCATTGAAGTCATAATCGTTTCAGTAAAAAAACCAGGCCTCGATTTTAAATGCAAATAGCAATCATATTCAATAAGGCAAGGCGATCAGGATCAGTGAAAACGCAATTTTTGGCGCTGTTAACCTTACTTTTAGTGACGCCTTAACAAAGACATCATCTTTCCGTTGCAGATCTTCGCCCTTTCAAATAACGTACTTTATAACTTTTCCGAACAAGGAGTTGTGCCCGTGTTGTATGTTATTTACGCTCAAGACAAAGCCGATAGCCTCGAAAAGCGCCTTTCCGTTCGTCCGGCACATTTAGCGCGTTTGCAGTTACTGCATGATGAAGGGCGTCTGCTGACCGCCGGTCCAATGCCAGCGGTAGACAGTAACGATCCAGGCGCCGCAGGATTTACTGGCTCAACCGTTATTGCTGAATTTGAATCGCTGGAAGCAGCCCAGGCCTGGGCAGATGCCGATCCGTACGTGGCAGCGGGAGTCTATGAGCAAGTTTCCGTGAAACCGTTTAAGAAAGTGTTCTGAATATCAACATCCAGGGGCGCGGTGACAGAAACCGTGCTCTTGTTTTTTCTTTATATTTACCGATGCCCCCAATCCACCACAACAAACAGATAATAACTTTATCTGTATCTCCCTATATACCCTCGGCATCTCCGTCTAAAAATGACAAAATTTCTCTGTCTGACTCGGTTTTGATCAATCAAAACCTTTGATTGCTGCGGATAAAGTCATCTACTATGGTTTAACACATTCACGTGACGCATGTTTTTCACATTCTGTACGCGTGAAGATAATTAAACAAAATTGTGGTTACAGAGGTATCAGTGAGTCACTGGGCTACATTCAAGCAAACAGCGGTAAATTTATGGGTGACCCTGCGGCACGATGTTATCGCGCTAGCGGTCCTTTCAAATGGATTGCTTATTTTTAAAACAATTTATGGCATGTCGGTCAATCTGCTCGATATTTTCCATATCCAGGCGTTTTCAGAACTTGACCTCTCCTTGCTGGCCAATGCGCCACTGTTTATGCTCGGCGTCTTTCTTGTTTTGAACTCGATCGGCTTGCTATTTCGGGCAAAGCTGGCATGGGCTATCAGTATCATTTTATTGCTGATAACGCTGATTTACACCCTGCACTTTTATCCCTGGCTTAAATTCAGCATTGGTTTTTGCATCTTTACCTTGATAATTTTGTTGGTGCTGCGTAAAGACTTCTCTCACAGTAGTGCTGCAGCCGGGACAATTTTTGCTTTTATTAGTTTTACGACGTTACTGTTTTACTCTACCTACGGCGCACTTTATTTAAGCGAAGGTTTTAATCCGCGAATAGAGAGTCTAATGACCGCGTTCTATTTTTCGATAGAAACTATGTCAACCGTGGGCTACGGCGATATCGTCCCGGTTTCTGAATCAGCGCGCCTGTTTACTATTTCGGTCATTATTTCCGGTATTACCGTTTTTGCCACCTCCATGACCTCGATTTTCGGCCCGCTTATCCGCGGAGGATTCAATAAACTTGTGAAAGGAAACAATCATACAATGCGTCGTAAAGATCACTTTATTGTTTGCGGGCATTCCATTCTGGCAATCAACACGATTCTGCAACTGAATCAACGCGGACAAAACGTCACGGTTATCAGCAACCTGCCAGAGGATGATATAAAACAGCTTGAACAAAGACTCGGTGACAATGCCGATGTTATCCCCGGTGACAGCAATGACAGTTCAGTACTAAAAAAAGCGGGAATTGATCACTGTCGGGCTATTCTGGCGTTAAGTGATAATGACGCCGATAATGCTTTTGTCGTTCTGTCGGCGAAAGATATGAGCAAAGATGTTAAAACCGTGCTTGCCGTTAGTGATAGCAAAAACCTGAATAAGATTAAGATGGTGCATCCGGATATTATTCTTTCACCGCAGCTATTTGGTAGCGAGATACTGGCGCGTATTCTCAATGGGGAAGAAATTAATAATGATATGCTCGTCTCGATGTTGCTGAACTCCGGGCATGGTATTTTCAGCGATAACAATGACGACGAAGCCAAAACTGACAACAATGAATCTGCGCAAAAATAGATTTTAACGGCGGAAAGATAATCTTAATGGGCACCGCGTTGGTGCCCAGAACATTTAGATATTGTAGATCGCAAACAATAACGAGTTTCGCTGTTTGTTTAGAAGGCACTTCCTGATGCTGTGGATACGCATATTTCGGCGTGACTGCCCCTCAAGCCAACGCGATTTCCGTCGGCTAGCCTGACGCTGCATGCGCCAGCGCCCCACTTCCGTTCTACTCCGCTTCATGTTAACTACTCTATGCAATAACAGAGCGGTCATTATACCCCCGGTCCCGACGCTGACCAGTGCTTTTACCGCGTTTTTATTTGCCAGATGAATCCATATGCGTAAACTCATAACAATGCGCTTTCAAAAGGATTTCTAATCTATGACAACCGTTTATACGTTGGTGAGTTGGTTGGCCATTCTGGGATACTGGTTGCTCATTGCAGGCGTAACTTTACGCATTCTAATGAAACGACGCGCAGTTCCCTCCGCCATGGCCTGGCTGTTGATCATTTACATTCTGCCGTTGGTCGGAATTATTGCTTATCTGGCCGTTGGCGAACTCCATTTAGGCAAACGCCGTGCCGAACGCGCCAGAGCGATGTGGCCTTCCACGGCGAAATGGCTTAACGATCTTAAAGCCTGTAAGCATATTTTTGCTGAAGAAAATAGCAGCGTCGCTGGACCGTTATTCAAGCTCTGTGAGCGTCGTCAGGGGATCGCCGGGGTCAAGGGTAACCAACTGCAACTGATGACCGAGTCTGATGATGTGATGCAGGCGTTAATCCGCGACATTCAACTCGCTCGTCATAACATTGAGATGGTGTTTTATATCTGGCAACCAGGCGGTATGGCAGACCAGGTGGCAGAATCTTTGATGGCCGCAGCACGACGCGGTATTCATTGCCGATTAATGCTCGACTCTGCGGGGAGTGTTGCTTTTTTCCGTAGCCCGTGGCCAGAGTTAATGCGAAATGCCGGTATCGAAGTGGTCGAGTCCTTAAAGGTTAACCTGATGCGCGTATTCTTACGCCGCATGGACCTGCGCCAGCACCGCAAGATGATCATGATCGATAACTACATCGCCTACACCGGTAGCATGAATATGGTCGATCCGCGCTTCTTCAAACAGGATGCGGGCGTAGGACAATGGATTGATCTAATGGCTCGCATGGAAGGCCCTATCGCCACCGCGATGGGAATTATCTACTCTTGCGACTGGGAGATTGAGACGGGAAAACGTATTTTACCACCACCGCCTGATGTCAATATTATGCCGTTCGAGCAGGCCAGCGGTCATACGATTCATACCATCGCTTCCGGCCCTGGATTCCCGGAAGACCTGATCCACCAGGCTTTGCTGACTGCAGCCTATTCAGCTCGTGAATATTTAATCATGACGACGCCCTACTTCGTTCCCAGCGATGACTTACTTCACGCAATCTGCACGGCGGCGCAACGCGGGGTTGATGTCAGTATTATTTTGCCGAGGAAAAATGACTCAATGCTGGTAGGCTGGGCCAGTCGCGCATTCTTTACAGAACTACTTGCTGCTGGGGTTAAGATTTATCAGTTTGAAGGTGGGTTACTGCATACCAAGAGCGTGCTGGTCGATGGCGAATTAAGTCTGGTTGGCACCGTTAACCTCGACATGCGTAGTCTGTGGCTGAATTTTGAAATCACGCTGGCTATCGACGATAAAGGTTTTGGTGCCGATCTGGCTGCCGTTCAGGACGACTATATTTCTCGTTCGCGTCTGCTCGATGCGCGGCTGTGGTTAAAACGTCCACTCTGGCAACGTGTCGCCGAGCGACTGTTTTACTTCTTCAGCCCGTTGCTGTAAAACGTCGCCAACAGAGATTAAACAGGTAGTGACTATGGATATGGATTTAAACAATCGCCTGACTGAAGATGAAACGCTTGAGCAGGCCTACGATATTTTTCTCGAACTGGCCGCTGATAATCTCGATCCGGCTGATGTTCTGTTGTTCAATCTGCAGTTTGAAGAGCGCGGTGGTGCAGAGTTATTTGATCCGGCGGAAGACTGGCAGGAACATGTTGATTTCGACTTGAACCCGGACTTTTTTGCCGAAGTGGTGATTGGTCTGGCAGACAGTGAAGATGGCGAAATCAACGATATTTTCGCCCGTATTTTGTTATGCCGCGAAAAAGATCACAAACTTTGCCATATTATCTGGCGGGAATAAATAATCGCTTTTGGCGTGAAAAAGGGCTGACCACTGTCAGCCCTTTTTGTTTTTAAAGCGGATCGACTTTCAGGCAAGAAACGGCATGCCTGAAACTCCCCTCCAGCACAGGTCGTGTTTTGGCACACTCCGGACCGGCAATCGGGCAACGAGTGCGGAACACACAACCAGAAGGCGGGTTGATGGGCGACGGTAATTCCCCTTCCAGTAACTGGATAGATTTATTCTTCTCCAGATCAGGGTCTGGAATGGGGACTGCCGACATCAATGCTTTGGTATAGGGATGCAACGGATTGTGGTAGACCTCATCATACGTCCCCAACTCTACCGCATGGCCGAGATACATCACCAACACGCGATCGGAAATGTGTTTTACCACGGCCAGATCGTGAGCGATAAAGATTAATGACAATCCCATCTCACGTTGCAACTGCTGGAGTAAATTCACCACCTGCGCCTGGATTGACACGTCCAGCGCCGATACCGGTTCGTCACAGATAATCAGCTTCGGTTCAAGAATAAGTGCACGCGCAATCCCGATACGCTGACACTGACCGCCGGAAAACTCATGCGGATAACGGTTAATCAGGTTAGGTAGCAAGCCGACTTTCATCATCATCACCTTCACGCGCTCGCGAACTTCCTGGCGTGACATTTTCGGATGATAGGTACGCAGCGGTTCAGCGATGATCTCGCCGATGGTCATACGCGGGTTTAGCGATGCCAACGGGTCCTGGAAAATCATCTGAATATCACTGCGAACGGCACGCCATTCATCGGGCTTCATGCCCAGCAACTCTTTACCTAACCAAGCAACATGACCGTCGGTAGCTTTGACCAAACCGATGATGGCACGGGCAAAGGTGGACTTTCCGCAACCTGATTCCCCTACGACGCCCAACGTTTCCCCTTCATATAATCTGAGCGTCACACCATCAACGGCCTTAAGGGTTTTCGGCGGTTGCCAGAACCACTGTTTGCCATCTTTGATCTCAAAGTGCACTTTCAAATCGGCAATTTCGAGGAGGACTTTTCTTCCTTCGGTTACAGCATTCATAACAGTTCCTCCACCGGTTTAAAGCAGGCACGCAGTCGGCCTGGCGTGAACTCTTCCAGCGGCGGCGCGCTACTGCAAATCTCCATCGCATACGGACAACGCGGCTGGAACGGGCAACCTTTCGGCAAACGTAGCAGGTTTGGCGGGTTACCCGGGATGGTCAACATAGTTTCACCTTCCGCATCAAGACGCGGCACCGCATTGAGTAAACCGATAGAATAAGGATGAACGGGTTCATAAAAGACATCGCGCGCGTTGCCATATTCCATCGTGCGCCCAGCGTACATCACCAGAACTTTGTCACAGATCCCCGCAACCACACCGAGATCGTGGGTGATCATGATAATGGCAGTATTAAATTCCCGCTTCAGTTCATTCAATAGCGTCATGATCTGCGCCTGTACTGTCACGTCCAGCGCAGTAGTCGGTTCATCGGCAATCAGCAATTTAGGTCGACACAGCAACGCCATCGCAATCATCACACGCTGACGCATGCCGCCAGAAAACTCATGAGGGAACATCTTCATGCGCTTACGCGCTTCTGGCATTTTCACCGCATCGAGCATTCGTACCGATTCTTCAAACGCTTCGGCCTTGCCCATACTTTTATGCAGCATCAGCACTTCCATCAACTGCTCGCCGACGCGCATGTATGGATTTAACGAGGTCATCGGGTCCTGAAAAATCATCGAGATTTGTTCAGCGCGCAGTTTATTAAGTTCACGTTCTGGCAGATTGAGGATTTCGCGCCCATTAAAGGTTGCCGATCCACCAATGCGTCCGTTAGCCGCCAGCAGCCCCATTAAAGCAAACGCGGTTTGCGACTTACCGGAGCCCGATTCGCCAACGATACCCAGCGTTTCCCCGGCACGCAGGGAAAAATTTAAATCATTGACCGCCGTGACGTCACCGTCCGGGGTACTAAATGTCACTCGCAAATCTTTCACGTTCAGCAGTGCGTCAGCCTGTTGCTGTGCGAGCGGCACGGTTGCAGTTTCAATTACGCTCATGGCTGCACTCCTTAACGATCTTTCGGGTCGAGGGCATCACGCAAGCCATCGCCGATAAAGTTGAAACAAAACAGTGTCACCACAAGGAAACCTGCCGGAAATAGCAGCAACCACGGAGAGACTTCCATCGAGTTCGCACCATCACTGAGCAATGCGCCCCAACTACTTAATGGCTCTTGCGTACCCAGTCCCAGGAAGCTAAGAAAAGACTCAAAGAGGATCATGCTGGGTACCAGCAGAGAGGCATAGACCACCACCACACCAAGCACGTTCGGCACAATGTGGCGAATCACAATGCCGGGCGTAGATACACCGCCAACTTGTGCCGCCTCAATAAACTCTTTGCGCTTCAGACTAAGGGTTTGACCACGCACGATACGTGCCATGTCCAGCCAGGAAACCATCCCAATCGCTACGAAAATCAGCAGGATGTTTTGGCCGAAAAAGGTCACCAGCAAAATGACGAAGAACATGAACGGAAAGGAGTTGAGGATTTCCAGCAGGCGCATCATTACGGAATCCACCTTGCCGCCAAGATAACCGGAAAGTGAACCGTAAAGCGTTCCTACGACTACTGCCACCAACGCTGCAGCAACACCAACCATTAATGAGATGCGCCCACCAATTGCAACGCGCACCAGCAGATCGCGACCGGAAGAGTCGGTACCAAAGTAGTGACCAGACTCCATATCAGGGGCGCTGGACATCATCGCCCAGTCGGTGTCGTCATAGGCAAATTGCGAGAGCATCGGCGCCAGGATAACAAACAGTGCAATAAGCACCAGTACAATCAGACTGGCCACTGCTGCACGGTTATGCATAAAACGTCGACGTGCGTCCTGCCATAAACTGCGGCCTTCGACCTCCAGCTTTTCACTGAAATTCTCCAGCGTCTCGCTGTTTTTCTTACTTAACATCATCGCGAGCTCCAGTATCAGTAACGGATTTTCGGGTCGATAACCGCATATAGCACATCGACAATGGCATTGAACAAAATGGTTAAAGCACCAACCAGAATGGTCAGGCTTAACACCAATGAATAGTCACGGTTCAAGGCGCCATTAACAAACAATTGTCCGATGCCCGGCAAACCGTAAATGGTTTCGATAACCATAGAACCGGTGATAATGCCAACAAATGCGGGTCCCATATAAGAAAGCACCGGTAGCAGCGCGGGCTTTAATGCGTGGCGGAAAATAATGCGCCGCATGGGCAGACCTTTCGCGCGTGCGGTACGAATGAAGTTGGAGTGTAAAACTTCAATCATCGATCCACGGGTGATACGCGCAATACTGGCGATATAAGCCAGTGATAAGGCAACCATCGGCAGGATCATAAATTTCAGCGCCCCACCATTCCAGCCACCGCCCGGTAGCCAATGCAAAATGATCGCGAATATCATGACTAATAATGGCGCAACGACAAAGCTTGGTATAACCACTCCCGTCATAGCCAATCCCATGACGGTATAGTCCCATTTGGTGTTTTGTTTTAATGCGGCAATAACGCCAGCACTAACGCCCAGTACCACTGCGAGGAAAAATGCAGCAGCGCCCAGTTTTGCTGAAACGGGAAAACTGGATGCGACCAGGTCATTGACCGAATAATCTTTATATTTAAATGAAGGGCCGAAATCGCCATGAGCCAGTTGTTTCAGATAGCTGAAATACTGCGTCATGATGGGATCATTAAGATGATATTTCGCTTCAATATTGGCCATTACTTCTGGCGGTAACGTACGTTCGCCGGTAAAGGGACTTCCCGGCGCGAGGCGCATCATAAAGAACGAAATAGTAATAAGAATAAATAGCGTCGGAATCGCTTCCAGACAGCGACGTAGTATAAATTTTAACATTGCCGTACCTTCTGGCCTGTGCCTTCTGTAATGCGATAAAAAGCAGACACCGTGGAGCAGGATACACCTGCCCCACGCATTGCCATTAGTGCTTCACAATGTACATATTTCGGGTGTAGGTATTATCCAACGGATCTTTACCGGTATAACCCCCAACCCACGGTTTTACCAGACGCGCGTTCACGTAGTAATAAACCGGAACAATGGCCGAATCTTTATCCAACTGTTGCTCTGCTTTCGTGTACAGCGCCGTGCGCTGTGCCTCGTCTGTAGCTTTCAGGGTTTCCGCCATAATGCTGTCAAAGGCCGGACTCTTATAATGCGCTGTGTTCATCGAACTGTTCGACAACATGGTGTTCAGGAAGGAAGTTGGTTCATTATAGTCTGCACACCAGCCTGCACGGGCCACATCAAAAGTACCCTGATGGCGGGTATCGAGGAATGTTTTCCATTCCTGGTTAACCAGTTTAACGTTCACGCCGATATTTTTCTTCCACAGTGAAGAGGCGGCAATCGCCAGCTTTTTATGCAGATCGGACGTGTTATATAACAGATTAATCGTTAGCGGTTTGTCTGCGGTATAGCCCGCTTCTGCCAGCAGTTTTTTCGCTTCTGCGTTACGTTTTTCCTGGCTCCAGCCAAACCATTCTGGTTGCGTCAGTTTTGCGCCATCGGTATATGGCGGTGTGTAACCATAGGCCGGCATATCGCCCTGCGCTTTGACTTTATTAACAATGATATCGCGATCCATGCCCAGTTTCAGTGCGGTACGCACACGCACATCATTGAATGGCGGTTTCTGGTTGTTAATCTCGTAATAGTAAGTGCACAGGTATGGATCAACGTGAACTTCGTTCGGGATTTCTTTTTTCAGTTTCTGGAACAGTTCGATCGGCATGTTGTTATAAGTCATATCGATTTCGCCACTACGATAGCGGTTAACATCGGTGACTTCAGAAGCGATCGGTAAATAGGTCACCTGGTTAATTACCGTTTTAGCGTTATTCCAGTAGGTCGGGCTGCGCTCAAGAACGATACGTTCGTTAACAACCCAATCTTTTAATGTATAGGCGCCGTTAGTAACGATATTGCCTGGCTGGGTCCATTTTTCGCCAAATTTCTCAATAGCGGCTTTTGGCACCGGGGAAGTAGATGGGTGAACCAGTAACTTATAGAAGTACGGAACAGGTTCACTTAAGGTGACTTCTAATGTGTGGTCATCGAGGGCTTTAACACCGAGATCGGTAATTGGTTTCTTCCCTTCCAGTATTTCATCAATACCCGCAATATGCCCGTATTGTAAGTAGCTTGCGTAGGGAGAAGCGGTGTTCGGATCAACAGAACGTTGCCAGCTATACACAAAGTCTTGTGCCGTGACTGGCGTGCCGTCAGACCATTTCGCATCTTTACGCAGGTGGAACGTCCAGACTTTAGCGTCTTTGTTATCCCAGGATTCAGCCACGCCAGGGGCCGGATGACCATCAAGATCGCTAACCAGCAAACCTTCAAACAGGTCACGGCTGATATTAGACTCAGGAACCCCTTCAATTTTGTGCGGATCTAATGACTGAACTTCAGAACCATTGTTGCGTACCAGCGTTTGTTTTTCCGCTAGTGTGACTCCTGCGGGTACATCAGCTGCCAGTGCGATATTCCCTGCCATAAGCGCAGCCAGAACGCCTGCTGCCACTAAACTTCTCTTGGTGATGTTGGTCATTGTGTTTTGGACTCCCTCATTATAATTACTGGTTTTTACCAGCATGTGTAATCCCGGATTAGGATACCTGTACAGCTCGGAGACTTTTTGCTGCCAGGTTGCTTTATCGTTACTAATTACTATCACCGACTTTATTTATTCTGGTGATTCAGATGACCACCTTATGTCGATTCTTACTGTGTCTCCCCTGTCGAGACACATTATTTTTTGCAGCGTCTTTTAATCGCAAATCATTCTCATTGCCAATAAAAATCGCCAAACGGTTGGCCGAAAAGTATCAAATGCCCTTCTTGCCCGCCAATACATTTTGCAAAATTGTTACGCAATTCTCTTTTCTAACCATACCAGTACGTATACCCCTCGTTATCTAATCAATAAAATAATTTAAAAACAAAGAGATAGAACTACAGAAAACAATACTGACTTTTCCGGTTATAGTTCCGATAGAAATGCGCACAATAATTTAACAATTGAATGCTATTTAGCACTTTTCTCTGCCAAAGGCAGTAGAATTACTAATATCATTTCAATTATTCTTCAGCAAGGCCCAGGATTATGATGTGATGAAAATAACATGATGATGCGGATCGCCAGATAAGGATAGTCTTATAACCATCTGTAAAATGGGAAAAAATTATCTATTTCTTTTGTTAACTGCGTTGGGTTGCAGTAAAAATAATGATGAAAGAAACGGAGCATCATGACTCCGTTTCATATGAAAGGAATTAATTGAGCAGACCAGGGAACATCCCTTTGATACCATTGACGATAAATTCAATCCCTAATGCCATTAGCAATAACCCCATAATCCGGGTAATGACGTTGATACCCGTCTGACGCAGAACCCTCACGAGCCAAGGTGCCATGCGGAATAACCCCCAGCAACATAAAGCGAACAACGCGATTGCTACAAAAAAACCGAACAGATAACCAATGCTGTGATAACGCGTTCCCCATACGATGGTTGAACTGATTGCTCCTGGTCCAGCCATCAGAGGTAATGCGAGCGGTACAACGCCAATGCTTTCACGAATTGCGGTTTCTGATTTTTCTTGTTTGTTCTGTTTATCCTCACCAAGCTTACCGCTGATCATCGACATTGCAATTGTCACGACCAGTATGCCGCCTGCGATGCGGAACGAATCAATAGATATTCCAAAAAGTTGCAGAATCGTGTCGCCGAGAAACAGTGCGATCCACAAAATAATGGCTACAGACAAGTTGGCGGTCAGATTTGTTTTGTTTCTCGCTGCCGCAGTCTGATAGCTGGTCATACTGATGAACACGGGGATGATCCCTACCGGGTTAACCAGCGCAAATAACCCGATGAAAAACTTAAAATAAACGGGAAAATCAAAAAGTGTCTGAATCACGGTTAGCTCCGAAGCAAAAGCCGGATAATGTTATCTTTAAACAAGGGTAAAAATACGTGCTGACAATACGCCTTTTGTCAGCATTTTTCACCTCCTAACTATCTAAAATTACTATCATTCATTATTGTTATCTAGTCGTACAAAACATGCTAAGGTAGCCAACAATTAATACTACAATTTATTAACTATTAGCTATTATGGCTAAAAGCGGAGCTGAAAGGTGTCAGCTTCGCGAAATTTTGATCTGGATCACTTAATCGGTACCCAGAAGTGAGTAATCTTGCTTACGCCACCTGGAAGTGACGCATTAGAGATTAATGACTCTAATGTTTAAACTCTTTTAGTAAATCACAGTGAGTGTGAGCACGAGTAAGATTTTGATTTTCAAAGGTTAAGCAAATCATCATCGCACTGACTATACTCTCGTATTCGAGCAGATGATTTACTAAAAAAGTTTAACATTATCAGGAGAGCATTATGGCTGTTACTAATGTCGCTGAACTTAACGCACTCGTAGAGCGTGTAAAAAAAGCCCAGCGTGAATATGCCAGTTTCACTCAAGAGCAAGTAGACAAAATCTTCCGCGCCGCCGCTCTGGCTGCCGCAGATGCTCGAATCCCACTCGCAAAAATGGCCGTTGCCGAATCCGGCATGGGTATCGTTGAAGATAAAGTGATCAAAAACCACTTTGCTTCTGAATATATCTATAACGCCTACAAAGATGAAAAGACCTGCGGTGTTCTGTCTGAAGACGACACTTTCGGTACCATCACTATCGCTGAACCAATCGGTATTATCTGCGGTATCGTTCCAACAACTAACCCGACTTCAACCGCTATCTTCAAATCTCTGATTAGCCTGAAGACCCGTAACGCCATCATTTTCTCACCACACCCGCGTGCTAAAGATGCAACCAACAAAGCTGCTGATATCGTTCTGCAGGCTGCTATTGCTGCTGGTGCACCAAAAGATCTGATTGGCTGGATCGATCAACCGTCTGTTGAACTCTCCAACGCACTGATGCACCACCCTGACATTAACCTGATCCTTGCGACCGGTGGTCCAGGCATGGTTAAAGCTGCATACAGCTCCGGTAAACCGGCGATCGGTGTAGGCGCAGGCAACACCCCAGTTGTTATTGATGAAACTGCTGATATCAAACGTGCAGTTGCATCCGTACTGATGTCCAAAACCTTCGACAACGGCGTAATCTGTGCTTCTGAACAGTCTGTTGTTGTTGTTGATTCTGTTTATGATGCTGTACGTGAGCGTTTTGCCACCCACGGCGGCTACATGCTGCAGGGCAAAGAGCTGAAAGCTGTTCAGGACGTTATCCTGAAAAATGGCGCGCTGAACGCAGCTATCGTTGGTCAGCCAGCTTATAAAATTGCTGAACTGGCAGGCTTCTCTGTACCAGAAAACACTAAGATTCTGATCGGTGAAGTGACTGTTGTTGATGAAAGCGAACCATTCGCTCATGAAAAACTGTCCCCGACTCTGGCAATGTACCGTGCGAAAGATTTTGAAGACGCGGTAGAGAAAGCAGAGAAACTGGTTGCTATGGGCGGTATCGGTCACACATCTTGCCTGTACACCGACCAGGATAACCAGCCGGCACGCGTTTCTTACTTCGGTCAGAAAATGAAAACTGCCCGTATCCTGATCAATACCCCGGCTTCTCAGGGCGGTATCGGTGACCTGTACAACTTCAAACTCGCGCCTTCCCTGACTCTGGGTTGTGGTTCCTGGGGTGGTAACTCCATCTCTGAAAACGTTGGTCCGAAACACCTGATCAACAAGAAAACCGTTGCTAAGCGAGCTGAAAACATGTTGTGGCACAAACTTCCGAAATCTATCTACTTCCGCCGTGGCTCTCTGCCAATCGCGCTGGATGAAGTGATTACTGATGGCCACAAACGTGCGCTCATCGTGACTGACCGCTTCCTGTTCAACAACGGCTATGCTGACCAGATCACTTCTGTACTGAAAGCAGCTGGCGTAGAAACTGAAGTGTTCTTCGAAGTTGAAGCTGACCCGACTCTGAGCATTGTTCGTAAAGGTGCAGAACTGGCGAACTCCTTCAAACCAGACGTGATTATCGCGCTGGGTGGTGGTTCCCCGATGGATGCCGCGAAGATCATGTGGGTTATGTACGAACATCCAGAAACTCATTTCGAAGAACTGGCGCTGCGCTTTATGGACATCCGTAAACGTATCTACAAGTTCCCGAAAATGGGCGTGAAAGCGAAAATGATCGCAGTCACCACAACTTCCGGTACCGGTTCTGAAGTTACACCGTTCGCGGTTGTAACCGATGACGCAACAGGCCAAAAATATCCGCTGGCAGACTATGCTCTGACCCCGGATATGGCGATTGTTGACGCCAACCTGGTTATGGATATGCCGAAGTCCCTGTGTGCTTTCGGTGGTCTGGACGCAGTAACTCACGCCATGGAAGCATATGTTTCTGTACTGGCTTCTGAGTTCTCTGATGGTCAGGCTCTGCAGGCGCTGAAACTGCTGAAAGAATATCTGCCAGCGTCCTACCACGAAGGGTCTAAAAACCCGGTAGCGCGTGAACGTGTTCACAGTGCGGCAACTATCGCAGGTATCGCGTTTGCTAACGCCTTCCTGGGTGTATGTCACTCAATGGCACATAAACTGGGCTCTCAGTTCCACATTCCGCATGGTCTGGCAAACGCCCTGCTGATTTGTAACGTTATCCGCTACAACGCGAATGACAACCCGACCAAGCAGACTGCATTCAGCCAGTACGACCGTCCGCAAGCACGTCGTCGTTATGCTGAAATTGCAGACCATCTGGGTCTGAGCGCTCCGGGCGACCGTACTGCTGCTAAGATCGAGAAACTGCTGGCATGGCTGGAAACGCTGAAAGCTGAACTGGGTATTCCTAAATCTATCCGTGAAGCTGGCGTTCAGGAAGCAGACTTCCTGGCAAACGTTGATAAACTGTCTGAAGATGCATTCGATGACCAGTGCACCGGCGCTAACCCGCGTTATCCGCTGATCTCCGAGCTGAAACAGATCCTGCTGGACACCTACTACGGTCGTGATTACGTAGAAGGCGCAACCGTTGCTAAAGAAGCAGCTCCGGCTAAAGCAGAGAAAAAAGCGAAAAAATCCGCTTAATCGGTAGCTCTGTATAACATCATAAACGGTCCCATTCGGGGCCGTTTTTTTGTTTCAGACAAAGAACGGCTATGTAAACTCAAATAATCCAGCTGTATTAATTCATCATGTTTGCATTGTCGGAAAACGAGCACAAAGCGAGATTGTCGACAAATAACTCTACCTCGTAGGTAATGAGGCATCGACGCACTAAAATCGTTCTGTGGTACGTTGAGTGATGATTAAGAATAGAGAAAGGATGATGACTCGGAAGAAGTTAGTAAAACGGACTGACAGGATAAAAGCGCCCTATTCACCCTGTCAGTAAAGAAAAATTTATTAGTCGTGCCGATGATTGTCCTGAATCGCCGTCAAAGAGCCAATCTCTAACGCTTCTTTATAGTGTTTACGGCAAACCGAGACGTAACGCTCATTACCACCAATAACCACCTGCTCACCTTCGTTATAAGGTCTACCCGCCAGATCAAGACGTAGCACCATGCTTGCTTTGCGGCCACAAAAACAAATAGTTTTTAATTCGACCAGTTTGTCTGACCATGCCAGTAAGTATTGGCTACCAACAAACAATTCACCGCGAAAATCGGTACGCAAACCATAACAAAGTACGGGTATATCGAGTTGATCGACAACCTCCGATAATTCATATACTTGTTGTCTGGTTAAAAACTGGCATTCATCAACAAGTACGCAATGAATTGTCTGCTGTTCGTGTTCCGCACGAATCTCATCAAATAATGATGAATTTTGGTTAAATAATTTTGCAGGTGATGACAAACCTATACGCGAGCTGACTTTCCCTGCCCCGAAACGATCATCAATTTCCGCCGTATATACGACAGTGCGCATACCGCGTTCCTGGTAATTGTATGAAGATTGCAACAATGCCGTAGACTTACCCGCATTCATTGCGGAATAGTAGAAATATAGCTGCGCCATCAGCCACAGGCCCTCAATGATATGAAATAAAGTTGGCAGGAGTTTATCATAATTCGTCAGTTTTACAGCGTAACAGTGCGCACAGAAGTAGTATATTTGTCATCCATTACGAATGGCTGGCATAATCCTTCAGAGCTACCTTTACCACGGCCTTGCTTGTTATAAACGCGTAAATGACTCTTGGTAACTATTCACAATCTTTAACCTGTTGCGCACGTAATAACCCCTGTTGACCTCCAGGAAAGAGCAATACGAAGTCCTTGCACTTATTGCGACTGTTCTACTTTTCATCATTCGCTTAATAGGGGATTTTCATAAACAGGGCTAATACCCAAGAGTGAAAAGGCTCCAGCGCATGTTAATCTCCACATAAAATGTGACATGAATCAGGAAGTTTTAACCTTAAGTGATGCGAAAGCATCGATGTAAATAGGGCTATATGCCACGTCATTTCTGGCTAATTTTATGAAAAGATATTTATTGTCGGTACGAAATAAAGAACATTTTTGAATTCCTTACATTCCTGGCTATTGCACAACTGAATTTAAGGCTCTATTATTACCTCAACAAACCACCCCAATATAAGTTTGAGATTACTACAATGAGCGAAGCACTTAAAATTCTGAACAACATCCGTACTCTTCGTGCGCAGGCAAGAGAATGTACACTTGAAACGCTGGAAGAAATGCTGGAAAAATTAGAAGTTGTTGTTAACGAACGTCGCGAAGAAGAAAGCGCAGCTGCTGCTGAAGTTGAAGAGCGTACTCGTAAACTGCAGCAATATCGTGAAATGCTGATCGCTGACGGCATTGACCCGAACGAACTGCTGAATAGCATTGCTGCTGTTAAATCTGGCACCAAAGCTAAACGCGCACAGCGTCCGGCTAAATATAGCTACGTTGACGAAAACGGCGAAACCAAAACCTGGACTGGCCAGGGCCGTACTCCAGCTGTAATCAAAAAAGCAATGGATGAGCAAGGTAAATCCCTCGACGATTTCCTGATCAAGCAATAATCTTTTCTTGATTCTGTTTGCTTAAAATCCCGCCATTGGCGGGATTTTTTATTGTCCGTTTTAAGACTCTCTGATAAGAATACGCTATAAAAAAACGGCATTGATCACTCAATGCCGTTTCGTAGAAAACATCGTGATAGATGTTACTTCTTAATGCCTATCTCTTCTTCAAGCCAGGCTTTAAATTCAGTACCCAGAGTGTTGTGGCGAATACCGTATTCAACGAAGGCCTGCATGTAACCTAATTTATTACCGCAGTCATGGCTCTTCCCTTTCATATGATAGGCTTCAACCGTTTCTTTTTCGATCAGCATATCAATCGCGTCGGTGAGCTGAATTTCATCACCTGCTCCCGGAGGGGTTTTTGCCAGCAGCGGCCAAATATCAGCACTGAGAACATAACGGCCGACAATAGCAAGATTAGACGGCGCTACATCTGCTTTCGGTTTTTCTACCACACCGACCATCGGTACACTTTCGCCAGGCGCTAAATCCACACCTTTGCAATCCACAACACCATATGCCGTCACATCAGCAACAGGCTCCACCATTATCTGGCTGTGGCCAGTTTCATCAAAGCGACGAATCATCTCTGCAAGGTTATCCTGCGATAAATCGGATTCATATTCATCCAGAATAACGTCAGGCAAAATAACAGCCACAGGTTCATCACCAACTACCGGATGGGCACACAATACTGCGTGTCCCAAACCTTTCGCCAGTCCCTGACGAACTTGCATAATAGTCACGTGTGGTGGACAAATGGACTGCACTTCATCAAGCAACTGGCGTTTTACACGTTTTTCCAGCATCGCTTCCAGTTCAAAACTGGTATCGAAATGGTTTTCAATAGAGTTTTTAGATGAGTGAGTGACCAGCACAATTTCAGTAATGCCAGCCGCAATACATTCATTCACGACGTATTGAATTAATGGCTTATCGACAAGCGGCAGCATCTCTTTCGGGATAGCTTTCGTCGCCGGCAACATCCTGGTTCCTAATCCCGCAACGGGGATAACGGCTTTTTTGACTTTCGTATTAATGGCAGCCATTTAAATTCTCCTGGACTGTTCGTGTATTGAACGTGTTCATATTTCTGTGTCGCATCCCAGTATATCAGTACCCTGACGAGGCCTGGTTCTGAAAAGGAGGCGAGTTAACATAATTAAGACAATTACTTAAACGAATGGCGACGATAGTACCACCAGCCGACACCAGCGCGTAATGCAATTTTATCCCATATAATCGTTTGCTCATTCCGCAGACAACATCAAGCGCAGTCTTCCACCTGTTCCCCAAATTTGACATTGCCAGGCATCACATCGCTGGCTCAATTGATTCAAATAGGCGTTGCCTAATGTTCCTAACGGAACGCCATTACTGATTTGAATCTGGTGTTCACCAGCGTTTAACGTTGCATTCAGACCAGCGGAAACCAAAATGAGATTTTTTAATTCACGATGATAATAGCCGACTAATAGCGGGAACTGACCAGGCAGATTGGCCTGCCGCAGTAAATGATTTACCTGCTTCAATAACGCACCCAACTCTGGCAAACGCTGATTTTGGTGGGCAATCTGTTCCTGTAATAACCCATTAAACAGCGCGCGTAATAACAAGGCGGCAAGGACACCATTATGTCCGGCGCGAGTTACATCGAGACAATAAAAAGCCAGATCTTTTTCCGAAAGAGCTGCAATATCAAGCACCAGCCCCGGTTTATCAACGGCCACCAGTTGGCGATAATTAACCCGGCAATGGGAAATCACCTGCTGAACCGGAGGTTGTAATTCTTGCAATAATTTAGCAGCCGCGGTGGGATTATCCACCATCGCATCCCAGTCGCGAAAAAGCCGTTCTTCTTCCTCTACACGCGAATTAAACATGCTGGGATAGAGACACGCAAAAACCATCTCGCGCAGACGGTTGAGATCTTTAACTGGTTTTAACAAAACATCTTCCACGCCCAGACGTAACGCTTTCGCGATATCTGCCATGTTTTCCGTAGCGGAAATCACCAGGACAGGTGTTTGGTCACCCCGGTTGCGAATATGTTCCAATAGTTTCAGGCCGTTCATTCTCGGCATTGCAATATCACATATCATTAGATCGGGTGTGAAACCGCCCAGTAGCTCAAGGGCATCCACCCCATCAGCCGCCAGTACCGTTGTCGCTCCCAATGAGGAAAACCACGAATCCAGAAGCGAGCGAAATACCGCCTCATCTTCAACTATGAGAATCTGTTTTCCGACCAATGGCTGCGTCATGTTCTCTCCCCTGACTGGCTTTATTCAATAGTGGCATGCTATTGCCATCAGTGCCTGTCAGAATTAACTTAAGTGTAGATAAAAAATCAGGTCAAAACGTTAGTTCGAACTAGCGGTAAAAGCTCATCCATTTTCTTCTCAACCGCCAATTGTCCTGCCGAAATGGCAGCCTGCGCACGATGAAAATCGAGCGTGGAAATCTGTGGGCAAACGGGCTGAATCAGAATATCAGGCGGGTCCCCTGCCATACGGTTTCTTTTAAGGCGGTTTTCCAATACCTGAATAGAGGTAGTCATAATCTCTGTTGCTGTCGGTGCCGTGACGCCTCGACGCGCAGTAATACTACTTAGCCGCTCTTTCAGCCGCGCATGCCAGGGTAGATCATCTTCACTCTCGCCATTTTCAGCACTGACATTAAATGAAAGAAGATCTTGCTGCATTAAGTGAGCGTCGTGCTGGAGATCAACCGCAATTACGATATCTGCGCCCAACGCACGAGTAAGAGAGATAGGAATGGGATTAACGACTGCGCCATCAACAAGCCAGTAGCCGTTATGTGCGACCGGCGCCATCAAGCCAGGAATACTGCAGGATGCACGAATAGCGAGATGGAGATCACCTTCGGTAAACCATAATTCGCGCCCTGTGCTTAGATTGGTGGCGACTGCAGCGAAGCGGCGTGAACAATTCTCGATTTCTGTTTCTGGCATTATTTCACGATATCGATTGAACACACGCTCACCGCGCAGCAGTCCACCGCGCTGCCAGGAGAGGTCCATCAGTCGTAAAACATCCCAATAGCTAAAAGAGGTAACCCACTCTTCCAGCGCAGATAATCGGCCACAGGCATAGGCTGCGCCTACCAGCGAACCAATTGAACATCCTGCGACGATATCAATTTCAATGCCCATTTTATTAAGCGCGTTAATGACGCCAATATGCGACCATCCTCGTGCAGCACCGGATCCCAGTGCCAGCCCTATTTTTACTTTTCTCATTGTTCCTGAAAGCGTCCCCTGGAATGCAGCCGTAGCCACATCGCTACCGCTCGGTTAACATAGTGCTACTCCGGCGGTTAAAACGCCGTTATTGTTTCCAGGGAGATTATTTGTGTCTAAGCTTTGTCCCTGTGGTAGTGCTGTCGAGTATAGCCTATGTTGCCACCCTTATGTGTCTGGTGAAAAGGTTGCACCAGATCCCGAACGTCTTATGCGTTCGCGTTACTGCGCTTTTGTGATGCACGACGCAGATTATTTAATTAAAACCTGGCATCCATCCTGTGGCGCCTCGGTGTTACGTGCTGAATTAATTGCCGGATTTGCACATACCGAATGGATAGGGTTGACCGTATTTGAACGTTCATATCACGAAGGTGACGACGTAGGTTATGTCAGTTTTGTCGCTCGTTTTACTGAGAAGGGTAAATCCGGGGCGATTATTGAGCGTTCGCGATTTTTGAAAGAAAACGGTCAATGGTACTATATTGATGGTACACGTCCGCAGTTTGGTCGCAACGATCCCTGCCCTTGTGGTTCAGGTAAAAAATTTAAAAAGTGCTGCGGCCAATAAAGGTTGACGGTACGGTTTAGCAAACACTCTCAACAAGGTTTTTCCAGCAATGCATTCACTCCAACGTAAAGTTCTGCGTACTATTTGCCCGGATCAAAAAGGTCTAATCGCGCGTATTACTAATATTTGCTACAAGCACGAGTTAAATATCGTGCAGAACAATGAATTTGTTGACCACCGTACCGGGCGCTTTTTTATGCGCACGGAACTGGAGGGTATTTTTAATGATTCCACCCTGTTGGCGGATCTCGATAGCGCTTTGCCAGAAGGTTCGGTGCGTGAACTGAATCCCGCAGGTCGCCGCCGCATAGTCATTCTGGTGACCAAAGAAGCGCATTGCCTGGGCGATCTGCTGATGAAAGCCAACTACGGTGGACTGGATGTTGAAATCGCTGCGGTTATTGGTAACCACGAGACCTTACGTTCTCTGGTGGAACGTTTTGATATTCCGTTTGAACTGGTGAGCCATGAAGGGTTAAGCCGCAACGAGCACGATCAGAAGATGGCGGATGCCATTGAAGCGCATCAACCTGATTATGTGGTGCTGGCGAAATATATGCGGGTATTGACGCCGGAGTTTGTCGCTCGCTTTCCGAACAAAATCATCAACATTCACCATTCATTCCTGCCAGCGTTTATCGGCGCACGTCCCTATCATCAGGCTTATGAACGCGGCGTGAAGATTATTGGCGCAACAGCACACTATGTAAATGACAATCTGGATGAAGGTCCAATCATCATGCAGGATGTCATTCATGTGGATCACACTTACACAGCCGAAGACATGATGCGTGCAGGTCGTGATGTTGAGAAAAACGTATTAAGCCGCGCGCTTTACCAGGTTTTGGCACAGCGTGTATTTGTTTACGGTAACCGGACGATTATTCTTTAATCGCTGGCAAAATAGAACTGGTTGGCTTTAATCCGTTACGGATGAAAATTACGCAACCAGTTCATTTTTCTCAACGTAACTCTTTACAGCGGCGTGTCATTTGATATGATGCGCCCCGCTTCCCAGTGAGGGAGCAGGCCAGTAAAAAGCATTACCCCGTGGTGGGGTTCCCGAGCGGCCAAAGGGAGCAGACTGTAAATCTGCCGTCATCGACTTCGAAGGTTCGAATCCTTCCCCCACCACCATTATTCACCACAGCGATGTGGTAACTTCGGTGAGATTGTTAATGTTTGCACTCATCGGGGAAGGGTGAGGACCGAAGCGACGAATAATTCTTCCCCCACCACCATCTCAAGCATTACCTACAATATGAATTACCCCCGGTGGGGTTCCCGAGCGGCCAAAGGGAGCAGACTGTAAATCTGCCGTCATCGACTTCGAAGGTTCGAATCCTTCCCCCACCACCATCACTTCCTGATAAAACTCATTTCAAACTTATCGATATCGTTTCATATTCTGCCCATGCGGGGAAGGACGAGAAGCTTCGATCAAGGTTCGACTCGAGCGCCAGCGAGAGAGCGTTGCCGCAGGCAACGACCCGCAGGGCGAAGCGCGCAGCGCTGAATAATCCTTCCTCCACCACCATCACTTGATTCCACTCTCACTCTGACGGCTTCTCCCCCATTCGCCGTAAAAACCGCTGCTGTAGCCTCAGCAAATCCGCTAACGTCAATAACTGATAATCCAGACCTTGCTGGCTGGCAATTTGCGCGATAATGCGGCTTAACGCTGGATAATGGCGATGATGCCAGTGAGGAAAAAGATGATGGGTAAGATGCAAATTAATTCCGCCCAGCCAGTAGCCAAGCCATGCAGGTTGCGGCGTCCAGTCAAAGGTAGTGGCGAAGGTATGCGCCAACCGGCCCACGGCCATTTTGCCCTCTTCTGGCGGCAATTGCGTATGCCCCTTCGCCCAGTGCGTTCCGATAATCAACATCACAAAGATCAATGACGCCAGCAGCTGGCTAAGCAGATAAGTCAGCACGATGGTCATAAAACTAAAATCAGACAAAAGCCAGGGAAGTATCAGACACAGCGCGCAATGCGCCAGTTTCCCGGCTAAGAAATACCCCCAGCCAGCAAAACCCCTCAGGGCCAGATGCCGCGTTACCGGCGTATACCCGGCACGATCGAGCCAGTCCACCACCCAGATATACCAGGGAAAGGTGAGCGCCGCGACCAGCGGCCAGTAGCAATGTTGCTGGCGCATAAAAGGTCGCCACCGCTGCCACGGAGTCTGGCGAAGAATGCCATTTTCTGCGGTGTCCGGATCGTAAAATTCAATATTGGTAAAGCCGTGATGAAAGCGAACGTGGCGCACCCGCCAGCAGTCCGGATCAAGTCCCATCGGGAACGCAACCCACCGGTTAAGCCAGGCATTGGCCTTTTTACCACGCAAAAACGCATCATGCGAAGCGTCATGCACTACATTGACCGCTAACAGCATGGCGCAAAACATCATCGCCAGATACCACAACAGATACAGTTCCCACTGACTTTGAGATAACGCCAGTGAATAGCAGCATAAACAGGCAATAATCAGTGCCACCATTTTGGTGAATGCCCAGCCGTCGGCATAACGATGATCGCCTGCTTTTACGAGGTACGATTTCGTACCATTCTGCAACTGTTTCACCAGTTGCGGATCATCAGCAGGAAAAGTGATTAACCTGTCGGGATTAAACAGATTCATAGCGTTGCCTTAGCGACTTACGTCCCACACCGATTAGGAATAACACGCAATGGGCCAGCAAAATGCCTGCGATTCCCTTCCAGAGCAGAGTGCTCCATGAACACATATAAAGAATAAAATAGAGCAGTGACAACGTCACAGAGCACCACAAAATCATACCCCAACGCTGCCCGTCGCTCATGCCCCCCAGCGCAACAGAGCCTGCCACCAGCAGAACAAACAATACGGCTTGCTCACTGGTAATAAACTCGATGCCATAGCCATATTGCTGGATGTAGCCAAGCACCAGCATAAACAGCAGAATCACCCCTGCCCCCACTGCCCACGCGGAACTTTGGTAGCGACGTTCAATCGCTTTGCCAATTGAGCGAAAGCCCATTAAGCGTAAAAATGGCAGGTTACTCTCGCGCATCGGGTTACAGGACAAGCGACTATTTTTTACGCCGTAGCCTACGTCATGTTCCGGCCCGGCACTCCAGGAACCGAAAAGTTTATCCCACAACAAAAAGGTGCCACCGTAATTGGTATCAGCATATTGCTTTTCATTCAGATGATGGACGCGATGGTGCGAAGGCGTGATCAGCACTTTTTCCAGCCAGCCCAGTTTCGGCGTTAGCGCGTTATGGTTAAAAAACTGCCAACTGTAGTGAATAATAGAAACCGCCAAAAAGACCTGCAACGGTACACCAAGCATCGCCAGCAGCATAAAGAACGGGATTGAGGTTAACGAGGAATACCACGAGTTCCGCACGCCTAATGACAGGTTGTAGTGTTCCCCCTGATGATGCACCACATGTACCGCCCACAGCGGGCGCATCTCGTGATGCCAGCGATGCAACCAATAAAAACCGAAATCCCACGCCAGCAAAGTAAACAACCAAAGCAGGATCACCGGCGCATTATCAAACAGCCCAAGACTAAAGTGATTGACCACCAGGCCATAGCAGAGCACTTCCAGGCAGCGAAATAACCACAGCATCATATGACCGGAGTTGATATTAAAAATCACGTCCAGCCAGTCCACTTTTTGCCGCCCGGTGATTTGCAACACGCCGGCTTCGGCTAACACCAACAGCACCATCAAAATGATGGGAAACAGTAAATCACTCATATTGCGTCTTCCTTTTCTCGCATATTGCGCATATCCAACCGCAAATCGACGCCAGCAACGCGCCGCCTACTAAATCGATAAATAAATGTCTGCGTAATTGCAGAATCGAAAAGGCGATCGCTATCGCCCAGACTACGCTCATTAGCGTCAGCCAACGGTTCCCCTTTTTGGCAATCGCCCATACCGCCAACAGCGTGAGCGCCGCATGTAAAGAGGGAAAACAGTTCTGACTTGAGTCAATCGCTATCAGCCTATTGAGTGCGCCCGCGGATATCCCCATCTGATCAAACGAGGGATAATGCATTGTTGTGGGCCAGAGGAGATAAAACATGCCAGCCACAAGTGCCGAAAGTTGCATTGCGCGGGCAAGCCAGCGCAGGTGGCAAAGTGGTGTGGATAAATAACCTAACGGCACAATTAAAAAAAACGAGAGATACAGCCACACGGCTGAGGGCGAAAACACAATCAAATTATCAATTACTGACGGGGTTAATTGATACCCTTCACCTTGCAGGTAGTCGCTAAAGTTGTAGATTATCCCAACGGTTCCCCAGCCAAGCAGCATCTGTTTCAGGCGTAGCAGTAGATTGCTCATTCCCGCCCCCACTCACGCACAATCCGCCGACGCTTGGCTGCAAAAGTGACGGGCACCGTTTGCGATTCCAATGACCATATCAATTGCCCGGCAGCGATATCCTGGCGTATAAACAAGGCATTCAACGCCTCCCGGCAATGCTCCAGCATCCGCAGCTCACAATCGGCTATTAACGTCAATTGTGCTGGCCCGGTTTGTAGCAGGCGATAATCGGTTGTTAGCGGCAACGTCATCGCCAGCACCCTACTACAGGCATCGGCAAAAACGGTCTGAATATCGCCAGATCTTGTCGGCAGTTGCAGTTGATCGTCCTGCCGCCCTTCGATACGCGCAATCGCCATTGTCGCACTGCCACAGGGGCATGGCTGTTCACTTGCCACCAGCACGTCATCAAGTCGATAACGCACCACCGGCTGCGTGGTGCGGGTAAAGTCTGTGACGATCGGCACGAAACGGTGCTCATCCAGCCATTGCGGTTCAATGTGAACAAATTCTTCGTTGAGATGTAACGTGCCACACCGGCAGGTAGAGGCGAGAAAGCCTTCTGTCGCCTGATAAATCTCGCCCACATTGTTGAACACGCTTCGCAGTAATTCCCGATCCTGCGGCTCCAGAACTTCCGCCACCGAAATCACTTTTTTGACCTTTAGTGTTAACTCTCCGGCAATGACCGCCAGCGCCAGTGCGCGTAATACCTGAGCTGGCGCGACAATAATCGTGGGCGCTCGCTGTTCCAGTTGTTTGAGTTGCGCCTGAAATGGCGCCAGCAGATCGTAAAAGTCGAGACTTAACCAGCGGTTATTCACGCTTTGATAGAGGTTGTTGTCCGCACGCAAAAACAGCGCTACCCGCTCTTTGGCAAATAAACCGTCGGGCAACACTTTTGCCAGCACACCAGCGGCCCACATCTGTTGTTCATGCGGGCTAACAACAAAAAGTCCACGACGCCCCGATGTACCTGATGAAAGCCCAACGCTGAACTTGCCAACGCAGGGTTTGAAATCACGGCTCTGCTCACTGCGCATTGCACAATCGAGAAGTTCGTCGCGCTTTAAACCAGCGGTATTCATCTCATCGAAGTGCGTCATCATTAACGCTTTGTCCATAAACGGCCACTGGTTAAAGGGCAAGGCCAGATAACGCTGAAACCACGGGCTTTTAGATAAGGCATTTTGCCGGAACTGATGCAGCCTTTTTGCCTGCCAGTATTCCAACGCCTGGCGATCGGTGAAATGCAGCCTGCGGGTACGAAAGTAGCGCCAGAGTAAAGCCAACGGGATCATAAATCCCCCTCGTGGCACAAACGAATGTCCACTGCGCCGTTTTGCCAAAGCTTATGTAATTGCCCAAGCGTGCGGTAGTAGGCGCGGCTGTCAGACATCACCAGATGCGCCAGTGGTGAAGGCCCTCGCTGCTCCTGATAGTTAGCTGGTGCCCATGCTGCATCCCCAGCCAGTAAAATCCAGCCTTCGTCTGTCTGCACAAACGCGCCAGTGTGTCCGCCAGCATGACCGGGAAGCGGCACGAGGATAATTTCGCCATTGCTTTCTGGCAGCAAATAGCCACTCTCAAACGGTGCCAGTTCAGGAGGCAAACTCACCGATGCGAAACTTTCAATAAAACGCAGTGATGAGTCAAAATTCTCCGGGATCAGCCCTGGTACAAAAGCCTGGCGCAGTGCGGCTATGCCACGCAGCGTTCTTACCTGCTGCCAACCTTCACCAGAACAGATGCAGGCGACATCAGGGAAATCGCGCAGGCCAGCAATATGATCGGCGTGAAAATGCGACAGAATAATCGCATCAACATCTTTTGCCGCCAGTCCGTGTGCAGAAAGTTGCCGCACCAGCGCCTGTTGCGGATCGAAATAAACCGGCGTGACCTTACGATAAAGACGAAACACACCAGATTGCGTGTAATGTTCGAACCACGATGAATAGCCAGTGTCCCACAGCCAGCGTTTCTCGCCCGCTTCCAGCAGCCAGGCGCGGGCGGGGAACTTACACACTTTCAGCCCAGCCCCTTTTAGCGCAATGCAGCCAATATGGGTACACCAGCCCGTTTCAAATGAGGTTATTTTTGCCATGTTCCCTCAGCCATTGCCCCGTGATTGCAATACCTTGCTCCATCGAAAAGCGCGGGTGATATCCCAACTCTGTAATGGCCTTTTGCGCACTCAGCGTCATATCAAAACAGAGTGTTCCGGCGCTGTAACGTGTGATAACAGGTTCCTGATTAACGCACTTCCCGTACAGTTCCAGCCCGCGCGCGACCAGAGAAAGCAGTGGCCAGGGAACAGCAGCAATGCGGTAACTCAAGCCCAGTTGCTGGCGCAGCAAGGCGTCAAGCATCACCGATAGCTGCTGTGGCTGGTGATTGCTGATGTTGTAAATACTGCCCGAGCGTAAGCCTTCAACGTGCGTTGCCAGCTGCATGGCATACACCACATTTTGCACGAACGTGAGATCCAATAACGCGTCGCCCCCGCGCGGCAAACGTAAGCAACCGCCGCCCTGCTGCAACTGCTGCATCAGGCGGGGAACAATCACCTGGTCATAGGGGCCAAAAAGCCCGCGTGGACGCAAAAGAATAAACGTCGTGGCAGGATATTGCGCTACTGCCCCGGCAATAGCCTGCTCAGCGGCATATTTACTGCTGGCGTAATGACTTGAGAAAGAGCGCGCAAGCCAGGTTTCTGGCAGGTCGTAGTGATGTTGAAAATCAAAGTAAACCGCAGGCGTGGAGATATGGATAAACCGGGGAACGTTCAGCCTGCCTGCCGCCTGTGCCAGGTTGTGGGTCGCTTTAACATTAGCAAGCCAGAATACCGTTTTGTCGCCCCATGGCGAAGACTTTGCCGCACAGTGCCAGACGGCATCGCAGCCTTCCATCAACCGGGCGCAGTCATCCTCTGTTGTCTCGGTTAAATCGAGAGCCACAAACTGCGCACCTGCGCTTGTCAGACTTTTACCAACCTCGCGATTTCGCCCTGTTGCCACAACCGACACACCCGATTGCAACAAATGTTGCACGGCATTTCGCCCCAGGCCGCTGGTCGCTCCCGTCACGAGGATTTTCACGGTAAAATCACCATACCCGCCAGAGTTAATCCCGCCGCCGTGCCAATCAACATTGCAGGTTTATTCGCAGTAAAACGACCGCTAATCACCGCTTCATGCAGCGCCGTGGGTATGGAAGCCGCGACCTGATTGCCGTAGAAGCGGTAGACATCAATAAGCGCAGATTCCGTCACTCGCAGCCGTTTACGCATATGTTCAAGGGAAAGATGACTGGCCTGATGCGGAACGACCGTACCGATATCAGCCAGTTGCAGACCGCTTTTTTGCAGTAAGCGCGAAAAATAATCTTCAATAAGTGAAGAGGCAAAACGAAACAGCGGTTTCCCCTGCATATGAAAAAGGAAGTCGCTATCACTGACGCCTGAACGAGGATTACACCGCGTGCCGCCAGCGCGAATTTCACACAGCTCGTTACCTTCGGGATACATTTCGATCAGGCTGGCGATAATCCCGCTGCGACCATCGCCCCGCTCGACAATCGCGCACGCTGCACCATCACCAAAAATGAGTGACGACTCTTCATGATTCCAGTCGATACCACGTGAAGCAATATCTGCCGAGACGATGGCAATGCGCCGATATGCTCCACAGTTTAATAATCCGGCAGCAACTTCCAGAGCGGAAATAAAGCTGACACAGCTACTGTTGATATCAAATCCGGCAACGCCTGCGGGCATACCAGCGGCTTTAAGAATATGAATTGCGCTACAGGGTAATGCCTGTACGGCAATGGCTGACGCACAAATTAACAGATCAATATCAGAAGGTTTTAAGGCAGCCGCTGATAACGCATTATGCAAAGCTTCTGCCGCCAGTTCGGCCTGGCTGGCATCGTTACTGGCAAAATAGCGCCAGCAAATACCGGAACGTCGCTCAACGTAGCCCGCAGGTTTATTTAACTGAACATCCAGTTGTTGAGAGGTAATTTTATCAGGGGGTAAGGCGATCCCCGTGGCGATTATTTTTAATGCCGCAGAGATCGTCGAGTGATTAGGTTGATCCACGGTCAGTGCTCCTTCACTGCTCCATAGGTGGGCCAATCATATAGATGAGGTTCGTTTCTCTACAATCTGAAATATCGACAATGTGTAACTGATGATTTCAGTAGGCTGACAACGTGCGTTACGTTATGCCGGATGCGGCGTGAACGCCTTATCCGGCATACATATCACGTAATATCAATGAATTGTACGACTCTGTAGGCCTGATAAGCGCTGCGCATCAGGCACTATGTCGTGCTTAGTGGCGAGCGCGCACCAGCTGATACTTACGTGTCAGATACTCCACCGGTACGCTCCAGATGTGCACCAGACGCGAGAACGGGAACAGCAGGAATAACGTCATCCCCAGCACCAGGTGCAGACGGAAGATAAACGCCACGCCATCAAGATGTTGAGAAGCGCCACCGTGGAAGGTCACTACCGACTGCGCCCAGCCAACCAGTTTCATCATCTCGCTACCGTCCATATGCTGGGCGGAGAACGGAATGGTCAACAGGCCCAGCGCGCACTGGATAACGAGCAGCGACAGGATCAGGATATCCGCTCCGGTAGTCGTTGCACGCACGCGTGGGCTGAACAGACGACGCTTCAGCAACAGCACGCCACCAATCAGACACAGCACGCCGCTGGCCCCACCAGCAAACATCGCCATTTTTTGTTTCACTTCAATCGGCAGCCAGGCTTCATACATCCAATGCGGCGTCAACATACCGAAGAAGTGACCGACAAAAATCCCCAGAATCCCGATATGGAACAGGTTCGACGCCAGGTTCATTCCTTTACGGTCCAGCATCTGGCTGGATGCCGCGCGCCAGGTGTACTGCCCGTAGTCATAGCGCAGCCAACTACCAATCAGGAAGACCGCCCCGGCAATGTACGGGTAGATATCAAAGAAGAACATATTCAGGAATTGCATTAGTGCTGTCCTCCGGTGGTGATATTCAGATATTGCGGCGCGACGGCACCGGCAAAGCGACGCTGATGAGCAGTGATTGCTGAATCACCGCAGCCTTTGTCAGCAAAGAATTTAACCTGCTCTTCTTCCCAGACAGCATCCAGCGCCTGCGGCGTATCGTCGCGCGCTTCATCGGCAATTTTTTCCGCCACTTTGTCGCTGTCGATAGCGGTATTCGCCAGTTTCAGCAGCAGATCAAACAGCACGGCATAACGGCTTTCACGCTGTTGCAGACGCGCGCTCAGCAATGCCAGAATCGGCGCGATATCTTTCAACCCCTCCACGGCTTCGCTTTGCGGCAGCTGCGCCAGATATTCCAGATACAGCGGCAGATGGTCCGGCAATTCGCGGCTGTTTAACTGCAAGCCGTGCTGCTCGTACTGCGCCAGTAAATCCACCATCGCCTGACCACGATCGCGGGATTCACCGTGAACATGTTCGAATAGCAACAGTGACGTGGCGCGACCACGGTCGAACAGTTCGCTGTACTGCGCCTGGGCATCCAGCGGATCCAGCGCCGTTAAATCGCGCAGGAAAATGCCCAGCGCATGGGCATCTTCTTTCGACAAATTTTCCGACGCGGCAATCGCCTCAAACATCTCCTGTTGATGCTGCCATAAGGCAGCATCCGGATATTCAAGGAGACGCGATACAATCACGAGTTCGATCATGGATGCGGCTCCGTTTTGCTGGTCACATCGATGGCATCGATACGACGGCTGTTGAACAGATTGAATTTGGTATCTGAACCGTGGCAGCCATCACCAAAGGTAAAGCCGCAGCCATTTTTCTCCGGGAAGGCTTCCCGCGCCAGTTCACGATGACTGCTCGGCACCACAAAGCGATCTTCGTAGTTGGCAATCGCCAGGTAACGGTACATCTCCTGTGCCTGAGCTTCGGTCAGACCGACCTCTTCCAGCGCACGGGTATCCACTTTACCGTCAACGGTTTCAGCACGTTTGTAATGACGCATTGCCAGCATGCGTTTCAGCGCACGCAGCACCGGTTGGGTGTCGCCTGCGGTCAGCAGGTTCGCCAGATACTGTACCGGGATACGCAGGCTTTCGACGTCTGGCAAAATACCGTTGCTGCCCAACTCGCCAGCGTCTGCTGCAGACTGAATCGGAGACAGAGGCGGCACGTACCAGACCATCGGCAGTGTGCGATATTCCGGATGCAGCGGCAGCGCCAGTTTCCATTCCATCGCCATTTTATAAACCGGCGACTGCTGCGCAGCTTCAATAACGCTCAGCGGGATACCATCTTTAATCGCCTGCTCGATGACCTTCGGATCGTTCGGATCGAGGAACACGTCCAGCTGACGCTGGTAGAGATCTTTTTCGTTCTCGGTGCTGGCCGCATGTTCAATGGCGTCCGCATCGTACAGCAGCACGCCGAGATAACGGATACGACCGACACAGGTTTCTGAACACACCGTCGGCTGACCGGCTTCAATACGCGGATAGCAGAAGATGCACTTCTCAGACTTACCGCTCTTCCAGTTGAAGTAGATTTTTTTGTATGGGCATCCGGTGATGCACATACGCCAGCCACGGCATTTGTCCTGGTCGATCAGGACGATGCCATCTTCTTCACGCTTGTAAATCGCACCGCTCGGGCAGGTCGCCACACATGCCGGGTTCAGGCAGTGTTCGCACAGGCGCGGCAAATACATCATGAAGGTGTTTTCGAACTGGCTATACATCGCCTTCTGGATGTTGTCGAAGTTCTTGTCTTTCGCCAGTTTGTCAAACTCACCGCCCAGGTCATCTTCCCAGTTCGGCCCTTTTTCGATTTTCGCCATCCGTTCGCCGGTAATCAGCGAGCGCGGACGGGCAATCGGCTGCGATTTGCTGCCTTCCGGCGCGGTATGCAGGTTCTGATAATCAAAATCAAACGGCTCGTAATAATCATCGATACCCGGCAGATGCGGGTTAGCAAAGATTTTACCCAGCAGCATGGCGCGGTTACCCATGCGCGGTTGCAGTTTGCCGTTGATTTTACGGATCCAGCCACCTTTGTATTTTTCCTGGTTTTCCCAGTCGGTCGGGAAACCCTGGCCCGGCTTGGTTTCAACGTTGTTGAACCACGCGTATTCCACGCCTTCGCGGCTGGTCCAGACGTTTTTACAGGTAACTGAACAGGTGTGGCAGCCGATGCACTTATCGAGATTCAGCACCATGCCGACTTGTGAACGAATTTTCATTTTACGCTCTCCTGTACCTGGTCATTGCCTTCGCCATCTAACCAGTCAATGTTCTTCATCTTACGCACTACAACAAACTCATCGCGGTTAGAACCTACAGTGCCGTAGTAGTTAAAGCCGTATGCCAGATGGGCATAGCCGCCGATCATATGCGTCGGTTTCGGCGTGATACGGGTGACCGAGTTATGGATACCACCACGCTGTTGGGTAATTTCCGAACCAGGCAGGTTAACGATACGTTCCTGCGCGTGGTACATCATGGTCATCCCTGCCGGAACACGCTGGCTGACAACCGCACGGGCAGTCAGAGCACCGTTGCTGTTGAAGACTTCAATCCAGTCGTTATCGGCGATACCCAGCTCTTTGGCATCGGCTTCACTCAACCAGACCACCGGACCACCGCGACCTAAAGTCAGCATCAGCAGGTTGTCGCTGTAGGTGGAGTGGATACCCCACTTCTGGTGCGGCGTCAGGAAGTTGAGCGCTTTTTCCGGGTTGCCGTTGGATTTCTGGCCCATCACTTCTTTCACCGAACGGGTGTCGATCGGCGGACGATAAACCAGCAGGCTTTCACCGAAATCACGCATCCACTGGTGATCCTGATACAGTTGCTGACGACCAGAGAGCGTACGCCATGGGATCAGCTCGTGAACGTTGGTGTAACCGGCGTTGTAAGAAACGTGTTCATCTTCCAGACCAGACCAGGTCGGGCTGGAGATAATTTTGCGCGGCTGTGCCTGAATATCGCGGAAGCGGATCTTCTCGTCTTCTTTATTCAGCGCCAGATGCGTATGGTCACGGCCGGTAAATTCGCTCAGGGCAGCCCAGGCTTTCACGGCTACCTGACCGTTAGTTTCCGGTGCCAGTGTCAGGATCATCTCTGCCGCATCAATTGCGGTGTTCAGCATCGGCTGGCCTTTCGCCGGACCTTCCGCTTTGGTGTAGTTGAGCTTACGCAGCAGATCCATCTCGCTCTGGGTGTTCCAGGCAATCCCTTTACCGCCGTTACCGATTTTCTCCATCAGCGGGCCGATAGAGGTAAAGCGTTCGTAAGTTGCCGGATAATCGCGCTCTACGACCATAATGTGCGGTGCGGTTTTACCTGGGATCAGGTCACATTCGCCTTTTTTCCAGTCTTTTACATCCAGCGGCTGTGCCAGTTCAGCGGCAGAGTCGTGCTGGATCGGCAGCGTGACGATGTCAGTTTCTTTACCCAGATGACCAACGCACACTTCGGAGAATTTCTTGGCGATGGCTTTGTAGATTTCCCAGTCGCTTTTCGCTTCCCAGGCCGGGTCGACCGCCGCAGACAGCGGGTGAATAAACGGATGCATATCCGAAGTATTCATGTCGTCTTTTTCGTACCAGGTCGCCGTCGGCAAAATGATGTCGGAATAGAGACAGGTGCTCGACAGACGGAAGTCCAGCGTCACCACCAGATCCAGCTTGCCTTCCAGACCGTTGTCCTGCCAGTCCACTTCTTCCGGCTTCACGCCGCCCTGCTGCCCCAGGTCTTTGCCCTGGATACCGTGTTCTGTCCCCAGCAGGTACTTGAGCATAAACTCATGACCTTTACCGGAAGAACCGAGCAGGTTAGAACGCCAGATGAACAGGTTACGCGGGTGGTTTTTACCGTTTTCTGGTTGTTCTGCCGCAAAACGGATGGAACCGTCTTTCAGGGATTTCACGGTGTAATCTACCGGATTCATCCCGGCTTTTTCTGCTTCGCCAGCGATAGTCAGCGGGTTAGTGCCTAACTGCGGCGCAGAAGGCAGCCAGCCCATGCGTTCTGCACGGACGTTGAAGTCGATCAGATGTCCGGTATAGCGGGATTTATCCGCCATCGGCGACAGCAGCTCTTCCGCAGTCACGGTTTCATAACGCCACTGGCTGGAGTGGTTATAGAAATAAGAGGTGCTGTTCATGTGACGCGCCGGACGCTGCCAGTCGAGGGCAAACGCCAGCGGCTGCCAGCCGGTTTGCGGACGCAGTTTTTCCTGACCTACATAGTGCGCCCAGCCGCCCCCGCTCTGACCGACACAACCGCAGAAAATCAGCATGTTGATCAGACCACGGTAGTTCATATCGAGGTGATACCAGTGGTTCAGGCCCGCACCGACGATAATCATCGAACGACCGTGCGTTTTATCAGCGTTGTCGGCAAATTCACGGGCAATACGGATAATCTGGCTACGAGACACGCCAGTGATCTGCTCGGCCCAGGCAGGGGTGTAAGCTTTCACATCGTCATAGCTGGTTGCGCAGTTAACGTCGTTCAGGCCACGTTCCAGACCGTAGTTTGCCAGCGTCAGATCATAAACAGTGGTCACCAGAGCGGTGCTACCGTCAGCCAGTTGCAGGCGTTTCACCGGCAGTTTGTGTAGCAGAATGTTTTCCAGCTCCACTTTGTTGAAGTGTTCCGTGCCGTCGCCGCCAAAGTACGGGAAGCCCACTTCAGCGATCTCATCCTGGCTACCCAGCAGGCTCAGTTGCAGCTCGGTTTCTTCGCCAGTTTTGCCGTCGCGCTGTTCAAGATTCCATTTGCCCTTCTCGCCCCAGCGGAAGCCAATAGAACCGTTCGGCGCAACCATTTCGCCATTGGTATTAAAGGCGACAGTTTTCCATTCCGGATTGTTTTCCTGGCCCAGCGCATCCACCAGATCGGCAGCGCGCAGCATACGACCCGCGGCGTAGTAACCGTCGCGCTCTTCCAGCATCACCAGCATTGGCATGTCGGTGTAGCGACGCACATAGTCGGTGAAATATTGGCTTGGGTTGTCGAGGTGGAATTCACGCAGCATTACGTGGCCCATCGCCAGCGCCATTGCCGCATCGGTGCCCTGTTTCGGTGCCAGCCACAGATCGCACAGTTTGGCGATTTCAGCGTAGTCCGGCGTTACGGCAACAGTTTTGGTGCCTTTGTAACGCACTTCAGTAAAGAAGTGAGCATCCGGGGTACGCGTCTGCGGCACGTTTGAACCCCAGGCGATGATGTAGCTGGAGTTGTACCAGTCAGCGGATTCCGGAACGTCAGTTTGCTCGCCCCAGGTTTGCGGAGACGCAGGAGGCAGGTCGCAGTACCAGTCGTAGAAGCTCAAGCAAGTACCGCCAATCAGCGAGAGATAGCGCGCTCCCGATGCGTAAGAAACCATCGACATTGCCGGAATTGGCGAGAAGCCAGCGACACGGTCCGGGCCGTAGTTTTTGATGGTGTAAACGTTAGAGGCGGCGATCAGTTCGTTCACCTCCTGCCAGGAAGAACGAACAAAACCACCGCGTCCACGCGCCTGCTTAAAGCTTTTCGCTTTATCGGCGTCTTCAATGATAGAAGCCCATGCCTCAACCGGATCGCTATGCAGCGCCTTCGCTTCACGCCACATTTTCATCAGGCGTTTGCGCATCATTGGGTATTTCAGGCGGTTGGCGCTGTAAAGATACCAGGAGTAGCTGGCACCGCGCGGGCAGCCGCGAGGTTCATGGTTTGGCAGGTCCGGACGGGTACGCGGATAGTCAGTCTGCTGGGTTTCCCAGGTCACCAGACCGTTTTTAACGTAGATTTTCCAGCTACAGGAGCCGGTGCAGTTTACCCCGTGGGTAGAGCGGACGATTTTGTCATGCTGCCAACGCTGGCGATATCCATCCTCCCAGTCACGGTTGGTATTGAGAAGCTGGCCATGCCCATCGGCAAAGGTTTCGCCCTTCTGCTTGAAGTAGCGAAACCGGTCCAGGAATTTACTCATCGGTTTTCTCCTGTGGGAGCCTGTCGGCTCTCTGATAAATCGACATTGCTAATGTTTAAAGGCAAGGTAACGCTCTGAAACAACGTGGGAATTGATAACGATCAAGAGTGGTGGGGATGAAAAATAAAGTAAATTCCTAATATACCCCTTTGGGATAATTAATATTCATTATCTAACTAATTGTAAATTAATAACTTTTACATCCAATGCCATTTAAATACTTCGGATTTTTATACAGATGGGTATTAAGGAGTATCCCCCATGGATGACATATTAATGGCGCTTAATTGACGCCGTTTAAATAATTATCCCTCTTAAAGTATGTTGTAACTAAATGAGAAATAAAAAAAGCGCGACATTACGCCGCGCAAAGGATAATCAAATATTACGATTTATTTTTTAGAATGCCGACCGTATACCGCCCAGGTAATCACCACGCAGGCGATATAGAAAATCAAAAATACTTTCATTGCACCGACTGGCGAACCCGTTAATGCCAGTGAGCTACCAAACGCTTTCGGGATAAAGAAGCCACCGATAGCGCCAATCGCAGAGATGAAACCCAGCGCCGCAGCAGTGTCGGTTGCCGCTTCACGCATGGCACGTTCGTCAGAACCGCCTTCTGCTTTCACGCGATCCATCGTCAGTTTACGGAAGATCACGGAAATCATCTGGAAGGTGGAGCCGCTACCCAGCCCAGCGGTCAGGAACAGTGCCAGGAAGACCGCAAAGAACGCCATAAAGCTTCCGCCCTGCCCGTCAGTCGGTAAGGTGAGAAACAGCAGGCCGCTGAAAATTGCCATCAGGATAAAGTTCACCAGTGTGACACGCGTGCCGCCCAGACGGTCAGATAATGCACCACCTGCGGAACGCGCCAGCGCACCAATAAATGGCCCGAAGAAGGCGTACTGCAAAATCTGCACATCCGGGAACTGCGTTTTGGACAGCATGGCAAAACCTGCTGAGAAGCCAATAAAGGAACCGAAGGTTGCCAGATACAGCAGGCTCATAATCCACAGATGCCCACGTTTGAGTACCGGTAACTGCTCCTTGATGGAGGCTTTCGAGGTAGCAAGGTCGTTCATGCCAAACCACGCCGCGATGGTGAAGATGACGAGGAACGGCACCCATACCCAGGACGCGTTCGCCAGATACAGCTCGGTGCCATCAGGCTGTGTTACCCCCTGGCTACCAAATGCAGCAAAAATTGACAGTGATACCACCAGCGGAGCAACCAGCTGCATAACGCTGACGCCCATATTGCCCAGACCACCATTCAGGCCCAGCGCACCACCCTGCTTCTGCTTAGGAAAGAAGAAGCTGATGTTTGCCATACTGGAGGCGAAGTTCGCGCCAGCAAAGCCGCACAGCAGAGAGATGATGATGAAGACGCTATATGGCGTAGTGGTATCCTGAACGGCAAAACCCAGCCAGACGCAAGGAATAATCAGAATACCGGTGCTGAATGCCGTCCAGCGACGACCACCGAAGATTGGAACCATAAAGGAGTATGGAACACGTAATAATGCGCCAGAAACTGAAGGTAGCGCAGTCAGCATAAATAGCTGATCGGTCGTAAAATTAAAGCCGACTTTCGGTAGGTTCACCGCAACGGCACTGAATAACATCCATACGCAAAACGCCAGAAGCAGGCAGGGAACAGAAATCCACAGGTTACGGCTGGCGATGCGTTGACCTCGTTGTTGCCAGAACGCAGGATCTTCCGGTCGCCAATCTGTAATGACTGCTCCAGTAGCCCTTTCGGGGGCGGATGAGTGACTCATAGACACCTCTGATACTCGTTTCGATGTCTGCCACCTTAGTGGCTGTAGCCAAAGGCAATTTGATGTAAATCAAACGACAATATAACTTTATCTATCATTGATATTTATCATTACCCATAGTGAGTACAGAGATTTCATAAAAATTTTGAGATTTTTCACGACACTGTAAAATCCCTACCCTTACTGACGTAAAGCGACTAACCACACGGCAAATAAGGAGTAACTCTTTCCGGGTATGGGTATACTTCAGCCAATAGCCGAGAATACTGCCATTCCAGAATGTATCGTCACATTCATTAAGGTTATTGCTCATTCAAAGCCTGAAGGAAGAGGTTTATATGCTTAAACGTTGTCTCTCTCCGCTCACCCTGGTTAATCAGGTTGCGCTGATTGTTTTGCTTTCTACTGCCATTGGACTGGCGGGGATGGCAGTTTCTGGCTGGCTGGTGCAAGGCGTTCAGGGCAGCGCCCATGCGATCAACAAAGCGGGATCGCTGCGCATGCAAAGTTACCGTCTGCTGGCGGCTGTGCCATTAAGCGAGAATGACAAGCCCTTAATCAAAGAGATGGAACAAACGGCATTTAGCACCGAGTTAACTCGTGCGGCAGAACGAGACGGGCAACTGGCGCAATTACAGGGGCTACAGGATTACTGGCGCAATGAATTGATTCCTGCGCTGTTGCGTGCACAAAACCGCGAAACGGTGTCGGCAGACGTCAGCCAGTTTGTTGCCGGGCTTGATAAGCTGGTTTCTGGTTTCGATCGCACCACCGAAACGCGTATTGAGACAGTTGTGCTCGTCCACCGGGTAATGGCGGTCTTTATGGCGCTTTTACTGGTGTTTACCATTATCTGGCTGCGAGCACGTTTGCTTCAACCGTGGCGACAATTACTGGCAATGGCCAGCGCCGTCAGTCATCGCGATTTTAGTAAGAGAGCGAATATCAGCGGACGCAACGAGATGGCGATGTTGGGGACTGCACTGAACAATATGTCTGCTGAACTGGCGGAAAGTTATGCCGTGCTTGAGCAGCGGGTACAGGAGAAAACTGCCGGACTGGAGCATAAAAATCAGATTCTCTCTTTTTTGTGGCAGGCCAACCGCCGTTTGCATTCCCGCGCTCCGCTGTGTGAACGCCTGTCGCCTGTGCTTAACGGTCTACAAAATTTAACCCTGTTGCGTGATATCGAACTACGGGTATACGACACAGAAGATGAAGAGAACCATCAGGAGTTCACCTGTCAGCCAGATATGAGTTGCGATGATAAAGGCTGCCATCTCTGCCCACGCGGCGTCTTACCCGTTGGCGATCGCGGCACTACGCTGAAATGGCGGTTAGCGGATTCTCATATGCAGTATGGTATTTTGCTGGCTACCCTGCCGCAGGGGCGTCATCTTAGCCATGATCAACAACAACTGGTGGATACCCTGGTTGAACAGCTCACCGCCACACTGGCGCTGGATCGCCATCAAGAGCGCCAGCAGCAGTTGATCGTGATGGAAGAGCGTGCCACCATTGCGCGCGAACTGCATGATTCTATTGCTCAATCGCTCTCTTGCATGAAAATGCAGGTAAGTTGTTTACAGATGCAAGGCGACGCGCTGCCAGAAAGCAGCCGCGAACTGTTAAGCCAGATCCGTAACGAACTGAATGCGTCCTGGGCGCAGTTGCGTGAGTTACTCACCACATTTCGTTTACAGCTCACCGAACCAGGGTTACGTCCCGCACTGGAGGCGAGCTGCGAAGAGTACAGCGCCAAATTTGGCTTCCCGGTGAAGCTGAATTACCAATTGCCGCCACGTCTGGTGCCTTCACATCAGGCAATCCATCTGTTGCAAATTGCCCGTGAGGCATTAAGTAACGCCCTCAAACATTCGCAAGCAAGTGAGGTCGTGGTGACGGTGGCGCAAAACGATAATCAGGTAAAACTGACCGTTCAGGATAATGGCTGCGGCGTGCCTGAAAATGCCATCCGCAGCAATCACTACGGCATGATAATTATGCGTGACCGTGCGCAAAGTTTACGTGGCGACTGCCGCGTCCGCCGTCGTGAATCAGGTGGCACTGAAGTGGTAGTCACCTTTATTCCCGAAAAAACTTTCACAGACGTCCAAGGAGATACCCATGAGTAATCAGGAACCGGCTACTATCCTGCTGATCGACGATCATCCGATGCTGCGAACTGGCGTGAAACAGCTTATCAGTATGGCACCGGATATCACGGTGGTTGGCGAAGCGAGTAATGGCGAACAGGGTATTGAACTGGCGGAATCTCTTGATCCCGATCTGATCCTGTTAGATCTCAATATGCCCGGCATGAACGGTCTGGAAACGCTGGATAAACTGCGCGAAAAGTCCCTCTCCGGCCGTATTGTGGTGTTCAGCGTCTCTAACCATGAAGAAGATGTGGTAACCGCATTGAAACGTGGTGCAGATGGCTATCTGTTAAAAGATATGGAGCCAGAAGATTTACTGAAAGCATTGCATCAGGCTGCCGCTGGCGAAATGGTCTTAAGCGAAGCGTTAACCCCTGTTCTGGCCGCCAGCCTGCGCGCTAACCGCGCTACGACTGAGCGTGATGTTAACCAGTTAACGCCACGTGAACGCGACATTCTAAAACTAATAGCTCAGGGCTTACCGAATAAGATGATTGCCCGTCGCCTGGACATCACTGAAAGCACGGTTAAAGTGCATGTGAAACACATGCTGAAAAAAATGAAGCTCAAATCTCGTGTAGAAGCTGCAGTATGGGTGCATCAGGAACGTATTTTCTGATTACGGTTCCCAGATCGGTTCGTCGTTCGACATTGCGTCGAAAGGTTCGGCAAGCGTTAGCGTGATCTCATTGGAGGAGACACGCTGCCCCTGATTATCCTCCACCACTACCGACAATCGCCATTGATTGCTCGCCCCTTCCCCACTTTGCCAGTCCGGCATGATCAACGTCCAGCCATCCGCACTATTGGCTGTCGCTCCCGATGTCAGACTCAACATCTGCGTATCTCCCTGCCAGATCAATTGCCGAATACCGTAATGACTGCGAATTTGTAATTTCAGTGGCACGGTTTCACCAGGTTTAAGATCCCAGGGCGGCGTCGCCAGAAACACCGTTAAGGTTTTACGCTGCCGATACTCAATAGTCGGCAGATTATTTCGCTGCGGATTGTCATAGCGACTGCCGCGTAGCGACTGGCTTTCAGCAACTTCGCCAGCAGAAAGCTGTTTGTTGAGCGGCACGCCAAAACGGTAGTTAATATTCAGTCCGAGGTTATTTTGCCTTTCTCCACTTTCCCCCTGTTTATGCAGGGCGGTTACTGTAACGAGTGGGACCGGTGTGTAATTTAGTCCAAGACTCAAGGCGACGGGATTGTGATAACCCGTGCCGGTGTTAAACAAATCAACACTCTGACCAAAATATTGTTCGAGGCTAACGCTGGTGTTGATATGCTGGTAAAACGGCATCCGCATCCGGGCCGTCAAGTCGTAACCACGCGCCATTCGTTGCTCGAGCGTGGCGGTCTGTTCACGCCAGGAGGCAAAAGGCTGATAATAATTTGCAGACAGGCGCAGATATTCGCCCCAGGCTTCAGCGCCAAATCCAGCACGCTGGAGATTTTCGTCCAGCAAGTTGTCATAAAAGGTATTGTATCCCAGCAACCAGTTGCCACGCGCCCAGCGTTGGCCTGCGCCAAGGTTACTGACCAGACCATCATCCTGCTGAGTGAGCCCAATCTGGCTCCATGTAAGATAACGTTCGTTATCCTGTAGCGGTACAAACCAGCTCCCCCGGCTACCTGTAAAATGCCCTTCGTTATCCACTTTGACGTCGACACTGGCGTTCCCCCACGGCGATAGCCAGGATTCCACGTGCTGATTGACCTGCTGGCTAAGCGCATCGCGGACTTTTCCCAACGCAAAAGCTCTCGCCTGCTCGCCAGTGTCCTGACCGTTATCAGTCATACTGGTTTCACCAAAATCTTTCACAATTTCAGCAAAATGTTTTTCACCGTCATGATTTTCCGCTGCCATTCCTAAGTCAGGAAGACCATCACTGTCGTTATCAAAAGGATTTGCCGCTTGCTGCTTAAAAGAGGACTGTGCGCTAGCTATACCGCCTGCCAGCAGCAAGAGTAAAAAAATTGCGATAATGCGGGGGACGAAACGGCTCAAAACGTCAGTAATTTCCAATAAAAATGAACAGCTACAGCTTTATAGAATAACGATTACTGGTAATTTTTCTTGTACTTTTGCATGCTTTATGACAAATCCTAAAAAATGTGATGGATTGGTCAGACAGCACACAAGCTGTAAGATAGAAACTGAACATCTAATTCCCTGAATACAGGAGTAAATAATGCAAAGAATCGTGATCGTTGCCAATGGCGCACCCTACGGGAGCGAATCCTTATTTAACAGCCTGCGGCTGGCCATTGCGCTACGAGAGCAGGAAAGCTACCTGGATCTGCGTCTATTCCTGATGTCTGATGCAGTCACTGCCGGATTGCGCGGACAAAAACCTGGGGAAGGCTATAACATTCAGCAAATGCTGGAGATCCTCACGGCGCAAAATGTGCCAGTGAAATTGTGCAAAACCTGCACCGATGGTCGTGGCATCAGCACACTTCCACTGATTGATGGTGTGGAAATTGGTACTCTGGTAGAACTGGCGCAATGGACGCTGCTTGCCGATAAAGTGCTCACATTTTAAGGTAAGTATGGGGCGCTCAAGATAATAGAGATGCCCCACTGCTAACATGTTTTATCGGGCAAACCCGGGTCGTAACACACCATCCGGGAAATTTTCCGCCAGAAGTTTTTTCACCGACACCAGTAAATCACTCAGCCCGTCATCCTGCATCCCCAGTTTGTTAAGCGCTTGTTCCAGGGAAAACAAGTACTGTGCGTTGGTTCCTAATGGCCCACTCGCCGCAGCAATCAACGGGGCAATCACCTGAGCGCGGGTATCGGACTCATACTCAGGATGGCGCGGGTCCATAATGAACACCAGCGCATTGACGGTGCGGCCATCGTCAAGATGAAGCTGACACCAGGACGGCAGATAGCAGCCAGTAATCATCTCACGCTTCCACAGTAAGGTCAGCTCCTGCTCCAGAGACTCTTCCGGCAGACGATACGCAACGCCCGTGGTACGCCCGCCCTCTTTCAGTGCAAGCATCCTCCCCGGCTGGTGCGCAGTCCCCCGCCCGGCAGTAAGCCGCAAACAGAAAGCACGATGCCACCCAACCAGCGTACCGGTGCACGACTCGGTAAATTCCAGCGCCGGATTCCACATTAATGATCCATAGCCGAAGATCCACACCGGTCCCTCATCAGGTCGACAAGACAGCGTCGCCGCCAGCGAGGCCGCCCGTTGTTCTGCCGACCATAAGAGTGATTCTTCAATGGCACCAAATGCCGTTTTACAATCGGCATTCATCAAGAAATCACGCGTTATCACCTTACACCTCCGCCACTGCATACTTCCCTGCGACAACTTTTTGGTGTCTTCCGGACATTTTTACTGCTCATTTTGAAACCACTATTGGGACAATATGCAATCCACAGACCACTTGCAAGGCAACACCGCACGAATAGCTTTAACTTGCCGCTGAGTTTTACGATTTTTTATGCCATTTATCATCATCGCCTTTGGCATATTCATGTTTCACCGCGGCCCAGGCCACTTTATGCGCTGTCTCTTCGCGACTGGCATCATCACGTCGGTCTTCTTTATCTTTATATTGCTCCCAGGCGCTGTTGAATGCTTCTTTATAGATATCCTGGGCATGAGTGGGTAAAACGTGTTTTACGCTTTCCGGCAGGTCGCTTTTCGTTTTATACGGCATTGTTGACTCCTTTATTAAAATTGAACATTAAGTGTGGTCAACAATATCCCCTCTTGCCAAAACATAAGAACTCTCACATCAGACTATTCTCAAGAGACGCTAATACAAACATTGTCTAAACACGTAGCTTGTTTTTATACTCCAAAGAGTAAAAAAACGACTACGGGGTAAAATTTCGTAAAATGTTACCGATATCCTGACACTTTCTGTTATTTTTCCTGCCTATTTATTACATTTCCAACAAATTCATCTGCAAAGGATAACCATAATGACAAATGCTCACGAGGCGGTAAAAACCCGCCACAAGGAGACTTCACTTATTTTCCCGGTTCTGGCGCTGGTAGTGCTGTCCCTGTGGGGAAGCAGCCAAACACTACCAGTGGTTATTGGCATCAACCTTCTTGCTCTTATTGGTATTTTAAGCAGTGCTTTTAGTGTTGTCCGTCATGCGGACGTACTAGCCCATCGTCTGGGTGAACCTTACGGTTCGCTTATTCTTAGCCTTTCCGTCGTTATTCTTGAAGTCAGTTTGATTTCAGCCTTAATGGCAACCGGCGATGCAGCGCCGACGTTAATGCGAGATACGCTCTATTCAATCATTATGATTGTTACCGGCGGACTGGTAGGTTTTTCATTACTGCTGGGTGGACGTAAATTTGCTACCCAATATATGAATCTGTTTGGTATTAAACAGTATTTAATTGCCCTGTTCCCATTAGCCATAATCGTGCTGGTATTTCCGATGGCGCTGCCTGCGGCGAATTTTTCGACCGGTCAGGCGTTACTTGTGGCATTAATTTCCGCAGTGATGTACGGCGTATTTTTGCTGATTCAGACCAAAACGCATCAAAGCCTGTTTGTCTATGAGCATGAAGATGACAGCGATGATGACGATCCGCATCATGGCAAACCGTCTGCTCATAGCAGCCTGTGGCATGCCATCTGGTTAATTATCCATCTAATTGCCGTTATTGCGGTCACAAAAATGAACGCCAGCCCGCTGGAAACATTGCTCACCAGCATGAATGCGCCGGTGGCCTTTACCGGTTTCCTGGTAGCGCTATTGATTCTGTCGCCGGAAGGTCTGGGGGCGTTAAAAGCAGTTTTAAGCAACCAGGTCCAGCGCGCGATGAATCTGTTCTTTGGCTCGGTATTAGCGACTATTTCGCTTACCGTACCTGTCGTAACGCTTATCGCCTTTATGACGGGTAATGAATTGCAGTTTGCTCTGGGCGCACCAGAGATGGTGGTAATGGTAGCCTCTTTGGTACTGTGCCATATTTCATTTTCGACTGGCCGTACTAACGTACTCAACGGCGCGGCGCATCTGGCACTGTTTGTAGCTTATTTAATGACAATATTTGCCTGACATTTATATCTCCTCCGATGGCGGAAATCGGAGGAGAGTTTTTACTCCCTCATACAGAGAACCATATTAGGCCAAATACTGGCGAATATCGGAAGGTGCATAATTTTTATCCCACAGCGCCTTCATCATCAACATGTAAGGTTCAACATAAGTGAAAAAAGCCTGATAGCTTTCGCAAAAATAGTTGAGTTCAGGAATGCCGCTTCGGGAAATCGCAATGCGATCTTTTGGGCAACCACCGAGACAAGTAAATTGTACATTACAATTCGTACATTCTGCTGCAAGTGGCGGTTTACACTGTTCAATTATTTGATTCTTTGCTCCTTTCCGTGCTGTGGTCGTTCGGCGACTGTTCCTCGACAAAAATTTAGAATTAGCAGAGTGCTCACTCTGGGATGAAACTGTATTTATTTTTGACGTGAACGCACTAACATCAAATGATGTAAAAGGACAGGTCGGCACTGGTAATCCACACCACGACGCAAAAGCGTGTTCAAAAATAGGAATTTTAATTGTTCCAATATCCAGACGTACCCAGGTGTAAAAAATTGTTTTCAAAAAAGTCCCCAATGCGGCCGGAGCAAGGCTTCGCGCGTTCAACCCACCTTGCGCAAGCGGTTCAAGCAAGGGAATAAACTGCATATCACGACTGCCAAGATTTTTAAGATAGTGATAGATCCGCAACGGTTGTTGACTATTGATAGAGTCAATGACTGTCAGAGTATTAAATTCAACATCATGTTTTTGCAGTAATCTCACAGCCTTTTCAATCTGTTGAATCGCTGGTTTGCCAGAAATCGTTTCGCAGAAATTATCGTGCAATGGGGGTGCGATATTCACCGAAAGGCGAATAATAAACTGATTTTTCTTGAAGAACTTGCACCAACTATCATCTAACAGGATACCGTTGATTAACACAGTATTGATAATATTCTTACCTTGCGCAATTTGCTGTTGTAGCTTGATGACTCGATTAAAGAAATTAAATTCGTCCAGCGTTAGTTCACGAGTCTGCCAGGAAAAAGTCACATTGCTGGTTTCATGAGCATCAACTTGCTGACGTATAAATAACTGTAACGTTTCATCGTCTGAATCGCACATTGTAAATTCAGTATTGGATTTGATTTTATCGAAATAGCAATGCGAACAGTGTAAATTGCAGGTTCTACTGGCACATTTAATTATCATTTTTACTGCCCTATTCGTTTATTAATGATTAAAAAAATGATGCAACCCATAAAATGGATTGCATCATGAAAAATTATTTCATATTAGTTGCTGGCGTTGACCCGCATTTCATTAATCTGTGCAGGAATTATTTTGTGTCCTGACTTCAGATAATCAATCACGACATCAGACATATTATGTCCGGCACGAACTTGCACATTTCTTCCATTTTTAAATGCCAGAAAACCATCCCCTCCCAAAGCAAGGAATGTCGTCGTTGCAATATGATAAGTCTCCGTATCCACAACATCTTTACCGTTGATTGTGAAGTACTCTATGCGCTGTCCTACAGGCTTCTGCGGCATATAATGCATTTCAGCACCCTTGGACATTTGTAGTATGCCATTAGTAAGTGATGCCCCATGTTCCATTAGATTACGCAGATCTTTGCCACTGAGATCCATTTCGGTAAGCTCATTCTTAAAGGGGAATGTACTGGTAATGTCACCAAAGGTAATGGAGCCAGCGTTGATATCAGCCCTTAAACTGCCGGAGTTGATCAGCGCAATCTGTGCATTCGGTGCAGCAACAAGCATTGCATCAGTAAATAAGTTTCCAAGCTGTGATGATTCACCATAGGCTCGGGTTAACATAATTGGTGATTCACCTACCGGCTGGCGCACAATATCTGCAAGTTTTTTATTCCAGCCGTCGATAGCTTTTTGTGTTGTTGGATCAGGTTTCCATTCGTCGGCATAAAGTGTTTTCAGCTCGAAGCTTTTCACTTCATGGGTTCGGGCAACCGGGTCAACGTTGAGCACCAATTTACCTACATCAATACCGCCGCTGTCAGTAGAAAGAATTAAGGTGTTTCCTACTTTGATAGGTTCTGGTGTTCCTACATGAGCGTGTCCGGTAATGAGGATATCCAGTCCTTTGACTTTGCTTGCAGTCTGAATATCTTTATCCAACGCGCGCCTGACATCGGTGTTACCAATACTGGACTGACGTGCCGGAACGCCTTCATGCATGAGTGCGACAGTAATGTCAACTTTCCCCCGCAGTTCATCCAGATAATGTTGCAGATATTTCACCTCATCGCGAGCCTCAATTCCCTGATTCTTGAGAGTAGCCGCTGATTTATCAAAGCGATTGTTGTTATCGTTATCGAGTCCCTGAATTGAGAGTTCTGAAATCGTGTCATTAAACGCATACACGCCGTGCAATCCAATAACACCAATCTTTACACCGTCCTTTTCCAGAATGGTATACGGTTTGTTCCAGAACGGTATCTCACTGTCCTTATGGAATACATTTCCCAACAAAACGGGGAAATTCGCTTTACTTAACTGTCTGAGAAGATTGTCCCAGCCATGGTCAAATTCATGATTTCCGATGGATACCACATCAATAGGCATGGTATTCATAATATCAATTATTGCCTCTCCCTTAGTCAGACTACTAATATAGGGCCCGGTAAAATAGTCACCTGCATCAAAATAAAAGGTGGCTTTATTTCTAACTTTTTCTTGTTTTACTAATGTTGTTATATTGGCAAATCCACCTATTGCTCGTTTACCGTCTGCAACATACGGAAGCTTGTATGTATCAACATGAGCATGGAGATCATTGGTATAAATAATAGTAACATCTTTTGCACAGACCCAGGACGGTAGCGTCAGCAAAATACTTACGGCAATATATTTTATTTTCATAAATTATCCATTTTCAAAGTCATTTTATTTAAAATGCATAACCAACAGTTAAATAATATGCCCAGCCCGTTGAATCTATCGTAGTCATTTCCCCTTTACTGTTAAATGCATTACTTCCCTCATCAAATTGCCCGCCATGATAAAAATAGCGAAGAGTCGCACCATAACTCCAGTGTGCATATACAAGACTAAGTACATGAGTGGAGACTATTGAGCTATTTGTACGGGAATAAAATTGTTGTTTACCACCGGATTTTTCTTTTAAATCCGAGCCAAAATCAAAATTAGTAAAACCGACGTAATTTAATTTACCGCCCAAAACGGTAGTAATCGGAACTACATATTTTACTTTAAACCGATATCCATCCCACTCATTCGCATTAGCAGCATTATAATTATTCCCTTGATATTTAGCGTAGATGTTTGCAGACAACGTCATCGGCAGTCCTGTATCAATATCCGTCCCTAGCCCCATATACCAGGTACTCTGGCGCTGCCCCTCATTCGTTCCCGCATCGTAGATATAGTTATTAGCAAAATACCATTCTTTAAATGGACCAAAACTTAAGTCTAACCCCGTTAATTTGTCGATGCTAAAACGCGGTTCTATTTCCATAAAAAATGGTGAACCATTATCCCAAATACCAATATCATTATCATTTCCTAAACCAAAAAATTTAGGCAAATCCGCATAGCCATAGAAATCAAACCAGTCAACATGAGCCCATGCGCGATACTCTGGATACAAATCCGATCTTTTTTGTGGACCAAAGCGAGTGGAATTGCTTCCTACTATATTAATACTTTGATGCCACCAACCAGACAGATATTCATTATCTCCAGAATCAGCAAATGTTACTATGGGCAACAACATAAATACGCCTGGCAAAAGATATTTTATTTTTTGCATAAGTGTAACTCCTTCCACTGAGGTTATTAAAAAATACATTCCTGTAATAAACAACGCACGTCATTATCTGTGGTTTTTTGTTATAAATATGATTGAGACATGTTAATATCTCAATCATAATTGATGTCACTGCCAATTCATTGAGCCTATTTAGCCGCGCTCACATCGACTACTCTCATTTCGAGATCAGGTGTTAATGGACTATGTGCCTTAATATAATCAATAATTGACTCTGCAGATGTAGTACTGCTAATAGTTTTGACATTCGTTCCTTTTAAGAATGCTTCAAATCCATCGCCACCTGTCGCACAAAATGAGTGTGTAACGACCCGATAAGTTTTGGTTGGATCTACAGGTTGATTATTAATAGTGAATTTAATAATTCTCTGGCCTAAAGGTTTTTTACTATCGTATTCGACATGAACGCTTTTTGACACTTGCAAAATCCCATTAGTGAGATTAGTTGCATGAACCATTAAATCAATGAGTTCTTGTCCGGTGAGATCCATCTCAACAAGTTCATTATTAAATGGGAAGGTAGTAATTACATCACCATATTTTAAATTCCCTTGTGGAAAATCAGCACGTAACCCGCCGCTGTTTTGTAATCCCATAATTGCGTCTGGTGCTTTAGCCATCATGGCATCGAGGACTAAATTACCAACAGGCGATGATTCACCATAAGAACGAGTGAATGGTGCCGTTGTTGTCCCAATAACCTGCTCAGTGATACTTTTCAGCTTAGCATTCCATTTATCAATTCTGGCCTGGACTTTTGGATCAGCTTTATATTCGTCAGCAAATACAGTGATTAATTTACCGTCATAGCCATCAATTTTTTTAGTCTTAGGGTTAAAATCCAATGTTAATTTACCAATATCAGTACCATACGCATCTGTTGAAACAATAAGCGTATCATTAACTCTAATTGGCTCTGGCGTACCAACATGAGCATGTCCTGTGATTAACACATCAATACCCTCAAATTTCTTTGCGGTATCGATATCGGCTTGCAGCATCCTGGCGACATCTTTATTTCCGTAGCTTGATTGACGAGCAGGCGTCCCCTCGTGGATAAGCAGAACGATGATATCAACCTTGCCCTTTAATGCATCAAGCCCTTTTTGAATATAAGGAACTTCATCGCGGGCTTCTGAACCGGCGTAAGCCTTAGCCGCAACGGTATCATAAAATGCAAATTTTTGGTGTATCCCAATTACACCAATTTTTGTGCCATTTCTTTCAACAATCGTCCAGGGTTTATTCCAGACGGGTTTGTTACTGTTGGCATAAAAAACATTACCCAGCAAAACTGGGAAATTCGCTTTTGATAACTGCTTAACCATATTATCGACACCATGGTCAAATTCGTGGTTCCCCACCGACACCGCATCAAAAGGCATTGTGTTCATGATGTCAATAATTGCTTCACCTTTGGTCAGGGAGCTTATATATGGCCCGGTGAAGTAATCCCCCGCATCAAAGAAAAATACATCTTTACTTTTTTTCCTGGCATCATTAACTATAGTTGCAATATTAGCAAAACCGCCCACTGCACGTTCCTTGTCGACAAAGGGGAGCTTTCCTGGAGAAACATGAGCATGTAAATCGTTTGTATAATATATAGTCACATCCTTCGCATTAATTGGCAAAACTAACGTTGCGGATAAACTTAATGCAAGCAGACGAAACTTTGTTTTTATCTTCATAACCAGTCCTTTTTGTTATATAAAAATGAAGTATGTTATTCAAGGTTTTATATGGATGTACAGACCTTTTTATTTTCAAATACAAATCAATTATCGCTATTAGAATTAGCAATATCTGTAACTCGTTTCGTCATATCAGGTATGACAACATCATGATCTTTAAAATAACTTATCAATGAACCAGAATTAGAACTTCCAGGTATCGTTTTACGATTCTTTCCCGAGACAAAAGCCTGATAACCATCCCCTCCACTGGCACAAAAAGAGTTTGTGACAACACGATACGTTTTGCTGTCTTGAATCGATTGCCCATCAATAGTAAATGAAACGATTCTTTCATTTAATGGCTTTTTACTGTTGTAGGTTACCTTTACATTTTTAGAAACTTGTAAAGCACCGTTCGTAAGATTAGTTGCATGAATCATAAGTGAAATTAAGTCCTTACCCGTTAGATCCATCTCAACTAATTCATCATTAAATGGGTAAGTGCTGATTACATCACCAACCGTAATGTCTCCTTTAGGTATATCTGCGCGAAGACCACCACTATTCTGGAAACCTACAACGGCATCCGTTGATTGTGCCATTGATGCATCAAGCATCAAATTTCCAAGCGGAGATGATTCCCCATAAGAGCGGGTTAGTACATTCGCTGAGTGACCAATGACCTGACTGGTGATTGTTTTAAGTTTTTGTTCCCATTTGTCAATTTCTTTTTGTACGCCAGGATCAGGCTTATATTGGTCGGAAAAAAGTGTAATTAATCTACCATTATAACTTTCAATTTTTTTCGTTTCGGGGTTAAAGTTAATCACTAATTTACCTAAATCGGTTGCATAGGCATCGGTTGAGACGATTAAAGTATTATTAGCTTTAATTGGTACAGGTGTGCCAACATGTGCATGACCGGTGATGAGTATATCTATGCCATCAACTTTTTTCGCGGTATCAATATCAGCCTGGAGTAAACGGGAAACATCATTATTACCAAAGCTAGATTGTCTACCTGGAACTCCTTCGTGGGCAAGCAATACTATTAGATCGACATTTTTTGTTTTTAATTCTGAAATAGATTGTCTTAACTCTGGTATTTCATCCCGGGCTTCAACATCTTCAATCATTTTTGCTGCAATGGTATCGTAAAAAGCAAACCGACTATGCATACCAATAACGCCGATTTTTAGATTATTTTTTTCAATGATAGTCCACGGCTTATCAATGACGCGCTTATCACTATTTTTATAATAAACATTATTCAACAACACAGGAAAATTAGTAATTTTAGCCAATTGAGCAACCATGTTAGGTGTACCATGATCAAATTCATGATTACCCACAGAGACAGCATCATAGGGCATGGTATTTAAGATATCAACTATAGCTTCGCCTTTTGTCAATATACTAATATATGGTCCTGTAAAGTAATCCCCGGCATCAAAAAAGAAAACATTTTTGTCGTTTTGTTTTGCTTGATTGACAATACCAGCAATAGTTGCAAATCCTCCGACAGGACGACTTTTATCCACAACTGTATTAACCCATGGATTAACATGAGCATGTAGATCGTTAGTATAAAAAAGAGTAATTTCTTCTGCGAATAGGCTTTGTGCAAACAATAGAGAAGACATTACTGGCAATAGTATTTTTTTACACATTATAGGCACCATTTTATTTAAAATAAAAACTATTCACCGCCTTTCCTGAAGGTAGTTTATAGATAATAATAAATTTAGTTAAAGATCACATCTAAAGGCAATAAATGCCCTGTGAATCTTGCTCTTATGAATTAACAAATATAGTAATGTAAAGCACACTACGTCAAACGTATTTATTTCTTCACATCAACACCACGTATACAATTAATTTGTTCATTCCTGATGGTCAGTCCCCCCCCTTACTGAATTGGCTAACTGGCACAAACTCATAGACCAGCAATACAGTCAAATCAACTTTACCTTTTAGTTCGTCGATATAATGTTGTGGGGATTTAATTTCATCCCTACTTTAAATGCCTACATGTGTTGTGGAGTAAACAGCATCCTTAAATACAAACATGCAGTGCAAAATTATTGCACTGTTCTTCACTCCATCTTTCTCAATAATGGCATAAGGTTTATCCATCAATGTTCTATTACTATTCTGATAAAATACCTTTCCCAGTACAGCATGGGGTTTTACCTGTTCAAGCTGTAATAATGTATTATAGTAGACATGACTGAATTCATGATTTCACATTGTAACGGTGTAAAATGACACAGTATTCATGAGTTCAATACTAGTACCCACCTTTTGTAAGACTACTAATACATGGTCCAGTAAAATACCCTCCTGGTATAAAAAACATACTGCGTTACCTTTTACTTATCCTGTTTTACCTGAGTAGCGATATTTACCCAGCCCCCAATGTCTCGTTTAGTATCAACAAGTCATAGAGTTTTATAATGTTCCACGTGTGCATGGAGAACATTAGTATAAATAATCGATACATCTTTGGCACAGGTCAAAAATGGTAATAGCAACAGGATATCCTCAGTAATTATTTGTATCTTCATAACCCGTTCCGTTCAGTTATATTAACGTTTGTTACTTTACGTTTTTAATGGTTACTTTATGTGAATCTGCTCACACAACTTGACAAGAGTTATAGGGCAGAATTAGCAACCACTTAAAATCGTTGGTGACCTATGTCGACACTATTTACAATTAATACCTGCAAAACGTTTGGTTGTCGCAATTTAGGATTACCAACATCTGCTGATTACAGCTGGCCTGATTACAGGTTAGGGTATCCTGCATTGCACTGTCAGGCATGTGGGAGTTATCCCCCCCTGTTTGATGGACAACAATTTCGTGACTGGCTATCAGCGTACTTAACCGCATACGCCTGTGAAAGAGGTCTTTTTTGCCCTGTATGTTATTGCAAAGAGATTATTTGCTATGGTCATAATCCACAAGGGACACAGCGCGTTCAGTGTCGCGTCTGCAAAAAAGTCTGGACACCAAAACAGCTTCTACAAAAAGAAATAGCACCACCAGAACAAATTGAAACGGTTCCTCTTATTGTGCCATTTCAAGGGAGAAGCTCGGAGCAGAAACTATATGTTCTACTCAGCGTTGATAGTGTTCGAGGTAATATTCTTCATATCTCCACTAATTTTACTCAGCACCAGACAGGAGAATCTTTACGTTATCGCTGGAAAGGGTATGTTGAACCCGATTTATTTCATAGTGACATCGTACAACGCATTGATATGCGAGAAAAACAATTTCTTAACCGAAGCCAGTTCGATGAAATTCAGTATGGGAGTGCTGAGCTCAAACGCAATGCCAGAGGTACGGTTCTACGTCCTGTTATCGCTGTACACGGACATTTCCGTTTACTGAATATCCTCTATCCTGAAGTTAAGATAAATGTCATTTCACATGAATGCTTTCTAAGAGGCGCAGCCATTACCGCATGGTCCAAACAATTTCGTCAACGCCAGGGTGAGCTTTGGTTTATAGAAGAGGAAATAAATGACAGTGACACGAATACACCGTGGCATTTTCAGGGGGTAACGTACCATGGCTGGTGGAAAAATCAGTGGCAGCTATGGGAACAAGATAAAAATCGTAAAATGGCCTGCTCATTAACCGGTGGGGATAACAATAATGCTAAGACGCTCTCTTTAGCAGCCAGCAGACACTTTATCTATTGGTTATATAAACAAACAACTTTTACTCACAGTGCTCGGCTATCCGCCGGTCATGTAACGCAGATACTACTTTCCCTGGCACAAGACTATAACGGTAAACTTACTGTAACGAGTTCTGGTGAGTAATATTCTGCCACATCTTCTCTGCGATAAAATTCCGGCCCATATCCATTCATGGAAAGAGAAAACCCCCACACGTTGAGAGGTCAAACCTGACAACAGAACGGGGGCTAATCTTGAACCAGAACAATTCAAGAATAGCCGCGAAATGTTGTCATTACAACAAAAAGGCGGCTATATGACGCTCGCGCAGTTTGCCGTGATTTTCTGGCACGACCTGGAAGCATCATCCAGAACACTCATGAAACCTCTGCAACAGCTGATGAAAAGCCGGAACGCGTACAGCATTGCGCACATTTCAGGGATGAAGTGAATATAAATTGAGACGTAGTATCCACACCAAGCCGGAGTTATCCGGTGAGGCGCAATGTTGTGGGGGCTTTATCCCTGGCGGCATTGGTTGCTGGAAAGAGAAAACCCCCGCACGTTGAGAGGTCAAACCTGACAACAGAACGGGGGCTAATCTTGAACCACAACAATTCAAGAATAGCCGCAAAATGTTGTCATTACAACAAGGCGGCTATATGACGCTCGCGCAGTTTGCCGTGATTTTCTGGCACGACCTGGCAGCACCGATCCTTGCGGGAATTATTACCGCAGCAATTGTTGGCTGGTGGCGTAGTCGGAAGTAAGGTGAAAACGGGCGTCAGGCTGCCGTGATGGCAATATGCGCCCGAAACCGGCCGCAGGGGTAACAGCCTGCGGCCTTTTTTGTCTTCTTTGATCATGAAAAAAGCCCTACCGTAAAACGATAAGGCCTTTGTTTTCAAAGCAGAAAAGATTACTTGCTGGTATCCAGCTCTTCGAAACCTTTAACCAGATCATCAATCGCTTTCATCTGCTTGAGGAACGGCTCCAGTTTAGCCAGCGGCAGCGCGGATGGACCGTCACATTTCGCATGTTCCGGATCCGGATGCGCTTCAATAAACAGACCAGCCAAACCTACAGCCATACCGGCACGTGCCAGTTCGGCAACCTGGGCGCGGCGACCACCAGAAGCTGCACCAAACGGATCGCGGCATTGCAGTGCGTGGGTAACGTCGAAAATTACCGGGGAGTTGCCAGAGACTTTCTTCATTATGCTGAAGCCCAGCATATCAACGACCAGGTTGTCGTAACCGAAGTTAGCGCCACGGTCACAAAGAATCACTTTATCGTTGCCGCCTTCTTTGAATTTATCAACGATATTACCCATCTGGCCTGGGCTCACGAACTGTGGTTTCTTGACGTTAATTACCGCGCCAGTCTTCGCCATCGCCTCCACCAGGTCAGTCTGGCGAGCAAGAAACGCTGGTAACTGAATAACATCTACCACATCAGCAACAGGCTGTGCCTGGCTTGGCTCGTGAACGTCAGTGATAATTTTTACGCCAAATGTCTGTTTCAGTTCCTGGAAGATTTTCATCCCTTCTTCCAGTCCTGGTCCACGATAAGAGTGGATGGAGGAACGGTTGGCTTTGTCAAAAGAGGCTTTGAACACGTAAGGGATACCCAGTTTCTGGGTTACGGTTACGTAGTGTTCGCAAATGCGCATCGCCAGATCGCGAGATTCCAGCACGTTCATACCACCAAACAGCACGAACGGCAGGTCATTTGCTACGTTGATGTCGCCAATGCTAACCACTTTTTGTTTCATAGGATCGCCTTAATCTTAAGTAAAGTGTCGATTAATTAATGCAGCACAATATGTTTATGCGCGATGTTGTTAATTTGCGCACGTATCATTTCGCTGATCGGGTCTTCCGGACACTGCTCAACGAAATAATTTAAATCATTCAACGCAACGTGTTCGCAATCCAGTTGCGCGTAAATCAACCCACGATCGCGAATTTCATACGGATCTTCCGGGTTAAATTGTAATAAGGCCTCGCTGGTGCGTAACGCCAGTTCCATCTGATTTTCTTCCATCAGCGACGCTTTCAACGTATCCAACAGTTTACGGATAACCTCAATGTTATCGGCTTCATCCAGGTCTTCATAAAACAGTTCCGCAGACGGGCTGATATTTCCCTTTAACCACACATCCAGCATATGTTCGCTTAATGATTCACCGTTAAAAGGGTTAATCAGCCAGATTTCTCCGTCCGGGCATTCTATGCGCAATATAAGCTGCGTCGGGAATATCACCGGCAATAGCGGCAAATCGAGACGATTAGCAACCCACAATAAAACGGCGCCTAACGATACCGCACTGCCCTGCCGATTTTTTAGCACTTGATCAAGCCATAATGCATCGGAAAGACGATAAACACCACGTGAGGCTTTAAACCCCCATTCGCCGTAAAACAGCGCGATTAATTTTTCCAGCTGCTCTTCTAATGACAGAAGCTGGCTAATTTCTTCCTTCGCCAGACTAACGAGACGCTCCAGTTCGTCGTAAACATCTTGCGAGGGAAAATCGCGGCGGATTGCTTCGCAAGCCAGGATCATGCCTTCGCACAGCGGCGCTTTATTAAATTCGAAATCAGCTAACGATCTCATGACTTACCCCAGTAACGGTACTTTTGTGGTGGCGAGTTTAATGATGATGTACAGCACCACCAGCGCCAGCGGGAAGGCAATAATGCGCGCCTGCTGACTGTGCATCCGACGATAATCGAGTGCAATAAAACCCAAAACGATATAAATGATAACTCCAAACAGCTTTTCAGTCAGCCATTCAGCCTGCCCGGAAAATGGCAGGATGTGCGCTTTAGCCATCAGCGCGATGCCGCTAAGCAATAACACCGTGTCGACAACCGGCGGCACAATGCGCGTCCAACGAGCGAATGCCAGTGGATGCTCCTGGTAACGTAGCCAGAATCGTAGGGTTAAGACCCCAACAGAAAGCGCGATGCTAATGAGATGAACGCTAAGCAGCGTAGTAAAGCTTATCATCGATAATAGCGACCGAGCGTTACGCGCTCGTTATCACCATAGTCCCGACAGGTTTCGACTTCATGATATCCCGCGTGGATAAATGCCTGTCGCACCGCTTCGCCCTGCTGCCAGCCATGTTCCAGAAGCAGAAAGCCGCCGGATACCAGCGCGTTACGCGACTGTTCGATGATATGCACGATGTCTGCCATTCCGCTGTCTGCCGCAACCAGCGCAGTGAGTGGCTCAAAGCGAACATCGCCTTGTTGAAGATGTGGATCCTGCTCGTCGATATACGGTGGATTGCTGACAATCATCGTAAACTGCTGTCCGACAAGCGCACTAAACCAGTCGCTTTGCAGGATGTGGATATTTTTGATCGCCAGATGCTGGGCATTACGTTGTGCCAGGGCGACAGCATCGGGCATACGATCTACAGCGGTAATTTCGCAGTCTGGGCGCTCGCTGGCCAATGCCAGCGCAATCGCCCCGGTGCCAGTTCCAAGATCGAGAATACGGCAAGGTTGTTCAGGCAATCGCGCCAGAGCCTGTTCCACCAGACATTCTGTATCCGGGCGCGGAATTAAGGTCGCTGGCGAAACAAATAACGGCAACGACCAGAATTCACGCACACCGGTTAAATGAGCAATAGGTTCACCGGCACGGCGACGAGCTAAAAGCGCGTCGAGTTGCTCACATTGCTCTTCAGTCAGCTGCGTTTCACCAAAGGCGAGAATATAAGTGCGCCCCTTGCCGGTAACATGCTCCAGCAGGATTTCAGCATCGCGCCGCGGGCTTTCGCTCGCCTGAAGTTGGCTTATTGCTTCACGTAACCAGTGTTGATATTCCATTATTCCTGCTCGGACAACGCCGCCAGTTGGTCGGCCTGATGTTCCTGGACGATCGGTTCTATCAGCATATCCAGTTTACCTTCCATCACTTCATCCAGACGGTAGAGCGTCAGGTTGATGCGGTGATCGGTAACACGCCCCTGCGGGAAGTTATAGGTACGGTTACGATCGCTGCGATCGCCGCTACCCAGCAAGTTGCGACGGGTGGAAGCCTCTGCCTGCTGGCGTTTTGCCATTTCCGCCGCATGGATACGAGCACCAAGCACTGAAAGTGCCTTCGCTTTGTTTTTATGCTGCGAACGTTCGTCCTGACATTCAACAACAATACCGGTCGGCAAGTGAGTAATACGAATTGCCGAATCGGTGGTGTTGACGTGCTGACCACCTGCGCCTGAGGAACGGAAAGTATCGATACGCAAATCTGCCGGGTTAATATCCGGCAGTTCCGCTTCCGGCAGCTCCGGCATTACCGCTACGGTACAAGCGGAAGTATGAATACGCCCTTGCGATTCCGTCGCAGGAACACGCTGCACGCGATGGCCGCCAGATTCGAATTTCAAACGTCCGTACACACCATCACCGCTAATTTTGGCGATGATCTCTTTATAACCACCATGTTCACCCTCGCTGGCGCTCATGATTTCTACACGCCAGCGGCGGGCCTCTGCGTAACGACTGTACATACGGAACAGATCGCCAGCGAACAGCGCCGCTTCGTCGCCGCCGGTCCCGGCACGCACTTCGAGGAATGCATTGCGTTCATCATCGGGATCTTTTGGCAGCAAAAGAACCTGTAACTGTTGCTCCAGTTGCTCGCTTTTTTCTTTAGCTTCATGCAGCTCGTCCTGCGCCATCTCGCGCATTTCCGGATCGTCGAGCATCATCTGCGCGGTTTCGATATCTTCCTGAACCTGTTGCCAGTCGGTGAAACAACGCGAAACATCACTTAACTGCGCATATTCACGAGATAATGCGCGAAAACGTTCCTGGTCGGCGATGGTTTGCGCATCACCCAGCAGTGCCTGAACTTCTTCATGGCGTTCATGCAGGGCTTCCAGTTTGGCAACGATAGAAGGCTTCATAGGCGTAAATGCACCCTGTAAAAAAGAAAATGATGTACTGCTACTCCAGCCCGAGGCTGTCGCGCAGAATATTCAGGCGTTCGTTATCCCCGTCACGGGCGGCCTGTTGAAGTGATTTCGTTGGCGCATGGATCAGGCGGTTAGTCAGTTTCCATGCCAGATCCTGCATTATGGCTTGCGCGTCGCCGCCCTGCTCAAGAGCGGCTAATGCTTTGGCGGTTAACTCATCGCGAACTTGTTCAGCCTGGCTGCGATAATCGCGAATGGTTTCGCTGGCGCTTTGTGCGCGTAGCCACGCCATAAATTCGCTGGTTTCCTGAGCAACGATAGTTTCCGCCTCAACTGCGGCGGCTTTACGTTGCGCCAGGTTGTGCGAAATAATGCTTTGCAGATCATCAACGCTGTAAAGGTAGGCATTCGCCAGTTTGCCAACTTCTGGCTCAACATCGCGTGGAACGGCAATATCGACCAGCAACATCGGTTGGTTGCGACGACTTTTTAATGCGCGCTCCACCATGCCTTTACCGATAATCGGCAGCGGGCTAGCGGTGGAACTGATGATGATATCGGCTTCACACAGACGCTCGTCGATATCGCTCAGGGCAATCACTTCCGCGCCGACTTCATCTGCCAGAATTTGGGCACGTTCGCGAGTACGGTTGGCGATAATCATCTTCTGTACTTTGTGTTCGCGCAGATGACGCGCCACCAGCTCGATGGTTTCGCCCGCGCCAACCAGCAATACGGTCACCGTAGAGAGCGATTCAAAGATCTGCCGCGCCAGCGTACAAGCCGCAAATGCAACAGATACCGCACTGGCGCCAATATCCGTTTCAGTGCGAACGCGTTTTGCCACGGAGAAAGATTTCTGGAACATACGCTCCAGTTCACTGGCCTTCATATGGCCTTTTTGCGAATCGGCAAAGGCTTTTTTTACCTGACCGAGGATTTGCGGCTCGCCCAATACCAGTGAATCAAGACCACTGGCAACACGCATTAAATGGCTGACCGCATCGTTATCCTGATGCCAGTAGAGGCTATTACGCAGATCTTCTTCGTTGAGATTATGGTAATCGCACAACCAGCGAATGAGCGCCTCTTGCAGGTTATCCTGCTCTTCAACGCTAAGATAAAGTTCTGTGCGGTTACACGTCGACAGCACCACGCCGCCCTGCACCATCGGCTGCGCAAGCAGGCTGTCCAGCGCCTGATCGAGCTTGTCCGGCGAAAACGATACACGTTCTCGCAGCGATACAGGTGCCGTTTTATGGTTGATACCGAGTGCTAAAAGGGTCATGTCTGCGGGAAATAATACCAACGTTGATATGGTTAGTCTGCTCGCATCATACAGGATGCGCGGGATCAATAAAAGAGAGCGCCCCCTTTTGGAGTAATTGCCTAAACCCGTTAGATTCTGGCAATTAAGACAACTTGAACATAGACGATGGCTGACGGTAACGCTAGCATTAAGGGTTATAACTGCAACGTATCTCAAGGACTTGTCATTATTATGCCCCTGCCCGATTTTCGCTTTATCCGCCTGCTACCGCTGGCTGCTCTCGTGCTCACGGCCTGTTCCGTTACGACGCCGAAAGGTCCAGGCAAAAGCCCGGATTCGCCACAGTGGCGTCAGCATCAGCAAGACGTGCGCAACCTGAATCAGTACCAGACACGCGGTGCATTTGCCTATATTTCTGACCAACAAAAAGTGTATGCCCGTTTCTTCTGGCAGCAAACTGGCCAGGATCGCTACCGTCTGCTGCTGACTAACCCATTGGGTAGCACTGAACTGGAGTTGAATGCCCAGCCGGGTAATGTGCAGTTAGTGGACAATAAAGGCCAGCGTTACACCGCCGATGACGCCGAAGAGATGATTGGCAAATTGACCGGAATGCCGATTCCACTCAACAGTTTGCGCCAGTGGATTTTAGGTTTGCCAGGTGATGCAACCGACTACAAACTGGACGACCAGTACCGCCTGAGCGAAATTACCTATAGTCAGAACGGTAAAAAATGGAAAGTGGTATATGGCGGTTATGACACCAAAACGCAACCTGCGATGCCTGCCAACATGGAGCTCACCGAAGGCGGTCAGCGCATCAAGTTAAAAATGGATAACTGGATAGTGAAATAATGCGGACTCAGTGGCCCTCTCCGGCAAAGCTTAATCTGTTTTTATACATTACCGGTCAGCGTGCGGATGGTTACCACACGCTGCAAACGCTGTTTCAGTTTCTTGATTACGGCGACACCATCAGCATTGAACTTCGCAACGATGGGGAAATCCGCCTGTTAACGCCAGTTGAAGGTGTGGAACACGAAGATAACCTGATTGTTCGCGCGGCACGGTTGTTGATGAAAGCCGCCGCCAGTGGGCGTCTTCCGAAAGGAAGTGGTGCAGATATCAGCATTGACAAGCGTTTGCCTATGGGTGGTGGTCTGGGCGGTGGTTCATCCAATGCCGCAACAGTTCTGGTCGCTTTAAATCATCTGTGGCAATGCGGACTGAGTGTTGATGAGTTGGCAGAAATCGGTCTGACGCTGGGCGCAGATGTTCCGGTTTTTGTCCGTGGTCATGCTGCTTTTGCCGAAGGGGTCGGCGAAATATTAACGCCGGTGAATCCACCAGAGAAATGGTATCTGGTTGCGCACCCTGGCGTGAGTATTCCTACACCAATGATTTTTAAAGATCCCGAACTCCCGCGCAACACGGCGAAAAGGTCAATAGAAACGTTGCTAAAATGTGAATTCAGCAATGATTGCGAGGTTATCGCAAGAAAACGTTTTCGCGAGGTTGATGCGGTGCTTTCCTGGCTGTTAGAATACGCCCCGTCGCGCCTGACTGGGACAGGGGCCTGTGTCTTTGCTGAATTTGATACAGAGTCTGAAGCCCGCCAGGTGCTAGAGCAAGCCCCGGAATGGCTCAATGGCTTTGTGGCGAAAGGTGTCAATCTTTCCCCATTGCACAGAGCCATGCTTTAAGCCGGGCAAGCTGAGTTTCGGTGACAACGTCACCTTGTTCCAGACGTTGCATCGCGCTCTTTAATACACCGCCTGGAAAGAATATTGCCTGGCCCGCACAGTTTTCGGCAGATTCTTTCCACCAATGGACGCATGCCTGAGGTTCTTCTCGTGCCTGATATGAAGCTTTTTGCTGGTAACGCCACCCCGGAACTAGCACAACGTATTGCCAACCGCCTGTACACTTCACTCGGCGACGCCGCTGTAGGTCGCTTTAGCGACGGCGAAGTCAGCGTACAAATTAACGAAAATGTACGCGGTGGTGATATTTTCATCATCCAGTCCACTTGTGCCCCTACTAACGACAACCTGATGGAATTAGTCGTGATGGTTGATGCCCTGCGTCGTGCTTCCGCAGGTCGTATCACCGCTGTTATCCCCTACTTTGGCTATGCGCGCCAGGACCGTCGCGTCCGTTCCGCTCGTGTACCAATCACTGCGAAAGTGGTTGCAGACTTCCTCTCCAGCGTCGGTGTTGACCGTGTGCTGACAGTGGATCTGCACGCTGAACAGATTCAGGGTTTCTTCGACGTTCCGGTTGATAACGTATTTGGTAGCCCGATCCTGCTGGAAGACATGCTGCAGCTGAATCTGGATAACCCGATTGTGGTTTCTCCGGACATCGGCGGCGTTGTGCGTGCCCGCGCTATCGCTAAGCTGCTGAACGATACCGATATGGCAATCATCGACAAACGTCGTCCGCGTGCGAACGTTTCCCAGGTGATGCATATCATCGGTGACGTTGCAGGTCGTGACTGCGTACTGGTCGATGATATGATCGACACTGGCGGTACGCTGTGTAAAGCTGCTGAAGCTCTGAAAGAACGTGGTGCTAAGCGTGTATTTGCGTACGCAACTCACCCGATCTTCTCTGGCAACGCGGCGAACAACCTGCGTAACTCTGTAATTGATGAAGTCGTTGTCTGCGATACCATTCCGCTGAGCGATGAAATCAAATCACTGCCGAACGTGCGTACTCTGACCCTGTCAGGTATGCTGGCCGAAGCGATTCGTCGTATCAGCAACGAAGAATCGATCTCTGCCATGTTCGAACATTAATCGAACCCGGCTCAAAGACCCGCTGCGGCGGGTTTTTTTGTCTGTAATATCCATTTGTATGACCTATGCCTCCTTCACCTGCCATTTAGTTGACAGATGATGCGCTCACGGATGAAACATTATTGTGAACAAAATATTTTCCTCACATGTGATGCCTTTCCGCGCTCTGATCGACGCTTGCTGGAAAGAAAAATACACTGCCGCACGGTTTACCCGTGACCTTATTGCCGGGATAACCGTTGGGATTATTGCTATTCCTCTGGCGATGGCGTTGGCAATTGGCAGTGGTGTGGCTCCTCAATACGGTTTATATACCGCTGCCGTTGCAGGGATTGTCATTGCTCTGACGGGGGGGTCACGCTTTAGCGTTTCCGGTCCGACTGCAGCATTTGTAGTAATTCTCTATCCCGTTTCGCAACAGTTTGGACTGGCAGGCCTGCTGGTTGCGACGTTGTTGTCGGGGATCTTTTTGATCCTGATGGGTCTGGCGCGCTTTGGTCGTCTGATTGAATATATTCCGGTTTCCGTCACCTTAGGTTTTACCTCGGGTATCGGGATCACCATCGGTACCATGCAGATTAAAGATTTTCTCGGTCTGCAAATGGCTCATGTCCCGGAACATTATCTACAAAAAGTCGGCGCATTATTTATGGCGCTGCCGACCATTAATGTGGGTGATGCTGCGATTGGTATCGTGACGCTGGGCATTCTGATTTTCTGGCCACGTTTGGGTATTCGTTTACCTGGCCACCTTCCGGCCTTGCTGGCTGGTTGCGCGGTGATGGGGATTGTTAACCTGCTCGGCGGGCATGTTGCTACCATCGGATCGCAATTCCACTACGTTCTGGCCGATGGTTCTCAGGGTAACGGTATTCCGCAACTGCTGCCGCAACTGGTGCTGCCGTGGGACCTGCCTAATTCAGAATTCACGCTAACCTGGGATTCTATTCGCACCCTGCTGCCTGCGGCATTCTCAATGGCAATGCTCGGGGCGATCGAATCTCTGCTCTGCGCTGTGGTACTGGATGGTATGACCGGGACTAAGCACAAGGCGAACAGCGAACTGGTCGGTCAGGGGCTGGGGAATATTATCGCTCCGTTCTTTGGTGGAATTACCGCTACAGCTGCCATCGCGCGTTCTGCCGCTAACGTCCGTGCCGGGGCAACCTCCCCTATCTCGGCGGTGATCCACTCTATTCTGGTTATTCTCGCCCTGCTGGTACTGGCACCACTGCTCTCCTGGCTGCCGCTGTCCGCCATGGCAGCCCTGCTGTTGATGGTGGCGTGGAACATGAGTGAAGCGCACAAAGTGGTCGACTTGCTGCGTCATGCGCCGAAAGATGACATCATCGTCATGCTGCTGTGTATGTCACTGACCGTGCTGTTTGATATGGTTATTGCCATCAGCGTGGGGATTGTTCTGGCATCGTTGCTGTTTATGCGCCGTATCGCCCGTATGACTCGTCTGGCGCCGGTGGCAGTAGACGTTCCTGATGATGTGCTGGTCTTGCGTGTTATTGGCCCGCTGTTTTTCGCGGCGGCTGAAGGTCTGTTCACCGACCTGGAATCACGTCTGGAAGGAAAACGGATTGTTATTCTGAAGTGGGATGCCGTTCCGGTGCTTGATGCTGGTGGTCTTGATGCGTTCCAGCGTTTTGTGAAGCGCCTGCCTGAAGGGTGTGAACTGCGCGTGTGTAACGTGGAATTCCAGCCTCTGCGTACAATGGCCCGATCCGGTATTCAACCGATTCCGGGACGTCTGGCGTTCTTCCCGAATCGCAGCGCAGCGATGGCTGATCTGTAAGAAAGGCATTAAATTGACCAGTCAGCGCAAACTGACTGGTCAGCAAACTACTGTAGTTGTTAGCTATGACGGCGATTATCGCTACGGCGGCAACGTTTGTCATAGTGGCGAACCCACCAGTAACGGTCGCACACCTGTTCATGCCCGCCAACACGGGCTCCCGCCAGCCAGAGAATGGCACCGACGAAAATACTCAGCACTGCACCGTGTGCGAAATACTGGGGCATATCAAACTGTGGTAATTGGTTGAGGATTGAATACCCCACGCCGACCACCATCACCACCAGACCCAACCCCATAAGCACGTTACCGAGTAACGAAGCGTTTTTGCGTTTCATGTGTCACCTCCGGAACTTTCTGGGTTGTAACAGGGAATACCCCTCTTCCTTATGTGTAAAGTATAGACAACACCCTGTGGCTTATGTGCGGGCGTGATCACAATTACAACCCTTATTTCAACAAAACTTTACAAATAACCGTCTGAACACCTTGACTTTCTAATAGTCGACACTGGCAATTATTATGTTGTCTGCGTTTAACACGCTGTTTTTTGTCAAGCGGGGCCGCAACCAGTAAACTACGCGCCAGTTATGTACTCACTCAGGACAAAAAAACGTGACGATTAAATTGATTGTCGGCCTGGCGAACCCCGGCGCTGAATACGCCGCAACGCGACATAATGCTGGCGCCTGGTTCGTTGACTTACTGGCGGAGCGTTTACGCGCTCCCCTGCGCGAAGAGGCTAAATTCTTTGGTTATACCTCGCGAGTTACCCTCGGAGGCGAAGATGTCCGCCTGTTAGTCCCGACTACATTTATGAATCTCAGCGGCAAAGCCGTCGCAGCAATGGCCAGTTTTTTCCGCATTAATCCGGACGAAATTCTGGTGGCTCACGACGAACTGGATCTGCCTCCGGGCGTCGCCAAATTTAAATTGGGCGGTGGCCACGGTGGTCACAATGGACTGAAAGACATCATCAGTAAATTGGGTAATAACCCTAACTTTCACCGTTTACGCATCGGAATCGGTCATCCGGGCGATAAAAACAAAGTTGTCGGGTTTGTGTTAGGCAAACCACCTGTTAGTGAACAGAAGTTAATTGATGAAGCCATCGACGAAGCGGCTCGTTGTACTGAAATGTGGTTTACAGATGGTTTGACCAAAGCAACGAACCGATTGCACGCCTTTAAAGCGCAATAAGTCGTTGTCTGCGGCATTTTTGCCGAGTGCCGTGTATAATAGGCAAAGTTATTTCCATTTCTGCAATCTGTTTGTGATAACAGGTTGATTATTAAGATATTAAGGTGATTTAAATCATGGGATTCAAATGCGGTATCGTCGGTTTGCCCAACGTCGGGAAATCTACCCTGTTCAACGCGCTGACCAAAGCCGGTATTGAAGCGGCCAACTTTCCATTCTGTACCATCGAGCCGAACACAGGCGTCGTACCAATGCCTGACCCTCGCCTGGATCAACTGGCTGAAATCGTAAAACCGCAGCGTACGCTTCCCACGACCATGGAATTTGTCGATATCGCCGGTCTGGTAAAAGGCGCGTCGAAAGGTGAAGGTCTGGGTAACCAGTTCCTGACCAACATTCGTGAAACCGAAGCGATCGGCCACGTTGTTCGCTGCTTTGAGAATGACAATATCATTCACGTTTCCGGCAAAGTTAACCCGGCGGACGATATTGAAGTTATCAACACCGAACTGGCGCTGGCGGATCTCGACACCTGCGAACGTGCGATTCACCGCGTACAGAAGAAAGCCAAAGGTGGCGATAAAGACGCGAAAGCCGAGCTGGCGGTACTGGAAAAATGCCTGCCACAGCTGGAAAACGCAGGCATGCTGCGCGCGCTGGATTTAAGTGCAGAAGAGAAAGCGGCGATTCGTTACCTGAGCTTCCTGACGCTGAAACCAACGATGTACATCGCCAACGTCAACGAAGACGGTTTTGAAAACAACCCGTATCTTGACCAGGTACGTGAGATCGCGGCGAAAGAAGGTTCTGTTGTGGTTCCGGTTTGTGCTGCTGTTGAAGCAGACATTGCCGAACTGGACGACGAAGAACGTGACGAGTTTATGCAGGAACTGGGGCTGGAAGAACCGGGCCTGAACCGTGTGATCCGTGCTGGTTATAAACTGCTGAATCTGCAAACTTACTTCACCGCTGGGGTGAAAGAAGTGCGTGCATGGACCATTCCGGTTGGTGCAACTGCGCCACAGGCTGCTGGCAAAATCCACACCGATTTTGAAAAAGGCTTTATCCGCGCACAAACCATCTCGTTTGAAGATTTCATCACTTACAAAGGTGAACAAGGTGCGAAAGAAGCGGGCAAAATGCGTGCAGAAGGTAAAGACTACATCGTTAAAGATGGCGATGTGATGAACTTCCTGTTCAACGTCTAATTCCGCGTAATATCCTGGCGGTTAATAACGAGCCATTATGTGAGTCGCACATAATGGCTTTTTTACGCCTGCTACGCTGCTTCTTTCAATTCTGAGTTACCGAAACTCATAATCAGACTCCTGGCAATATTAACAATACGGCTTTTATGTGATAACAATCACAGTGCATTAACCGTTCAAGAGTTTGTCATGAAAAAAACATTTACCTTCAGTCTGTTAGCAATTGTCTTCGCGAGCCTGTTAAGTGCTTGTGTCCCTCACCATCATCACCGCCACAACGATGGCCCGCGTGGTCCTGCGGCTTCCGGTAAGCCAATGCCACCTTCAAATGGTGGGCCAAAACATGGCAGTCATGGTCGCTATTAATTAGCAAGTCATACGCGGGAGAGTGCCTACTTTCCCGCTATCCACGGCGCTTAAACTGACTTGCATCAATGCCGTATTGCTTCATTTTTCGCCACAGCGTCGTGCGACCAATCCCGAGTAAAACCGACATTTCCTGAATACGTCCGCCAGTCACCTGGGCCGCGTTAATAATTGCTTCTTTTTCAACTTCCGCGAATGACAGACTGGTAGAAAGACGTGTAGCGCTGGCATCATCTGTCGCCTGTTCAGTAAACAGGTGTTCCGGCAAATCACTGACACGAATGCGTCCGTTGTCGCTACTCAGCGCAAGATTCTCGATGACGCTGTAAAGTTCAAAATCATTGCCGGGCCATGCGCAAGAAACCAGGCGAGTAAGCGCATCGTCATCAATTTTCAGACGCGTAGAGAAGCGTTTTTCAAGACTGCGCAATTTGTTATTCACCAGCGCCGGAATACTGTCGCGCCGCATCCGTAAAGGCGGGATGGTAATTTCAAATGCATGAAGCGCGTAATAAAGCTGACGACTAAAGCGATTTTGCTCCACCAGCATCGCCAGATCTGCTGTTGTAGTGGCAATCACTTTGACATCAATAGGTATTAAACGCCGCGCATCCAGTCTTGTGATGACGCCTTGTTTGATAACCTGGAGCAACGCAGACTGTAACTCTGCCGCCAGATATTCAATCTTTTCAAGGAACAACGTGCCGCCATGTGCCAGTTCCAGCCGACTCAGACGACCATTTTCATTCTCCGTGCGATCGCCACCAATAAATTCTTCCGCCAGCGCCGCATCGCCATATAACTCGCAATTAACCGCGATATAGGGACCCGCCGCACGCTCGCTTTCATTGTGAATGGCCTGGCTTAACAGTGCTTTGCCAACGCCTTCTTCTCCACAGAGTAACACCGGGAAACTGCTGCGCGCCGCCTGGCGGCCAAAATGGATCAACCGGCGGGTTTGCGGATCGTCCTGTGGCATATGAGCGAAGGTATGGCTGACTTTTCCTAATTGACTGGTCATCAACTGCCGCATCTGTTCTACCGGATGGAGCAACAGAATAAAGCTGGTCCCTTGCGTTTCAATTATCGGTTTAAGGGTAATGACCGCATCAATAAACTGGTGCTGACTTTCAAAAGTCGCTTCCACATGTTTGAGGGGATGAGCTTGCTTTATTGCCTGTTGCAATACGGTTGGTAGCGTTAATAGCTCAGTGATCGCCCTTCCCTGACTTGCCGTCGCGTCCAGACACAAAACACGCGCCGCCTGGGCATTGATAAATTGCAAATTACCCTGCTCATCCCAGCTAATCACGCCATCGTCCATACTTTCCAGCAAGGCGTTAAGCTGATTTAAATGCCGATTTGTTTCAGCCAGTAAACTGTCTGTCAGCAGTAAATTGCCTACCTCGCGCGCAATTGCCAGCGTCAACGGCAAATCGGCTGCGGTGGTTTGCTCAACCGGACACGCCAGCGCTATCGTTCCCGTTAATCGGCCCTTGCTGTCAAACAGTGGCGTTGCACAAAATGCCCAATCCCATAGCGCCTGCTTGAAATGTTGATCGGCCATCGTTTTCACTGCCTGACCGGAGATAGCCGCTAACGATAGCGCACAAGTACCAATAATTCCCTCTGCGCAATACGTGCCGTCATTGAATCCCAGGACACTAAGCTGGTGCAGCGTTTGCGGATCACCATAACGACTAAGGATGCAGGCGGTTTCATCAAGGATGAACAGTCCACACGCCCGCGATTCCATATATTCCCAGGTATCTTCCAGTGCCGCTTGCCCGAGTGCCAGCATCGCTTCCTTACGCCGATAGATAGAAGCAAATGTCACGCCCCGAGCCTGATGCGGTACGCTCCATGACTCCCGTTTCATCAGCTTGCGGCATCGCTCCCAGGATGCTGCTATCAAGGGAGATACGCTCTGTTGCTGGTTGTTAAAACCGTCATTCATATTTGCTGCCCTTATGACAAAAAGGTGTTCCGCATCGCAAATTTACTTATCCAGATTCGGCATGGTTCCGTTATGGAACATTTATTAAAGCATATGTTTCATTATGAAACATAATTTGGGTTAATTTTCTTTTCTCCCGCCTGATGCACAATGGATTTACCGGCAGTCAGTGGTCGCCGTGTCGTTGAACATCATCCATGCCCTACCCTAATTGCTGGAGCAAAATAATGAAAAAATTGATCAATGATGTGCAAGACGTACTGAACGAACAACTGGCGGGACTGGCGAAAGCGTATCCTTCGCTGGCACTGCATCAGGACCCGGTGTATGTCACCCGAGCCGATGCGCCAATTGCAGGAAAAGTGGCGTTATTGTCGGGCGGCGGCAGCGGACACGAACCAATGCACTGTGGTTATATTGGCCAGGGTATGCTATCAGGGGCGTGTCCGGGCGAAATTTTCACCTCACCGACGCCCGATAAAATTTTTGAATGTGCCATGCAAATCGATGGTGGCGAAGGTGTACTGCTGATTATCAAAAATTATACCGGCGATATTCTTAACTTCGAAACAGCGACCGAATTACTGCACGATAGCGGCGTAAAAGTGACCACCGTGGTCATTGATGACGACGTTGCAGTAAAAGACAGTCTTTATACCGCCGGGCGGCGCGGCGTTGCTAATACAGTATTAATTGAAAAAATTGTTGGCGCAGCGGCAGAACGCGGCGACTCGCTGGAGGCTTGTGCACAACTGGGGCGTAAGTTGAACAATCAGGGCCACTCTATTGGTATCGCCCTCGGTGCCTGTACCGTTCCTGCTGCAGGCAAACCTTCTTTTACGCTGGCAGATAATGAAATGGAATTTGGTGTCGGCATTCATGGTGAGCCGGGTATTGACCGCCGCCCCTTCTCCTCTCTTGATCAAACTGTCGATGAAATGTTCGACACGCTGCTGGAAAATGGCACATACCACCGCACGCTGCGCTTCTGGGATTATCGACAAGGTAGCTGGCAGGAAGAGACGCAAACTAAACAACCGCTTCAGTCTGGCGATCGAGTGATTGCGCTGGTCAACAATCTTGGCGCGACACCGCTTTCTGAACTGTATGGCGTCTATAACCGCCTGACCACGCGTTGCCAGCAAGCTGGCTTGACTATCGAGCACAATTTAATCGGCGCGTACTGCACCTCACTGGACATGACCGGTTTTTCCATCACCTTGCTGAAAGTTGATGACGAAACGCTGGCGTTATGGGACGCCCCGGTCCACACCCCGGCGCTTAACTGGGGTAAATAAGGAGATAACCATGTCACTGAGCAGAACTCAAATTGTTACCTGGCTCACTCGCTGTGGAGAAATTTTCAGCAAAGAGAGCGATTATCTTACCGGGCTGGATCGTGAAATCGGCGACGCTGACCACGGGCTGAATATGAATCGTGGCTTTAGCAAAGTGGTGGAAAAACTCCCTGCCATCGCGGATAAAGACATCGGTTTCATTCTCAAGAATACCGGCATGACGTTGCTTTCCAGCGTCGGCGGTGCCAGCGGCCCACTGTTCGGTACGTTCTTTATCCGTGCGGCACAGGCAACTCAGGCACGTCAAAGCCTGACGTTGATAGAGCTTTATCAGATGTTTCGTGATGGCGCAGACGGCGTAATCAGTCGGGGGAAAGCAGAACCAGGCGATAAAACCATGTGCGATGTCTGGGGGCCAGTGGTTGAGTCGTTACGCCAGTCCAGTGAGCAAAACCTTTCTGTTCCGGTGGCGCTCGAAGCCGCCAGTCGCGTCGCGGAATCCGCCGCACAAAGCACGATTACGATGCAAGCCCGCAAAGGCCGCGCCAGTTATCTCGGTGAACGCAGTATTGGTCACCAGGATCCTGGTGCAACCTCCGTGATGTTTATGATGCAAATGTTGGCGTTAGCCGCAAAAGAGTAAGGAATTGGTGATGGTAAACCTGGTCATAGTTTCACATAGCGCCCGACTGGGAGAAGGTGTCGGTGAATTAGCTCGCCAGATGTTAATGGGCGATAGTTGTAAAATCGCCATTGCCGCAGGAATTGACGATCCGCAGAATCCCATCGGTACAGATGCCGTCAAAGTGATGGAAGCCATCGAATCCGTTGCCGATGCCGACCATGTGTTGGTCATGATGGATATGGGGAGTGCGTTATTGAGTGCAGAAACCGCACTGGAATTGCTTGCGCCAGAGATCGCCGCGAGAGTACGTTTGTGCGCTGCACCGTTGGTCGAAGGAACGTTAGCAGCCGCCGTCAGCGCAACCTCGGGGGCGGATATCGACAAAGTCATCCATGACGCCATGCATGCGCTGGAAGCCAAACGAGAACAACTGGGTTTACCATCATCCGCTACTGAAATCTCCGACATATGCCCCTCGCACGATGAAGAAGCCCGTTCTCTGGCAGTGGTGATTAAAAACCGTAACGGACTCCACGTCCGTCCAGCCTCCCGACTGGTCTATACCTTATCGACATTTAATGCAGACATGTTGTTGGAGAAAAACGGTAAGTGCGTAACACCGGAGAGTATTAACCAGATTGCGCTGTTACAAGTCCGCTGTAACGATACGCTGCGCCTAATTGCAAAAGGGCCAGAGGCTGAAGAGGCGTTGGTCGCTTTTCGCCAGTTGGCTGAAGATAACTTTGGTGAAATGGAAGAGATAGCACCGCCAACTCTGCGTCCAGTTCCGCCTGTCACAGGCAAAGCCTTTTATTACCAACCGGTTTTATGCACAGTACAGGCGAAATCATCACTGAGCGTGGAAGAAGAACAGGAACGGTTACGCCAGGCAATTGACTTCACGTTGTTAGATCTGATGACGTTAACGGCAAAGGCAGAAGCAAGCGGGCTCGACGATATCGCAGCAATTTTTTCCGGTCACCATACACTATTAGACGATCCTGAACTGCTGGTAGCGGCAAGCGAACTCCTTCAGCATGAACATTGCACGGCGGAGTATGCCTGGCAGCAGGTTCTTAAAGAACTTAGCCAGCAATACCAGCAGATTGATGATGAATATTTGCAGGCTCGCTATATTGATGTGGACGATCTTCTGCATCGCACCCTGCTCCACCTGACACAGACAAAAGAAGAACTCCCTCAGTTTAGCGCGCCAACCATTTTACTGGCGGAGAACATTTATCCCTCCACGGTACTTCAACTGGATCCGACAGTCGTGAAGGGCATCTGCCTTAGTGCCGGAAGTCCGGTATCCCACAGCGCTCTAATTGCCCGTGAACTGGGCATTGGCTGGATTTGCCAGCAGGGAGAGAAGCTGTATGCGATTCAACCTGAAGAGACGTTAACGCTGGACGTAAAAGCACAACGCTTCACGCATCAGAGTTAAATCAGATTTGTCTGTCAGTTCGCAGAAAAAGATTTCAATCATGCTCTTACGGCGATCCTGAACTAAGGTTTTCTGATACTTGAATACCGTTTTGTTCGGTATCGCCAAAGGAGAATGATTGATGAAACCACTTGTCCCTCGTCGCTCGCAGAAAGTGGCGTTAATACCTGCTGCCGTATTATTGTGTGCCGCCGCGCTATCTGCACAGGCAGAAGAAACACCGGTGATGCCACAATCGCCTGATATTTTGTTAGGCCCTCTGTTTAACGATGTGCAAAACGCCAAACTTTTTCCTGATCAAAAAACTTTTGCCGATGCCATTCCTAACAGCGATCCATTAATGATCCTCGCAGACTACCGGATGCAGCAGAATCAGAGCGGGTTCGATCTGCGCCATTTCGTTAACGTCAATTTTACCCTGCCGAAAGAGGGAGAGAAATATGTGCCTCCAAAGGGGCAGTCACTGCGCGAACATATTGACGGACTTTGGCCGGTGTTAACCCGTTCTACCGAAAGTACCGAGAAATGGGATTCTCTGTTGCCGTTACCGGAACCCTATGTCGTGCCGGGAGGACGTTTTCGCGAAGTGTATTACTGGGACAGTTACTTCACCATGCTGGGGCTTGCCGAAAGCGGTCACTGGGATAAAGTGGCGGACATGGTGGCCAACTTTGGTCATGAAATAGATACTTATGGGCATATTCCAAACGGTAACCGCAGCTATTATTTGAGCCGATCGCAGCCGCCCTTTTTTTCCTTGATGGTGGAGTTACTCGCGCAACACGAAGGTGACGACGCGTTGAAACAATATCTGCCGCAACTGCAAAAAGAGTACGCGTACTGGATGGACGGTATTGAAAACCTGCAGGCCGGACAACAGGAAAAGCGCGTTGTTAAACTCAAGGATGGCACTATTCTTAACCGCTACTGGGATGACCACGATACGCCACGTCCGGAGTCGTGGGTAGAAGATATTGCCACCGCCAAAAGCAACCCGAACCGCCCTGCCACTGAAATTTACCGCGATCTGCGTTCTGCCGCCGCGTCTGGCTGGGATTTCAGCTCACGCTGGATGGACAACCCGCAGCAGTTAAATACATTACGCACCACCAGCATCGTACCGGTCGATCTCAATAGTCTGATGTATAAAATGGAGAAAATCCTCTCCCGCGCCAGTAAAGCAGCCGGGGATAACGCGATGGCCAGCCAATATGAAACACTCGCCGATGCCCGTCAGAAAGGGATCGAAAAATACCTGTGGAACGATCAACATGGCTGGTATGCCGACTACGACCTGAAGAGCGATAAAGTGCGCAATCAGTTAACTGCCGCCGCCCTGTTCCCGCTTTATGTTAATGCAGCAGCAAAAGATCGCGCGATCAAAATGTCTACCGCCACTAAAACACATCTGTTACAACCAGGCGGACTTAACACCACATCGGTGAAAAGTGGACAGCAATGGGATGCGCCAAATGGCTGGGCTCCGCTGCAATGGGTGGCGACAGAAGGGTTGCAAAACTACGGGCAGAACGAGGTGGCGATGGACATTAGCTGGCACTTCCTGACCAATGTTCAGCACACTTATGACCGGGAGAAGAAGCTGGTCGAGAAATATGATGTCAGTACCACCGGAACAGGTGGTGGCGGTGGCGAATACCCGTTGCAGGATGGCTTTGGCTGGACCAATGGCGTCACGCTGAAAATGCTCGATTTGATCTGCCCGAAAGAGCAACCGTGTGACAACGTTCCGGCAACGCGTCCGACCAGTAAATCAACCACACCGCCGGTGAAACAAAAAGAGGCGGAACCTACGTCTTAACTTTACTGTATATCGGGCAATGCCATTGTGCGCATAAAATTGGCATTGCTCTTTTTTTCCACGAAAAACCAAACATCGATTATTATACGATCTATGTCTTAATTTTCTTATATCAGAGAAGATATTAATTTTACATTCTCAATTTATTAATCATTACTCTTCTATTTATATTTTCCCGCCACTCACGCATTCTCCCTGACAATTTTCTTGTTGAACAAAGCGTTGTTTAGCAAATAAGCAGATCACTCTGTTTCTTTAGACAAATCTTGACATCAAACATGATCTTTACCGATGTATATGTAAATATATAGCGGTTTTAATTGTCAGGATATTACTTATGTCACTAACCAGACGGATGTTTACGCAGGCTCTTGCGTCTACCTTGTTCCTGCATCATCTGCCGTCCTTTGCACAATCAGTTAAATTCTGGGCCTCATTGACGCTTCCTGAAGCCAAAAAAATTACGCGTATTGTCAGTGCCGGTGCGCCTGCCGATCTGCTTTTGCTGGCTGTCGCGCCAGAAAAACTGGTCGGTTTTTCTTCTTTTGACTTTGCTCGCGAGGCGGCAATTCCATTAACTCCGGCAATACGTCATTTACCTAAACTTGGACGACTCGCCGGACGCGCCAGTTCGCTTTCAATGGAAGGGCTTATGGCATTGCAGCCCGATTTGGTCGTTGATTGTGGCAATACGGATGAAACCTGGCTCTCCCAGGCACGGCAGGTTAGCGAACAGACACAAATCCCCTGGTTATTGCTTAACGGAAAACTGGAGCAATCGGCAGGACAGTTAACAACGCTGGGCAAAACGTTAGGCGAAGAGCACCGCGCCGCAGAACAAGCCAATCTCGCCAGCCGCTTCGTTGGTGAAGCTCAGGCATTCGCCACCTCACCCGCCGCTAACCTCCGCTTTTATGCTGCGCGCGGTCCCCGAGGGCTGGAAACGGGCTTACAGGGTTCGTTGCATACCGAGGCGGCGGAATTATTAGGTTTGCACAACGTCGCGCAAATAACCGATCGCCACGGCCTGGCACAGGTTTCCATGGAAAATCTACTGCGCTGGCAGCCGGATATTATTCTGGTTCAGGATACTGTGACTGCAAACTTTATCCGTAACGATCCTCTCTGGCAGGGCGTAAAAGCCGTTGCGGAACATCGCATCCTGTTTTTGAGTGGCTTGCCTTTCGGCTGGCTGGATGCCCCGCCGGGAATCAACCGTCTTCTGGGATTGCGCAGACTCCACGCCTGGCTGGATCCCGCAGTCAACAGTCAGTTTAAAAACGATATGCAACGTTACGCTCAACTGTTCTGGCATTGCCCATTAAGTGACGCCGACTATCAAAAAATGGTGGCGAGCTAATGAGAACCGCGAACGGATGTATTCTGCTGCTGGCAGCTATCAGTATCACTTTTGCCGCCGTAAATGGGGCTTATCATCTCGATATACAGCAACTGCTGGCGCTAATTCTTCGTCAAGAAGATGTTCCTGTGCAGGAACAAATTGTCTTCTGGCAAATCCGCGTGCCGCGCATTCTGGCGGCGTTGTTACTGGGCGCTGCGCTGGCAGGCGCCGGAACCACCTATCAGGGTATGTTCCGTAATCCCTTAGTTTCACCGGATATTTTAGGCGTCTCCGCCGGTGCCGGACTTGGTGCCTGCGCTGCAATCCTGTGGGGATTATCGATAGCTTACATCCAACTCTATGCATTTTGCGGCGGTCTGCTGGTGGTCGCAGGCGTCTGGCTGATTACATGTCGGGTGACTCGTCACGATCCGGTGCTCACGCTGGTGCTGGTCGGCATTGCGTTAGGAACGCTGTGTGGAGCGGGGATATCGCTAATTAAAACGCTGGCCGATCCCTATACCCAGTTGCCCTCGATTACCTTCTGGCTACTCGGTGGCCTGTCTACGGTAACCTTACGCGACCTTTACTACGCGGCACCGCTCATTCTGGCTGGCTCCGTTCCTCTGCTATTCCTCCGCTGGCGCATGAATTTACTCACGCTTTCTGATGACGAAGCCCGCTCGCTGGGGCTGAATGTTGCGCGTCTGCGATTAGGATTGATTGTCTGCGCCACACTAATCACCGCCAGCACGGTAGCAATAGCGGGCATTATTGGTTGGGTTGGTCTGGTCGTTCCGCACATTGCCCGCTTGTTGACCGGTCATAACCATCAGCAACAGTTGCCTATGGCAATGTGTACTGGCGCGATTCTGCTCCTGCTCACCGATACGCTGGCGCGCAGCATTGGGACAACAGAAATCCCGCTCGGCATTCTGACCGCTTTTGTTGGCGCACCGTTTTTCCTGCTTTTGTTGTTACGCGGAGGTCGCCAGTGACTTTGCTTGCCGTCCGTCATGCGTCTCTGGGTTACTCCCGCCATCCGGTGCTAAGTGACGTTTCCTTCGCCCTGTCACAAGGAACAATTTGTTGTCTGCTTGGCGCCAATGGTTGCGGCAAAACCACGCTCATGCGCTCCATTCTTGGCGTTATACCGTTATTAAAGGGCGAGATCTTACTGGATAGCATCCCTGTTCAGACACTTAACCATCGCCAGCGCGCGCAAGCAATTGCCTGGGTACCGCAGGCGCACGACGGTATTTTTGCTTTCAGTGTGCTGGATATGGTGTTGATGGGCCTGGCCCCCACCATGGGCGCTTTTTCCGTTCCCGGTAAGCAAGAACGCCTGAAAGCAACGGAACAACTGGAAAAGCTGGGTATTTTGCATCTGGCGACAAGACGCTGGAATACCCTTAGCGGCGGTGAACGCCAGCTGGCTTTAATCGCCCGTGCACTCGTCCAACAACCGCGCTTGTTGTTACTGGATGAGCCCGCCTCCAGCCTCGATTTCGGTCATCAGATCCAACTTCTGGACACGCTGGCGCAGCTAAAAAATAACGGCATGACAATGTTAATGTCGACTCACCATCCGCTCCATGCCAACGCCATTGCCGACAGCATTATCCAGGTAGAGCCAGATGGACGAGTAACACAAGGCTTACCGACCGAACAGTTAACAACGAACAAACTGGCGGCCCTGTATCGGGTTTCTGCCGACCAAATTCATCATCACCTCTCTGCAATTAGCCGCTAAGGAACAATCATGCTCATTGATGATATTGATTTTGCAGACCTTTATCTGCAGCAACTCAAACTGGCTCACCGCACAGAAAAAACGCCCGATCACTGGGATCAACGGGCGGAGAAAATGGCTGAAAATTGCGCCTCGCCAACGGACAGCTACCTGCAACAACTGATCGCTAAAATTGACCTGCAAGGCGTGCAGACCTTATTCGATATGGGCTGCGGACCTGGCACCGTATCGCTGGCGCTGGCTGACAAACTCACTACGGTTTATGGCGTTGATTACAGTCAGGGGATGCTGAACGTTGCCGCCCGCCGCGCCGCCGCGCTGAAGGCAGACAATGTCCACTGGATCCAGCGCGCCTGGGAAGAGGACTGGAGCGACCTGCCACGCTGCGATATTGCCGTGGCTTCCCGATCCACACTGGTGGCTGATATGCGCCAGGCAATGAGCAAACTGAATAATCAGGCACGGCTGCGCGTCTACACCACTCATCTGGTCAGCACCTCGTTCGTCTCCCCGGCCATTCAGCGGGCGGCAGGTCGGGAAGTGATCGAATTACCCAACTATATCTTTGCGCTCAACGTCCTGTATCAAATGGGAATTTATGCTCACGTCGATTTTATCCGTGGACAAAATTGCCAACAGGATAACAGCACCTGGGAACGTTTTGAGCAGAATGTCAGCTGGAGTCTTGGCACGCTTAACGACGATGAGCGTGAGCGGTTATATCGCTGGTATCAACAACAAGATGCTCGTACCCTCGCCCCTGCCAGCCGCGACTGGGCGCTCATCTGGTGGGATAGCGTGCCGCCGGAGGCACTGCGATGATCTTCATTTCTCAGGCACAAATCGATGCGTTACTTCTGGAAGATATCCAGGGCGGTGACCTGACCACGCGGGCATTAAATATTGGACACCAGCCTGGCTATATTGAGTTTTTTCACCGCCAGGGCGGCTGCGTCAGCGGCGTTTCTCTCGCGTGTAAGATGTTAACCACGCTGGGGTTAACCATTGATGACGCGGTCAGCGACGGTTCACAAGCGGATGCAGGTCAGCGGCTGATCCAAGCCTACGGCGACGCTGCAGCACTTCATCAGGGATGGAAAGCGGTCCAGAACGTACTGGAGTGGAGTTGCGGCGTCTCAGATTATCTCGCTCAAATGCTGGCGTTGCTTCGTGAACGTTATCCTGACGGCAATATCGCCTGCACCCGAAAAGCTATCCCTGGAACCCGGTTGCTGGCAACACAAGCTGTCATTGCCGCTGGCGGGCTGATTCACCGTGCCGGATGTGCGGAAACCATATTATTGTTCGCCAACCACCGTCATTTTCTTGCTGACAATCAGGACTGGTCGGGCGCAATCGCTCAGTTACGTCGCCACGCCCCCGAGAAGAAAATTGTTGTTGAAGCCGACACGCCGAAAGAGGCTATCGCCGCGTTACACGCGCAACCAGACGTACTTCAGCTCGACAAATTTAGTCCGCAGCAGGCAACTGAAATTGCGCAAATAGCGCCGTCGCTGGCTCCCCACTGCACGCTGGCTCTGACCGGCGGAATTAATCTGACGACACTCAAAAATTACCTCGACTGCGGCATTCGCCTTTTTATTACTTCCGCGCCTTATTACGCGACACCAGCTGACATCAAAGTCAGTCTGCAACCCGCAGCCTCTATTTAATTCTTTGTTAAACGGAATTTATTCTATGAGACTCAAAAAACGTTATCTCTGCACAGCATTATCACTTGCCTTTACCCAGCAGGCCGTAGCGGCTCAGGAGAGCGACACGCTGACCGTATGGTCCAGTCCGGTATCATCGACGACGACCACCGTTCTCGATCAACCCACCATGAAGGCCCTGGATAAGCAGAATGTCGCTAAGGCATTAAGCGTCGTCCCTGGCGTAGTGCTGCAAAAGTCAGGCAGCCGCAACGAAGAACAGGTCAAAGTTCGTGGTTTTGATAGCCGTCAGGTACCGGTCTATTTCGACGGTGTGCCGATTTATGTTCCCTATGACGGCAACCTCGATCTGGCACGGATTCTGACCAACAATCTGGGCGCGGTCGAAGTTTCCAAAGGGTACTCGTCGCTGCTTCAGGGGCCTAATCAGATGGGCGGAGCCATTAATATCACCACTCAGAAGCCAACGAAACCTCTGGAAGCAAGTCTGGGATATCGCCAGGGATGGAGCCGTAGCCAGGACAATGCCTACGATATGCATGCTTCATTTGCCGCCAGCAACGATCTGGGGTATTTGCAAGTCAGCGGTAGCCAGCTAAAGCAGGATTTTCTCGGCCTGCCGCATGGTGTGAATAACGATATTGCAGGCAAACACGGCAAGATGATTAACTCATCGGCTGATGATAAACGCGGTATTGTAAAGCTCGGTTTTACACCGCGTGAAAACGATGAATACACACTGACTTACATTAAGCAGGATGGTGAAAAAGATAACCCGCCATACAGCGGAAACAGTGGTCAGAAATCACGCTACTGGCAGTGGCCAGAGTATGACAAAGAAAGTTTTTACTATCAGGGAACGACCCAGCTAAACGAGCGTTTTACTTTGAAAAGTCGGCTGTATCGCGACACCTTTGAAAATACGCTGATGATGTACAACTCGCTGGCTGATTTGAAAAATAAAAAAGGCAGCTACAGCCATTATTCCGATTACAGCGACGGTGCCGGGTTACAACTGGCAGCCGATGTGCGTGAAAACGATCTGCTGTCGTTTGCCGTTAACTGGAAAGATGACGTACACCGGGAAAAAGGCGCGCCGCACGCCGCTTACGATCGCTATGAAGATCGCACCTGGTCGCTCGCCAGTGAATATCAATGGGCTGCCGCCGATAATGTCGATGTCGTGGCGGGAATCAGCTATGACTGGCGCGATAGCGTAGAAGCGAAAAAACATGAGAACGATGGCAGCATCACCCATTATGACGACAACAATCAGTCAGCTTTTAACTGGCAGGTGATGGGGAAATACCACTTTGCCAATGAAGACACGCTGGCGCTTTCGTACTATGACCGCACTCGCTTTCCGACGCTGAAAGAACGCTATACCACGTCCAAACCAGCGTATAACCAGATAGCGATTGTTAACCCACAGCTCAAACCGGAACGCGCGCGCGGGGTAGATTTAACCTGGAATGGTGCCTTCACGCGCGACTGGGGATTTGCGGTCAGCGTTTACTATAACCGGGTGAGTGATGCCATCCTCTCGCACAATATCGATGCCGATACCATTCAAAACCAGAACAGCGGCACGGTAGATTACAGCGGTCTGGATGCCGGTATTAAGGGGAAAATCAGCAATATACTGGATGTAGGATTGAGCTACGCCCTGATCCACGCTGACGCTAAACGCAAAGACATCGGCAAGATTACCGATCTGCCAACGCAGACCATGACCGCATGGGTGACTCTCAAACCGTGGGAGCCGTTAAGCGTAACACTGTCGGAAGAGGCGCGTTCCTCCAGCTACAGCAACAGTGACGGTTCACAAAAAGCCGCCGGTTTTGCGGTGACCCACATTCGAGCTGATTACGCCTTAGGTCATGGCTTCAGCGTCAATGCGTCGGTCAATAACCTGTTTGATACCCAATATGCCTACAGTGAAGGGTTTATTGAAGAAGGTCGCAATTTCTGGGCAGGTGTCGAGTATACGTTCTGATGTGAAAGCGGATAGCGGCATCTGTATCGCTATCCGCCTTATGAAAATCTTATTCTCTTCGCAGGAGGCGGAATACGCCCAGAACGAGAATAGCTCCCACCACCGCCACCAGGAAGCTGTGCAAATTAAAACCGCTGATGGAGCCGCCAATGCCAAACATGGTCGCCAGCCAGCCGCCGACAACCGCACCGACTATCCCGAGAATACAGGTCAGGAAAAATCCACCACCATCACGCCCCGGCATGATTAGCTTGGCGATAATGCCGGCTATCAGGCCAAAAATAATCCAGGCAATAATTCCCATGTTCAGGCCCTCGTTTCTATGAACAGGACGCAAGAAATGCTTACGTCAACGCTCTAAGTATAGGCAAGGGTAAGTTTGATGTCGGGCGTCTGGTGGTTGATTTGCAGTCGACATGTAAAAAAAATTCGCATTTGTATAAAGTTTTGTTAATCGCTACCGATAAACCAAAGACAGTTTGTCGGTCAGGAGTTTTTCCGCGTGAGTCACTACCATGAGCAGTTCCTGAAACAAAATCCTTTAGCAGTACTGGGCGTTTTACGCGATTTGCATAAAGCCGCAATTCCCTTGCGTATCAGTTGGACTGACGGTCAACTGATCAGCAAAATACTGGCAATAAGCCCGGATAAACTGGTGCTGGATTACGGCAGTCAAGCAGAAGACAACAATGCAGTGCTTAAGGCGCAGCACATTACCATAACCGCCGAAACTCAGGGTGCGAAAGTCGAGTTTACTGTTGAACAATTACAGCAAAGTGAATACCTGCAGCTTCCGGCCTTTATTACCGCACCGCCTCCCACCTTATGGTTTGTACAACGACGCCGATATTTCCGCATCTCCGCCCCGCTCCATCCGCCTTATTTTTGCCAGACCAAACTGGCGGATAACAGCACGTTACGTTTTCGCCTGTATGATTTGTCGTTAGGCGGCATGGGCGCATTACTGGAAACGGCAAAGCCTGCCGGATTGCAAGAAGGCATGCGCTTCGCACAGATTGAAGTCAACATGGGACAATGGGGCATTTTTCACTTTGATGCCCAGTTACTGACGATCAGCGAGCGTAAATTGATTGATGGTAAAAATGAAACCGTCTCCACTCCCCGTCTGAGCTTTCGTTTTCTTAACGTCAGCCCGACGGTGGAGCGGCAATTACAGCGGATTATTTTCTCACTCGAGCGGGAAGCCCGTGAGAAAGCGGACAAAGTACGCGACTGAGTTACATTGCGTCCAGAGCCTGCTCGAGTTTGTAGATATAGCGTGGAGCCTGCGGCGCGGGGTGATTTCTCGCGACGTGATCGAGGAACTCGTCAGCGTCCAGATCGTTGATTTTGCTGATCGCCTTTTTCCGATCTGAGGAGAAAGTCCGTAACAGTGCGCCTGCCCCGTTAGCGTATGACACCACCAGCGCATATTGCAGTACTTTCGGATCTTCAATACCTGCCAGCGGGCCGGTTTCCAGAATATTCAGGTAAGCTGCCCCCATTGAGATATTACGCTCTGGATTTTTCAGCTCACTGGTCGTTGGTTCGCCGCTCCAGCCCATGCGACGGTAAACATCGCGTCCGGACGTGGAGGCTTTTAACTGCATCAGACCAATCGCATTCGACTTACTCACCGCGTTCGGGTTACCGCCCGACTCGATAGCGATAATCGCCGTGATCAATTGTGGATCGACACCCCAGGCCGCACCGGCTTTCTGACTTATTGGCATCCACTTCATTGCACGTTGTACCGGAACTTTCGCGTTCCACGGAGGGTTCGTATAGTCATGTTTTGATGAACAACCCGCTAATAACACAATCAAAAAGGCAAACCATCTCAATTTCACTTCATCTATCCTTATAGCCTGGAATCGCCGTTGAGGTGACAACGGCACACCTAAGCGGCATGATATACAATTCGTTTCTGTTGTCAGCAAGGAATTGCCATGTCTCAGTTTCACTTAATCGCCCCGTCGGGTTACTGCATTAATCAGCACGCCGCGCAGCGCGGTATTCAACGCCTGATGGATGCGGGTCATCAGGTCAATAACGTAGAGGTCATTGCCCGTCGCTGTGAGCGGTTTGCAGGTACGGAAACGGAGCGTCTGGCGGATATTAATTCTCTTGCAGGGCTGACGTCACCCAACACTATCGTACTGGCGGTTCGCGGCGGTTACGGCGCCAGCCGCTTACTGGCGGATATTGACTGGCAGGCGCTGGTTGCTCGCCAACAACATGAACCGTTGCTGATCTGCGGGCATAGCGATTTCACAGCCATCCAGTGTGGGCTGCTGACCCAGGGTAATGTCATCACCTTTAGCGGCCCGATGCTGGTGGCGAATTTTGGCGCGGAAGAGCTGAACGCCTTTACCGAGCACCATTTCTGGCTGGCATTACGCAATGAAACATTCACCATTGAATGGCAAGGGGAAGGCCCGGCGTGTCGGACCGAAGGCACGTTGTGGGGAGGCAATCTCGCGATGCTGATTTCGCTGATTGGTACGCCGTGGATGCCGCAAATTGAGAACGGTATTCTGGTGCTGGAAGATATTAACGAGCACCCTTTCCGCGTCGAACGTATGCTGTTACAGCTCTATCATGCCGGAATTTTACCGCGTCAAAAGGCGATTATCCTCGGTAGCTTCAGTGGTAGCACGCCCAATGATTATGACGCGGGTTACAACCTGGAGTCGGTGTACGCGTTCTTGCGTTCCCGCCTGTCTATTCCACTCATAACTGGCCTCGATTTTGGTCATGAACAACGCACAGTTACGCTGCCGTTGGGCGCACATGCCACGCTTAATCACACCCAGGAAGGCACACAGTTGACGATTAGTGGTCATCCTGTTCTTAAAGTGTAAAAAAATCACGTTTCAGGGCTAAGTAAAACGCTGTTTCTGCCGCTAATATGGTAGGGTTTATATAAGAGACAGCGTAATCAGGAGTAACCGACCGTTGGATGCCACAACAATAATTAGCCTTTTCATCTTAGGATCCATCCTTGTCACCAGCAGTATTTTACTTAGTTCATTTTCTTCCCGTCTTGGCATTCCCATTCTGGTTATTTTTCTGGCGATCGGCATGCTGGCGGGGGTTGATGGCGTCGGCGGCATCCCGTTTGATAATTATCCTTTTGCTTACATGGTAAGTAACCTCGCGCTGGCGATTATTTTGCTCGACGGCGGGATGCGTACCCAGGCCAGTTCATTTCGCGTGGCGTTAGGCCCGGCGCTGTCACTGGCGACGGTGGGCGTGCTGATTACTTCTGGTTTAACCGGCATGATGGCGGCGTGGCTGTTTAATCTCAATTTGATTGAAGGCTTATTAATCGGCGCCATTGTCGGTTCCACGGATGCCGCTGCGGTATTTTCTCTGCTTGGCGGCAAGGGGCTTAACGAACGTGTTGGCTCGACGCTGGAAATAGAATCCGGCAGTAATGATCCGATGGCCGTGTTTCTGACCATTACCCTGATTGCGATGATCCAGCATCATGAGAGCAATATTAGCTGGATGTTCATTGTCGATATTCTGCAACAATTTGGTCTGGGCATTGTAATAGGTCTTGGCGGCGGTTATTTACTGCTGCAAATGATCAACCGCATCGCCCTGCCCGCCGGATTATATCCATTGCTGGCATTAAGTGGCGGTATTCTGATTTTCTCATTAACTACTGCGCTGGAAGGTAGCGGTATTCTGGCGGTGTATCTGTGCGGTTTTCTGCTGGGTAATCGCCCTATTCGCAACCGCTACGGCATTCTGCAGAATTTCGACGGCCTCGCCTGGCTGGCGCAAATCGCCATGTTCCTGGTGCTTGGGCTGTTGGTTAACCCAAGCGACTTACTGCCTATTGCCATTCCGGCGCTCATTTTGTCCGCATGGATGATTTTCTTCGCTCGTCCCCTTTCGGTATTTGCCGGATTGCTGCCGTTCCGTGGCTTCAATTTGCGTGAGCGCGTATTTATCAGTTGGGTCGGGCTGCGCGGCGCGGTGCCGATTATCCTGGCGGTATTCCCGATGATGGCGGGCCTGGAGAATGCACGGCTGTTCTTTAATGTCGCCTTCTTCGTGGTTCTGGTTTCGCTGTTGTTACAGGGAACATCGCTCTCGTGGGCGGCGAAAAAAGCCAAAGTGGTGGTTCCGCCCGTCGGACGCCCGGTATCACGCGTTGGCCTTGATATTCATCCGGAAAACCCGTGGGAACAGTTTGTTTATCAGTTAAGTGCCGATAAATGGTGCGTGGGCGCGGCGCTGCGCGATCTGCATATGCCAAAAGAGACGCGTATTGCGGCACTGTTTCGTGATAATCAGTTGCTTCATCCCACTGGCAGCACCCGACTGCGTGAAGGCGACGTCTTGTGCGTGATTGGTCGGGAACGCGATCTCCCGGCGCTCGGTAAACTGTTCAGCCAGTCACCGCCAGTCGCGCTGGATCAACGTTTCTTTGGTGACTTCATTCTTGAAGCCAGTGCCAAATATGCCGATGTGGCGCTGATATATGGTCTGGAAGATGGTCGGGAGTATCGCGATAAACAGCAAACGCTGGGGGAAATTGTCCAGCAATTGTTAGGCGCGGCTCCGGTTGTCGGTGATCAGGTGGAGTTTGCCGGGATGATCTGGACGGTGGCCGAGAAAGAAGATAATGAAGTGCTGAAGATTGGCGTTCGGGTAGCAGAGGAAGAAGCCGAATCTTAAGTTTGATCCGTCTTGTATCGCCGGATGCGACTCTGGTCGCATCCGGCTACAGCAAGTTACACCGTCACAACAGGCACACGTAACGCCAGCGCGCACATCAATTCATAGCCAACAGTTCCGGCAGCGGCGGCGACATCATCAATTTTGATCTCTTTGCCCCACAGCTCAATCGGGGTACCAATACCCGCCTGCGGGCAAGGCGTTAAATCGACCGCCAGCATATCCATCGAGACAGTCCCTACCGTCATGGTGCGTACGCCGTCGACTAAAACAGGGGTACCGGTTGGCGCATGCCGCGGATAACCGTCGGCGTATCCGGCGGCGACAATGCCGATTCGCTGTTCATCACGCGCGGTATAGCGACCGCCATAGCCCACGCGCTCTCCCGCTTTCAGCGTCTGGACACCAATAATCTCGCTACTTAACGTCATTACTGGACGTAATCCGGTATTGGCGATATCGCGCCACTGACCGGACGGTGATGCACCATACAAAACAATTCCCGGACGCACCCAGTCAAAATGCGCTTCCGGATGCCACAGCGTCGCCGCCGAGTTAGACAACGAGCGTCGACACTCCAGCCCTTCCGCCGCCTGGTCAACACGCGCCATCGCCTCGGTAATCCCATCAGGATGCTCGGCCTCGGCAAAATGCGACATCAGGGTCATTTCGCCAACATTCGCCATCGCCCGCAGTTGCTGCCAGACGGTGGACACGCGATCGGGCAGGAAGCCCAGCCGATTCATTCCACTGTTCACTTTAAGATAAATATCCAGTGGTGCTTTTAGTCGCGCGTTTTGCAACGCTTTGAGCTGCCAGTTACTGTGAACGCAGGTAGTCAGGCGATACTGGTCATAAATCTCCAGATCCTGGGCGTGGAAAAAACCTTCCAACATGAGGATCGGCCCTTTCCAGCCGCGCTCACGTAGGATAATGGCCTCTTCCAGATTAAGTAAGGCAAAGCCATCAGTCGCCCCGAGCGCACTCCAGATACGCTCAATACCGTGCCCATACGCGTTCGCTTTTACCACCGACCAGACGCGCGCGTGCGGCGCGGCCTGGCGGACGATGTTCAGATTCTGTTTTAATGCCTGTAGATCGAGGCTGGCCTGTATCGGTCTGGTCATCTCGATTCCTTAGCTGTGCGCGCCATGTAAATGGCCCGGGCGTGATGGCGTAAATCCACGGCTGTAGCGCGCTACGCTTAAATCCTCATACGGGATAGCGGGCGTGCGCCCCGAGAGCAGATCGCTTAACAACTGACCGGAACCGCAAGCCATCGTCCAGCCGAGCGTACCGTGACCGGTATTCAGCCACAGATTTTTAAAGCGTGAACGACCAACAATCGGCGTGCCGTCTGGCGTCATCGGGCGCAAACCGGTCCAGAAAGTCGCCTGCTCGACATGACCGCCGCGCGGATAGAGATCGCGAACGACCATTTCCAGCGTTTCACGACGCGGCTGTAACAGTTCAGTGTTAAAGCCAACAATTTCCGCCATTCCGCCAACGCGGATACGGTTATCGAAACGGGTAATGGCGATTTTGTAGGTTTCATCAAGAATGGTGGATACCGGCGCGCCATCTTCCTGCGCAATTGGAATGGTCAGGGAATACCCCTTCAGCGGATACACCGGAATATCAACAATGCCTTTGAGCATCGCCGTCGAGTAAGAACCAAACGCCATCACATACGCATCGGCCTTAATCACTTCATCACCACACTTCACGCCGTAGATTTGCTCGCCGTCGCAAAGTAGCTGATCAACGGGCGTATTAAAGCGGAATTTAACCCCCGCCTGCTCCGCCATCCGCGCCAGATTCTGGGTAAAGAGCTGGCAGTCTCCGGTTTCATCATTGGGCAGTTGCAGACCGCCGGTCAGTTTATGCGCCACTTCTGCCAGCGCGGGCTCTACTTCCGCCAGGCGGCTGGATTCCAGTAATTTGTACGGCACACCAGCATCTTCCAGCACGGCGATATCGCGAGTGGCGTTTTCATATTGTTGTTCGGTACGGAACAGTTGCAGCGTCCCGCCCTGCCGACCTTCATACTGGATATTTGTCTCTGCGCGTAATGCTTTCAGGCAATCACGGCTGTATTCCGCCAGGCGCACCATCCGCCCTTTATTTTCCATATAGTGGCTGGTGTCGCAGTTACGTAACATTTGCCACATCCATTTCAACTGGAACTGCGTACCGTCGAGACGAACGGCCAGCGGCGCATGGCGCTGAAACATCCATTTAATCGCTTTTAAAGGCACGCCTGGTGCTGCCCACGGCGCGGCATAGCCGGGGGAGATTTGCCCGGCATTCGCTGCGCTGGTTTCAAGAGCCGCCCCCGGTTCCCGATCAATGACGGTGACCTCATGTCCTGCCTGATTCAGATACCAGGCGCTGGCAACGCCTACCACACCACTTCCCAGTATGACAACTCGCATAGCCACTCCGATAACGGTAGATACAGTAAAAGAATAATAATCTAATTACATCTTGATAACTCAGTTGAAAATATTATTCAACATACAGCTTTTTTATGGTGAGCCAGCTCACATCTCCCTGACACAGCGGGAATATACTGTCTTTGGCATCTCCTGCTGAACGTGCTTTTTATCCAGCAGAAAATTCCGTTGAGAAGCTAATTATTGGCACTCCGATAATAAGAAATCGCAAAGAAAAAAATTCTCCGGCGACGCGGTTTTTAACAGGTGTTCTATGCTTGAAATGAGGTGCTCCACACAGAGAGCGCCGACAACAATGAGGTGCGCGTATGGCGACGATCGATTCTATGAATAAGGACACCACACGTTTGAGCGATGGACCCGACTGGACGTTCGACCTGCTGGATGTTTACCTTGCAGAGATAGACCGGGTGGCGAAACTCTATCGGCTGGATACCTACCCGCACCAGATTGAAGTGATCACTTCGGAACAGATGATGGATGCCTACTCCAGCGTCGGCATGCCGATTAACTATCCGCACTGGTCATTCGGTAAAAAGTTTATCGAAACCGAACGTCTGTATAAGCACGGTCAACAAGGGCTGGCCTATGAAATTGTCATTAACTCTAACCCGTGTATCGCTTACCTGATGGAAGAGAACACCATCACCATGCAGGCGCTGGTAATGGCACATGCCTGTTATGGTCACAACTCTTTCTTCAAAAACAATTACCTGTTTCGCAGCTGGACCGACGCCAGTTCGATTGTCGATTATCTGATTTTTGCCCGTAAATATATTACCGAGTGCGAAGAGCGTTATGGCGTTGATGAAGTAGAAAAGCTGCTGGACTCCTGTCATGCCCTGATGAACTACGGCGTGGACCGTTACAAACGTCCGCAAAAAATCTCTCTCCAGGAGGAAAAAGCCCGGCAGAAAAGTCGCGAGGAGTATCTGCAAAGTCAGGTCAACATGCTGTGGCGTACCCTGCCGAAGCGCGAAGAAGAGAAAACAGTCGCCGAAGCGCGCCGCTATCCTTCCGAGCCGCAAGAAAACCTGCTTTATTTTATGGAGAAAAATGCCCCACTGCTGGAATCATGGCAGCGTGAAATTCTGCGTATTGTGCGAAAGGTGAGCCAGTATTTTTATCCGCAAAAACAGACCCAGGTGATGAATGAAGGCTGGGCGACCTTCTGGCACTATACCATCCTTAACCATCTGTACGATGAAGGGAAAGTGACCGAACGCTTTATGCTGGAGTTTTTGCACAGCCACACCAATGTGGTTTTCCAGCCGCCCTATAACAGCCCGTGGTACAGCGGAATAAATCCGTATGCGCTTGGTTTCGCCATGTTCCAGGATATTAAACGGATTTGTCAGTCGCCGACGGAAGAAGACAAATACTGGTTCCCGGATATCGCCGGTTCTGACTGGCTGGAAACATTGCATTTTGCGATGCGTGATTTCAAAGATGAGAGTTTTATTAGCCAGTTCCTGTCACCGAAAGTGATGCGTGATTTTCGCTTCTTCACCGTTCTGGACGACGATCGCCATAATTATCTGGAAATTTCTGCCATTCATAATGAGGAAGGTTATCGGGAGATCCGTAACCGATTATCGTCGCAATATAACTTAAGTAATCTGGAGCCGAATATTCAGATCTGGAACGTGGATTTACGCGGCGACCGTTCACTGACGCTGCGCTACATTCCGCATAACCGCGCTCCGCTGGACCGGGGACGTAAAGAGGTGCTGAAGCATGTGCATCGCCTGTGGGGATTTGATGTGATGCTCGAACAGCAAAACGAAGACGGCAGCGTCGAGTTGCTGGAACGTTGCCCGCCGAGAATGGGAAATCTGTAAAAACAACAAAAAACCCCTCGTTTGAGGGGTTTGCTTTTTAAACGGAAGGGATTATCGCCCCTGAATGGCTAAATCACCCGGCAGATTTTTCTGCATCCGGTGCCATATCTCGCCACTCTCATGCCCATAGCGGCGCACTGTTTCGTAAACCTGATCATGCGCGCCTTCAGTGCACAATGCCGATAGCTTGTGATAGAAGCCCAGTGCCAGACTGCGCGCCTCCGGATTAGCGAAATAGTGACGACCAATTCGCGTATACAGCCCTTTCATCCCGTTGAGGATCAGACCGTAAATTGGGTTACCGGAAGCAAACGCCAGACCGCGGAAAATGTTGTAATCCAGGTCAGCAAAGGCGTCGGCGTGATCGGCCACTTCATTGGCGGTTGCCAACACTTCTTGCGCTTTATCAGGATGCTGACGAAACGCGGTGCGAATAAAAATTGTCGAAATATTGGTACGCACTGACAGCAAATTATCAATAAGCTGCGGCACACTTTCGTGATCCAGTCGCGCCAGCGTCTCAAGAATATTCAACCCGGAGGTTTCCCAGAAATTATTCACCTTCGTCGGTTTGCCGTGTTGAATAGTCAGCCAGCCGTCTCGCGCCAGGCGCTGCAACACTTCACGTAACGTAGTACGCGTTACGCCAATTAATTCTGAAAGTTCACGTTCTGCGGGCAAAATAGTCCCGGGCGGGAAGCGGTTATTCCAGATACTTTCAATAATGTACTCTTCCGCGAAACCCGCCGGGCTTTGCGCCTTAATGACCATAGTGAGATTTCCATAACACAGCAAAACAAAGTTGCACTCATCATACCAGAGGGCTAATCACGCTGATAGCAGACAAAAAGAAGAAAAAAGGGATCAAGGCTTCATTTTCTGCATCTCTTTCTCCTTGATCATCAATACTTGCCTCACTCCTGCCCGACCGTTAAGCTTTGCGCTTAAACATAAAAACATCATTGATTATTTGTAAGGTAAGGGAAACCATCATGGAGATCTCCTGGGGCCGCGCGCTATGGCGCAATTTTTTGGGCCAGTCCCCCGACTGGTACAAACTTGCCCTCATCATTTTCTTAATCGTAAATCCGTTAATTTTCCTCATCAGCCCTTTCGTCGCTGGCTGGTTGCTGGTAGCGGAATTTATTTTCACTCTGGCGATGGCCCTGAAATGCTACCCGCTGCTCCCCGGCGGCCTATTGGCTATCGAAGCCGTCTTCATCGGCATGACCAGCGCGGAACACGTCCGTGAAGAAGTGGCGGCAAACCTTGAAGTCTTGCTGTTACTGATGTTTATGGTGGCGGGCATCTATTTTATGAAACAGCTGTTGCTGTTCATTTTTACTCGCTTGCTATTAAGCATTCGCTCCAAAATGCTGCTATCGCTCTCTTTTTGCGTGGCGGCGGCGTTTCTCTCCGCGTTCCTCGATGCTTTAACCGTCGTGGCGGTGGTGATCAGCGTTGCAGTAGGCTTTTATGGCATTTATCACCGCGTAGCCTCTTCCCGCACCGAAGATCCTGACCTGCAAGACGATAGTCATATCGACCAGCATTACAAAGTTGTTCTGGAGCAGTTCCGTGGGTTCCTGCGTAGTCTGATGATGCACGCTGGCGTCGGTACCGCATTAGGTGGCGTAATGACCATGGTGGGTGAGCCGCAAAACCTGATTATCGCCAAAGCCGCTGGCTGGCATTTTGGCGATTTCTTCCTGCGCATGTCACCAGTGACCGTTCCGGTTCTGGTTTGCGGTCTGTTAACCTGCCTGTTGGTGGAGAAGCTGCGTTGGTTTGGCTACGGTGAAACACTGCCGGAGAAAGTCCGCGAAGTGCTGCAACAGTTTGACGATCAAAGCCGCCACCAGCGTACCCGTCAGGATAAAATTCGTCTGATTGTCCAGGCGATTATCGGCGTCTGGCTGGTGACTGCGCTGGCGTTGCATCTGGCGGAAGTTGGCTTGATTGGTTTGTCGGTCATTATTCTGGCGACATCATTGACCGGTGTCACCGATGAACATGCCATCGGCAAAGCCTTCACCGAATCTCTGCCATTCACCGCACTGTTGACCGTCTTTTTCTCGGTAGTCGCAGTCATTATCGACCAGCAGCTGTTCTCCCCGATTATCCAGTTTGTGCTGCAGGCATCGGAACATGCACAGCTTTCGCTGTTCTATATTTTCAACGGTCTGCTGTCATCCATTTCGGATAACGTCTTCGTGGGGACGATTTATATCAACGAAGCGAAAGCGGCAATGGAGAGTGGCGCGATTACGTTGAAGCAATACGAGCTTCTGGCAGTTGCCATTAATACCGGGACCAACCTGCCCTCCGTCGCTACGCCGAACGGTCAGGCTGCGTTCCTGTTCCTGCTGACCTCTGCACTCGCGCCATTGATTCGCCTCTCTTATGGTCGCATGGTGTGGATGGCCCTGCCTTATACCCTCGTCCTGACTCTCGTCGGACTGCTCTGCGTCGAGTTTACTCTTGCCCCTGTAACCGAATGGTTTATGCAAATGGGCTGGATAGCAGCGCTTTGATAACAACTGACCGGGTATATTGATGCCCGGTTTGCCTTTTCGCCCGATAATTGTTCGATTACGATCGATTTTTGATTCCCCCTGGTGGCGCAGCGAATGAATTGGTTTAAACTGCGCATTCTATGCATATTGCAGGGATATTATTATGTTGCGATTTTTGAACCAATGTTCACAGGGTCGGGGTGCGTGGCTGTTGATGGCGTTTACCGCTCTGGCACTGGAACTAACGGCGCTGTGGTTCCAGCATGTGATGTTACTTAAACCTTGCGTGCTCTGTATTTATGAACGCTGTGCGTTATTCGGCGTTCTGGGTGCCGCGCTGATTGGCGCTATTGCTCCGAAAACTCCGCTGCGTTATGTGGCGATGATTATCTGGTTATACAGTGCGTTCCGCGGTGTGCAGTTAACTTACGAACACACTATGCTTCAACTCTATCCGTCACCGTTTGCGACCTGTGATTTTATGGTTCGCTTCCCGGACTGGCTGCCGCTGGATAAATGGGTGCCACAAGTGTTTGTCGCCTCTGGCGATTGTGCCGAGCGTCAGTGGGATTTTTTAGGTCTGGAAATGCCACAGTGGTTGCTCGGTATTTTTATCGCTTACCTGATTGTCGCGGTGCTGGTGGTGATTTCCCAGCCGTTTAAAGCGAAAAAACGTGATCTGTTTGGTCGCTAATCTATTCGGCGCTCCTGCGGGAGCGTCTTTTTCCTGCCGCTATGTTTATTTGACCCGCAGTAAATCAGAACTTCGTGTTGTATAACGTGGTGAAAGCATGGCTCGCTTCATCTGCCATTGTTGCTGGATCCCCTGCCCTGCAAAATAGAGTGTTCCCCTGCCATCCTTAGCATTCAGCATATCCATTACCGCCATCAATTGTTCACTACCGGGACGCGGTGCGTTGTTATCGAACAAATTGAGTTGCGCCACTCCCTGACTAAAGAAATCACCCAGCATCACGCCCGCTTTTTGGTAGCGATGGCCCGCTTGCCAGATGGCGTCCAGAGATCGCGTAGCCGCGTTAATAATGTCTCTGCTGTCCTGGGTAGGCGTCAGCAGTTTTACCGACGCACTATTGCCGTAATAGGATTCATTGAGCGCAAATGGCGACGTTTTAATAAACGTGGAGATAAACCGACAATATTGATGCTCACTGCGGAGTTTTTCTGCCGCCCGGGCGGCGTAACTACAAATGGCCTGCCGCATCGATTCATAATCCGTGATACGTTCGCCAAACGAGCGGGAACAGATAATTTCCTGCTTCGTCGGTGCAAACTCTTCCAGCTGCAAACAGGGTTCGCCGCGCAGCTCACGCACCGTTCTTTCGAGTACCACATTAAAGTGTTTACGAATAAACCGGATATCTGTATCCGCCAAATCCAGAACGGTTTTGATACCCATCGCGTTCAATTTTTTGCTGATGCGCCGTCCAATTCCCCAGACTTCATCTACGGGTAAAGTGGCCATTAATTTACGCTGGCGTTCCAGATTGGATAAATCCACCACCCCACCGGTCTGCCGCTGCCATTTTTTTGCCGCATGATTGGCAAGTTTTGCCAGCGTTTTGGTCTGAGCGATACCCACCCCCACGGTGAGATGCGTGCGTTGCAGTACCGTTGCGCGAATTTCTCTGCCAAAGTCAGTGAGATCGCGGCAGTTACGTACCCCCGTCAAATCGCAGAACGCTTCATCAATACTGTAAATCTCCACGCGAGGAGACAGCTCTTCCAGCGTCGACATCACCCGATTGCTCATGTCTGCGTAAAGCTCATAATTGCTGCTAAAGCAGACAACGCCACAGCGACGAAACAGATCTTTTTGTTTGAACCAGGGATCGCCCATTTTAACGCCCAGCGCCTTTGCCTCAGCGTTTCGGGCAATAACGCAACCGTCGTTATTCGATAGCACAACCACCGGTTTACCCCATAAGTCAGGGCGAAACACCGCTTCACAACTGGCATAAAACGAGTTCACATCGCAAAGGGCAAACATCAGCGCATCGCCTTTATTACATGGACAACTACGCCAAAGACATCCAGCGTATCCTCGCTGCCGAGGGTAATCGGCGAGTATGCGCTATTCATGGGAATAAGCTGTACCGTCGGGCGCAACTGCAATTTTTTCACCGTAAACTCGCCATCGACAGCAGCGATGACGATATCACCGTGGCTGGCGGTAATAGCGCTATCGACAATCAATAAATCACCGTCACTAATCCCACCGTCAATCATGGAGTCTCCGCTCGCTTTGACGAAGTAAGTCGCGCTGGGATGCTGAATAAGCAATTGATTCAGATCGATACGCTGTTCAACGTAATCCGCTGCCGGTGAAGGAAAGCCACACTGAACAAGATCGCTAAATAGCGGAAAAGTCACAATTTCGCGGAGATCCGCAGGCTTGATAAACAACATAATAATCTGCCTGAAGTTGTACTGTTTTTATATACAGTAGTCTGTTCTTGCCAGCAGATCAATACTGATTCAGGCTATCAATATCTGTCGCTGCGTAGGCTGATCCTTAAGGATTGCCGCCCCACTGTTAACCGTCTGAACGCGGTATGGATATGTCGGTAAGCGTTACCTAAAAATACGGTTAATTTTATAGTTTAAACCTTTTTTAGTTATTAGTAAGATACCTGTGCTTCCAAAAAAGCTGGGAAATTCAACGACTCTTGGAAATTTTTGGACCTTGTCCCGCGGCTACAATCCGACAGCCGCGTTTCTTTTTATTATCTAACCCACCGTAAACCTACGGACCTTGCTCTACGGCTCATCCTGTACCCGTGTGATCCTGGCCACGTAATGAATGGATAGCAGTGAGTTATCCGGTTACGACATCAACCAGTTCTTTGGTTTCATCACTTTGGACTCTGCCCACCACAATAAATCTGAGAAGATGGACAACGAGAGCAATAACACTGACCATAAATAAGCCTCAAAAAAAATAATAAAAGAAGCCATTTGTTTTATTAACAACGAAGATTTAATGATCAATAGAATTACAGGTGTTTTAGTTAATGGGATATCTTCGATATTAAAATGATATAAAGAGTAGTTATTGTTTTCCTGACACATTGTTCCTGGTGGCGGCCTTCAAGATGGTCATTGATAATGTTCAAGTCAATAATACCTTCCGATATTTATATTTTTATCGTGAAGCGTTTTTAATATAGAGCTAAAGTTTATCGTTCAACTAAAGACACGTTACCGTGGATTAACAGTATGAACGGAGTTTTTTCAGCACGGCGTGATATTAATCATTTCGAGTTGGATGATGAAAAGAAATATGACAGACGAGAAGTTAATGCAGGACTTTTCCATGAGTGGAGGGCGTTGCGTAACGTTGGATATTTACGCTCAGGAAGATAGGTGTGTTTATTATGTTGAAAGTCATGGGGAAGATCAGGATCTTGCTGTGGTTTATCCTGCTCAGGCAGTAGCATTCTACGGCGAATCCATCGCCTGATGGCGCTTCTTTGTCCACTGTCATTTGCATGATTGTAGAGTAAACATAGACTGGAATTGAACAGTCTCACGTAATCAGAATCACCCATATAGCGGATGATTCTCAGTTTCAACCGCCAGTGCATAGCGCTAAATAAAACTAACAATATAAAAGGACTTTATGAATTTTTTTTGCATATTCTACAATCATATTCACGAGTATTTTTATATCAACTACCTGTAGATCGGATATATAACGACGTCGTTTGATGTCCGAATTTACCGTCTTTCGCTTTATACCCACCAGAACACCTGAGTAGAATAAGCATGCATATTCAGGCAGTCTAATGAATGTTTCCATTGGTTACGGCATTTGAATTATTGTCATACCGTAGATTATCTTTTTTCGTGTGCTACGATTTGCTTAGAAACAGCGATGACGCTCTCACTTTTTAGCTCGAAAATTTTTTGCAGGATTCAGGATTAATACTTCAGCCCATCAGTACAAAATATTTCATACTTCCAATATACCGCCAGCCCTAACTTCATCGCGGCACTCTGGCGACACGTCTGGAAAATCGGGGGCATTTCTTTCCGGGTAGCAAATCGCTAATACACTGTGCGCCAGACCTTGTTATTGATGACCAGAAAACCGCAAGGACCATTTTCGCTGCGGCTTGACTGATGCGGATTATTGCGCCCAGTCAGGTTTATTTAAGATATGGTCCTGCCAGTCAATCACTTCCGACTCTTTCACCGCGATATGGCGCACTGAAATGCGTTCGCCATGCATGGCTGCTTTTGAACCGGTAAGTAACGGATGCCACGCAGGTAAATCTTTACCCTCCGCCAACAAGCGATAAGCACAAGTCATCGGTAGCCATTCGAACGTGGGCAGATTTTCACGAGTTAATTTAATGCAGTCGGGTTCAAACTCGAAGCGGCGTTCGTAGTTCCGACATTGACAGGTTTTAATATTGAGCTGACGGCAGGCGACGTTAGTGAAGTAGATTTCGTCGGTGTCTTCATCCATCAGTTTATGCAGGCAGCACTGACCACAACCATCACACAACGACTCCCATTCTGCATCGCTCATTTCGTCCAGGGTTTTACTTTGCCAGAAAGGTATATCGCTCATCAGGTGTTCCACCATTACGTTAAAACGCACCTTATAACCAGTCTGGCACGGCGATGCAAGCTTTGCCGCCCCTTTCAGGCGGCAAAAGTATTACAAAACGCGAGTTGTCAAAGAATGACCGCCGAAAGTAACCGTCAATTCATCGCCACTGTGCAGCGGACCAACACCATCAGGCGTGCCTGTCAGCACAACGTCACCGGCCTTAAGGGTAAAAAACTTGCTCATATAAGCAATCAGTGGAACGATTTTGTGGATCATGTCCGCAGTCGTACCTTGTTGGCGTTGTTCGCCGTTTACACTTAGACCCAGCGACGTATTTTGTGGATCACCGCTGAACTCTGCTGCAGGAATAAACCCGGAAAGTGGACACGAGTTATCAAACCCTTTGGCCTTTTCCCACGGCTGTCCGGCTTTCTTCATTTTTCCCTGAACATCACGTAATGTCAGATCGAGCGCCACACCGTAACCTGCAATAGCTTTGCGCACATGCTCTTCCGTGGCCTGACGTAGCGTCGCGCCAATCAACACCGCCAGTTCAACTTCATGATGAACCGAGCCGAAATCAGAGGGGATAGCCAGGGGCTGGCGCAGATCACACAGTGCCGTTTCAGGTTTAATAAACAACACGGGCTCTTCGGGCACTTCACTCCCCATCTCTTTAATATGTTTGGCATAGTTACTGCCAACACAGACGACCTTACTCACCGGATAATCCAGCAGCGCACCTTGCCAGTTGTGATGTTGATACATAACGTTCCTCTCACTTCATCGTGGTTCTTAAAACCCGCTCCAACGAATATGATGCCACCGCCGGATATCGGTTATTTGTCAGTACTGTCTGTATTTTTCGCCATCACAGAAAGATGTTGTTTAAGCAAATCTTCAGGTGGTGGTGGTAACTGGAGATAATAACCTTGCTCGGCTAATGCCTGTTTAACTTTCTCAATATCGGCATTTACCAGTTTTTTCCGCCCATCCAATGGCAGAATCATCGCGAGTTGAGGCTGGCCAAACCCTTTCATCAGCTCCTCTGGAACACGCGAAAAATCGTCTTTTTTTTCGACATATAAATAGGTCTGGTCACGTTTGCTACTTCGATAGATCACACAAAACATAATTTTACTCTGAATAAATGTGGGGGTGACTTGCCTCAATATAATCCAGACTATAACATGCCTGATAGTCTTCGTAATATCATCGCTCGCTGATGATGATAATTAGCTAATTGAGTAAGGCCAGGATGTCAAACACGCCAATCGAGCTTAAAGGTAGCAACTTCACCTTATCAGTGGTTCATCTGCATGAGGCAGAGCCTAAGATTATTCATCAAGCGCTGGAAGACAAAATCGCTCAGGCCCCCGCATTTTTAAAGCATGCCCCCGTCGTACTCAATGTCAGTGGCCTCGAAGAACGGGTCAACTGGTCAGCAATGCACAAAGCTATCTCAGCAACTGGCTTGCGGATAATTGGCGTCAGCGGTTGTAAAAATGCGAAACTGAAAGCTGAAATAGAAAAGATGGGGCTACCAATCCTGACTGAAGGAAAGGAAAAAGCGCCACGTTCAGCTCCCGTTCCCCAGGCACCAGCGCAAAATACGATCCCGGACACAAAAACACGGTTAATAGATACTCCTGTGCGTTCCGGTCAGCGCATTTATGCTCCACAATGTGATTTGATTGTTACAAGTAATGTAAGTGCAGGAGCAGAATTGATCGCGGATGGTAACATTCATGTCTATGGCATGATGCGCGGTCGTGCGCTGGCGGGAGCAAGTGGTGACCGGGAAGCGCAAATATTTTGTACTAACCTGATGGCCGAACTAGTATCTATTGCTGGTGAATACTGGCTGAGTGATAAAATCCCAGTAGAATTTTATGGCAAAGCGGCACGGCTGCAATTAGTCGAAAACGCTTTGACCGTTCAATCGTTAAATTGATCCCTTTTTAACAAGGAATTTTTATGGCACGCATTATTGTTGTTACTTCGGGGAAAGGGGGCGTTGGAAAGACCACCTCCAGCGCGGCCATCGCCACTGGTTTGGCCCAGAAGGGAAAGAAAACTGTCGTGATCGATTTTGATATCGGCTTGCGTAACCTCGACCTGATTATGGGTTGTGAGCGTCGGGTCGTGTACGATTTCGTCAACGTCATTCAGGGCGATGCAACGCTAAATCAGGCGCTAATTAAGGATAAGCGTACTGATAACCTCTACATTCTCCCGGCATCGCAAACTCGCGATAAAGATGCCCTCACCCGCGAAGGGGTGGCCAAAGTTCTTGATGACCTAAAAGCGATGGACTTTGAGTTTATCGTTTGTGACTCACCGGCGGGTATTGAAACCGGTGCATTAATGGCTCTTTATTTCGCTGATGAAGCCATTATTACCACGAACCCGGAAGTCTCATCAGTTCGTGACTCTGACCGTATTTTAGGTATTCTGGCGTCGAAATCACGTCGCGCAGAAAACGGCGAAGAACCCATTAAAGAGCACCTGTTGTTAACGCGCTATAACCCTGGTCGCGTGCACAAAGGAGACATGCTGAGTATGGAAGACGTGCTGGAAATCCTGCGCATCAAACTCGTCGGCGTGATCCCAGAGGATCAATCCGTATTGCGCGCCTCTAACCAGGGTGAACCTGTCATTCTCGACATCAATGCCGATGCGGGTAAAGCCTACGCAGATACCGTAGAACGCCTGTTGGGTGAAGAACGCCCTTTCCGCTTCATTGAAGAAGAGAAGAAAGGCTTCCTCAAACGCTTGTTCGGAGGATAAGTTATGGCATTACTCGATTTCTTTCTCTCACGGAAGAAAAACACGGCCAACATTGCAAAAGAACGGTTGCAGATTATTGTTGCTGAACGTCGTCGCAGCGATGCAGAACCACACTATCTGCCGCAGTTGCGTAAAGATATTCTTGATGTCATTTGTAAATACGTACAAATTGATCCCGAGATGGTAACCGTACAACTCGAGCAAAAGGATGGCGATATTTCCATTCTTGAGCTTAACGTGACCTTACCAGAAGCAGAAGAGCTGAAATAAGCTGTATTAGCTCAAACCTGATCTGACAGTTACCGGTTGTTTATACTGGTATCTGTCAGATTGCATTTGGTCTAAATTTTGTTCTCCCCTTCTATTGTCAGCTCAAATCGCCGCTAATTCACACTATTGCCACCAGAGCGAAATTACTTACCTTGCCTTTTTTGATAAATATTTTTTACATTTAAATCACACAACAATATTGATATTTCAGATTGCCTAACCTTTACAATACCATGTTAACACCTGATGACATTTCTTGAAGAAAATATTTCAAATCAATGAGTTAATCCTTATTTAAGATTATTCCCATTCAAGCATAAAACACAATTACTATTATACCATTCGCGCTCATTTTGAATTATCTGAATAATAGCGAGCGTTCTTTAGTTAAGTGAATATTAATTAAAGACGAAATTATTGTGTGTGCAACTTACTTAATACCGGACATCTAAGTTGAAGAAAAAAATACTCGCCTTCGGGCTTATCTCAGCATTGTTCTGCTCCGCACCAGCAATGGCGGACATGAATCGCACCACGAAAGGTGCGCTGTTAGGTGCAGGCGTAGGTTTACTGACTGGCAATGGCGTTAATGGTGTGCTGAAAGGCGCTGCTGTGGGCGCTGGTGTTGGTGCAGTAACTGAAAAAGGTCGTGACGGCAAAAATGCCCGCAAAGGTGCGAAAGTGGGTGCTGCCGTTGGTGCAGTCACTGGCGTGTTGACCGGCAATGGTCTGGAAGGCGCGATTAAAGGTGCTGTAATTGGCGGCACAGGTGGTGCCATTCTGGGTAAAATGAAATAAGGAATGATGATGAAAAAATTTGCATTACTGGCTGGTCTGTTTGTTTTCGCACCAATGAGCTGGGCGCAGGACTACAATATTAAGAACGGTTTGCCGGCAGAAACCTATATTACTTGTGCTGAAGCTAACGAAATGGCAAAAACTGACAGCGCACAGGTTGCAGAAATTGTGGCTGTAATGGGTAACGCCAGCGTTACGAGCCGTGATTTAAAAATCGAGCAATCTCCGGAACTCAGTGCCAAAGTGGTAGAAAAACTGAACCAGGTTTGTGCTAAAGATCCGCAAATGCTGTTAATTACCGCCATTGATGACACCATGCGTGCCATTGGCAAAAAATAATCATTAATGCAGTACCGCGCCGATTGATTCGGCGCGTTTTTTTAGCAGGCGAAGGAATCAGAACTTATATTTAAATCCCACCATCACTGCGGTGTCATTGTAGCCATTATCACCGAGTTGAACGCTAACATTTCCCCAGACGCTGGCCGCTGGATTCAGATTGCCATTTACGCCAAGTTTAATTTCCCCCAGATTACGCGCACTGCCAGCAACTCATTTAGCCGTTTTCTGACAGTGATAACAGAAGGATTAAGGCTGATCCCTATGGCTAACGAGTTTTCCTCTTAACCGATTAACCACATTGATCGCCAACCAAACCAACGCATTTAGCAAATTTATAGTAACAAGCACTTCTCCCAACCAGGTGCTGGGTTTGGCAAAAAGGATAACCAGGAAAGTGATTAGCATAAATGCAATGGAGAAAATGATATATAAAGTAAAATAATCCAGATTATTACTCTTGTTCATGCTACTGATGGTAATCCTGTCAAAAATTTCAGACAATTATAGCAAACAAAATAATGAACAATAGTAACAAGACGAAACGAGCTAATTAGCTGTCTATAATTACGTCACCTCACGCTCAAGCGATCACTTTTCACTCAACCACCACTTTCACCTTCGGTTTTGAGAGAATAATTTTGACCAGCTCAATATATGTCACCGGTTTATAGAAATAGTATCCCTGTTGGAACGTGATGTTGTTTTGGTTCAGGTAATCGAGCTGCTCCTTCGTCTCAACACCTTCAGCGACAATACTGATAGAAAGTTTGCGCGCCAGATCCAGCACGCAGTCCAGGATCCGGGTGGAATCTGGATCTGCGTTGACCCGCCCGACGAAGCTGTGATCAATCTTGATATAATCAATATGTAGATCATGCAGATAAGAAAGCCCCGAGTATCCAGTACCAAAATCATCCAGTGCGATGACAAAACCATTTTCATGCAAAATGTTTAGTCGCTGGACCAGACTTTCATCAACATGCAAAGGCTCACGCTCAGTGACTTCAAGCACGAGATTCAAATCACGGCGCGTGAAGCTGTCCTTGTATTTCAGGCATTCTTCAACAAATGTCGGCGAAATAATATGCGAGGCGCTGAAATTTATCCCAACGTGAAAACCTTCTGGCAGTTTACTTTCGATCGCATTCATTTGTTTGGTGACCTGGCTCATCAAACTTTGGGTGAGCGGAACTATCAACCCTGATTTTTCAGCAAGAGGAATGAAAGCCGCAGGAGAGATATATCCTCCCCGAGGGTGTTTCCAGCGGGCAAGGACTTCCACACCGCGTAACGTCCCTTCCCGCCCATTTACCACTGGTTGATAAAAAGGCACAATTTCACCGTTATGTATTGCCCGCCGCAGGATCTCTTCCGGTGTCGCGCTTTTGTTGAAATATTTATCAAGCAGGAAGGCAACGGCGCAGGAAATTAACAAAATGAATATCAAAATCCCCAGACCTTTATCGATAAGTCTGCTAAAGCTAAATAGAGGCGGCTGGTTATAAATAATACTGAAATGATATTTTGTGGAACTGACTCGCCCAGAAAAATGATTTTTACCATTGAGAGGGGTCACATCTCCCGACGGGCCAATAATGCTACCGCCAACGAGTAAAGTATATTTCGCCCCCTTCAACGGCACATTGAGCGCGCCACGAATATGTTGATCGCTAATAGTCACCAAAACTCGGGTATCAGCGAACTGATTCTGATAAAGCAAAATGGGCATGTTATTAACAGTATCGATTGCCGGAGCTAGCAGTAAATTGCTTTCAGGAATCATGGGTATACGTGATAGCAGTACGCGGTTCCCCGGCAGTGAAGTACACCAGACCGCATCTTGTTTGAGAATGATGATCGTACGCAGATGTGGCTTGAGCGCTGCCTCTGTACCTAGTTGATATTGTTCATCCAGATCACACCCTTTTATGGCTATTTCCTGTGCCGTTTGAGTCGCCTGTGACGCTTCCTCAAGTATATAATTGATATTGTTTGTGGCATATCTCGCCCCTGCCAGGTTCTCCGCTTTTGCGGAATACCAGAGCTGGATGTTCAAAATAGAGACGCCGGTAATAAGCAGGCAAACCGCAGCGAGGATAGGGATAAGTGTATTGCGCATCTGCGTGTCCCTGGCAACAGGTTAATAGAGGGGGTTGACATTCATTCGCTCAATCTGGCGTCTACAGAGAGCATGGTCGAGAGAATCAGAAATATCCACGCATCAGATGAAATTTTGCCCAACATGCCGCAAGTCTTTCAATGACTGATGAAAAACTAATGTTCGCGCTGATCAATGGGTCTTTAAGCAGAGAAGAGGCATGGGGTAATAATTCGGGAACAAAAATACAGGTTGAGCACGTTTCTGTTTAGCTTTAACTTTCGCCTTTATGCATATGTGAATCAATAGGTTGAATGTATTTCTGTACCAGCAACTCCAGCTTTTTCAACGTTTGTATCGCCGTTGAGTCAAGTCCATAACATTTCAATTCTTCTGCCGAGTGAAATCTAACGTTGACCTGACCTCCGGGTAACTGGCGAAGGAGTACCCTGAAAGGTAATTCCAGAGCGAGGTCTGGATGCTCCAACATCAAAGGCGTTCCCTTTTCAGGATTACCAAATACCAGAACAGTAGTTGGCGGCATTACAAGCCCTGCATTACGGGCAGCTTTTGCGTGGTCAAACTCGCCAAATAAAACCAGACCATTATCTGATACCGCCTTAAGAAGACGTGTTCTGGTATGCTCGAAGTCAAATGCACTATTGAATTGAATCATAACGTTTTTACCATTAACACAATAATCAATGTGAACGATGAGACAACCGTAATATAAATACAAAATATTATAACCTGAACTTGCTCATATTTTTGAACATCAGAGAAATAACATTTTCTGATGAGTCCCTTTAATCAACCAGAATTAAAACAATCACAATATCCACTATGCTTATAAAATCATCCTATAGTAACAAGATAATGTAGACTCTGATTCCATAAAGCATTCTCTTCCTAAACCCTGTAGTTACAAATTGTAAAGATTAATTTACTCTGTTTATATTTTGACTGTCTAGTTATATCTCAGTGGATATGTAAAATTAATAACAGCTGGTGATCATTCAGTAGTTGACTATAGAAAATTCGCCAGCCGGTCACAGACGCGCATCTTTACAGGGCGTGTCTGCATTTTTTGTTATGATGTATTGTGATGTATATAGTAGTACTGGTGAATTATGAGCAATCTGAATCCATGCCTGGCGTGTGGTGCCTGTTGTGCATTTTTCCGCGTCTCTTTTTACTGGGCCGAAGCAGATGATGCAGGCGGCACTATCCCGGCTCATCTTACTGAGCAAATATCCCCTTACCACCGATGTATGAGCGGTACTAACCAGAAGGATCCACGTTGTGTCGCCCTGGCAGGAACGCCTGGAAAAAACGCATGTTGCACCATATATAAGAATCGCTCATCGACATGTCGAGAATTCGCCATGTCTGGCGAGGATGGGAAGATTAATGAGGCATGTAATCGCGCCCGCGCAAAATATGGGCTGCCTCCAATTTAAAAAGCACTTTTCATTTTTAATGGGCGCTATAAAACTGCGTATCCATGATTATATTCTGATGTAACATGCCCATTGCCCGAGTATCAAGAATACAATGCCATATGTTCCTGGTACCGGGCAACATTTTGGTGAAAACTGCCATTTTAAAAATTCAGTTCTTGATGATCATTCTTGATATTTTACGTAACAATTAACAGGCATTACATTCTGATATTTCGACTGTAAACAATTACGTTTTTTGCGCAATTCCCACCCATCGGATGATCCTTTGCCGTTAATCATGAGATAGTTAAAATCAGTAATTTCGATTTGTCTTATTTTTTAGATGAGAGTCTTTTATATGTTTTTTAACATTCTTTAATAATAAGAAATCTGCCATAAAGACAGATTTCTTTAATTTATAATTAGAGATTTGCAACGTTATGATATACTTTTTGAACATCGTCGTCATCTTCGAGGGCATCAATAAGTCCTTCAAAGATTTCTAAATCTTCTGGTGAAAGCTCAACTTCTGATTGAGCAATCATTTCTAATTCTGTTGTTGAGAACTCAGTAATTCCAGCTGCTTTTAGAGCTGCAATTCCTTTGTGAAGGTCTGTAGGCTCAGTATAAATAACGATGTTTCCTTCTTCTTCGGTCACATCACGGACATCCACTTCAGCTTCAAGCAAAATTTCAAAAATACGGTCAGGGTCAGTTCCTTCAAATACAATCACGCCAGTATTGTCAAACATATAGCTGACAGAACCAGCTGCTCCGATATTCCCGCCTTTTTTATTGAAAATGGTACGAACGTTAGCAATCGTACGGTTAACGTTTGAAGTCAACGTTTCAGCGATAATCATTGAACCATTGGGTCCAAAGCCTTCATAACGTCCTTGTACGAACGTTTCGTCTCCGCCACCTTTGGCTTTATCAATAGCTTTATCAATAACGTGTTTTGGAACTTGCGCCTGCTTCGCGCGTTCAATAACAAACTTTAAAGAAGTGTTTAATTCTGGGTCTGGTTCACCTTGTTTAGCCGCAGCATAGATTTCCACACCGAATTTTGCATATACTTTAGACGTTGCCCCGTCTTTAGCCGTTTTTTTAGCTACGATATTGGCCCATTTACGTCCCACTGGAATAATCTCCTCGAAATTTATTTACATCAATAACAGGTTGATAACCTGCGATTTTCGTCATATTATATCATAACATGGAAAATTTCGTCTATGAGAATTAGAAATAAGATAAATGTATAGCGGCACTTTAATTTTTCATTATTTTAAAATGTTACCAGATTATTTTTCGGATTTAGTTTTAGCTTTTTGTTCTTAATAATTGAAACGCTATAACAATACCTAAGGCAAAAATAATGTGATAATCCCGACTAATTATCTGGATAACCGTTTTTAAAACAGATCCACTCTTAATCAACTGATATTTAATGATAAATTTCATTTAATTGTTCTTTTATTAGTTGAAATCAGCCCTTCCCCAACCATTTGATATACTTGATATTATCCTTCATTTTAGGAAGTGTTTTTACTATCACTTATATCAAAATAACGTTTCTTTTCACCAACGATTAAGAGGAACTTTTAATGATTACGGTTGAGCTATGAGCGAAAAGCGGACGTTACCGACACCCGCCGATCTTCACTAATGTAGCACTCTAAATGAGTATATACCTTAAATCAGGTTCAACTTCGTTACTACATATGAAAAATAATGTATTGATATATAAATTATTTTTTCTTATGTTAATTCATTCCAACCTGAGCTCAAGCACTCTTTCTTAACAACGAAAGGCCATAAAATGAATATCGAAGCATTTGCTTTTGGCACCACCAACTGGGGTGAAGTCGAAAAAACAGAACATCCCGGGGAAACAGGCATGGCCTACTGGCGCACACAATTTTTTGGTCACAAGCCGAACCAAATCCGTGTGCGAATGGTTGAATATACCCCAGGTTACCTGGCGGATCATTGGTGCAGTAAAGGTCATATCCTTTTATGCATAGAGGGAGAACTCGAAACACAGCTCGCAGATGGCCGCAAATTCACTTTAACTGCGGGGATGAGTTATCAGGTTGGTGATAACGCAGAGCCACATCAGTCCAGAACGGAGACAGGAGCAAAACTCTTTATTGTGGACTAACGGATTCGTCGTTGTTGCGATTGCGACGTCCGATTCTGGCACAGAATTGGAACCTGGCAGTAAAACAACCATCTGACCATCCCCCAACTACCTGGGGGTTTTGATAACTTATTTTGATAACCGTTAGCATCCTGACAAAAATAACGGGAGCGTTACGCTCCCGTTAATGGATTTAATAAATTACCGAATTACATGTTCTTGATGATCGCATCACCAAATTCTGAACATTTCAGCAGTTTAGCGCCGTCCATCAGACGTTCAAAGTCATAGGTTACGGTCTTAGCGTTAATTGCGCCTTCCATACCTTTAACAATCAGGTCTGCAGCTTCAGTCCAGCCCATATGGCGCAGCAGTATATAAAAATTATGTATTCAACTCGCTGATATTTAATCATAAATATTATTTTCTTGTCTTTTTATTAGCCAAAATCAACTTTATTCAACCGTTTGATTTCATTGACGTTCGTTTTTATTTTGGGGAAAGGTTTTCTCTACCATTTATATCAAAATCACAAGTCTACATTTTATTAACATCTCAATACATGTGAGGCCTTGCAGACCTTTGTGAGACCTTATGTGTCTCTGTTTTGTCCCACCTTTGTGCTATGAATTACTGCATAGTAAAAAATACTCTGATGCAGTGTTATTCACCGTCCTTACCATAGTAAAGTTTGCCGAGTTTAATGAGCGGCCTGCCCTGCGACTTACGATACATATTCACATCACGTAGTGAATAGACGCAGCCACAATACTCCTGCTGGTAAAACTGCTCACGCTTGCTAATCTCAATCATGCGCGATGAACCGCCCTGCTTACGCCAGTTGTAATCCAAGTACACCATTCCCGGATAACGAGCAGCAGCTCGTCGGCCACTGTCATTAACCTGTTGCAGGTTCTTCCAACGAGAAATTCCAAGCGAACTGCTAATCACGCTGAACCCATGTTCCGCGGCATACAATGCAGTGCGTTCAAGGCGCATGTCAAAGCACATTGTGCAACGAACACCACGTTCAGGTTCCCATTCCATTCCTTTCGCACGTTCAAACCAGTTTTCGGTATCATAATCAGCATCAACAAAAGGCACGCCATGTTTTTCAGCAAAACGCATATTCTCTTCCTTACGGATAAGGTACTCCTTCTGCGGGTGAATATTAGGATTATAAAAGAATATAGTGTAATCAATTCCCGAGGCTTCAATCGCCTCCATAATCTCTCCAGAGCAGGGTGCACAGCACGAGTGTAACAGCAGTTTGTTTGCTCCATTCGGCAATGTTAATTGTGGGCGTTTGAAATCAGTGTTATTCATAAATGTATTTGTTAGCAATAGTGTAGTCAGAAATTATGGTATTAACATCCGCGATAATAAAAGTAAGAGGACGTAATTGCCGTCATTGTACGAAGAAGAAACAACGACCAAAACGTCGAAAGTAACCGTCAATACGTTAAGGGAGGAATTAAATTAACGTATCAGAACTAAACAACACCTTTATACTTCACTCTATCTATAAATAATGAGAATGCCGAGCCAGCATGTCGACGATGCGGATAGTACAGGTGATAACCGGGTAAATCTGGTGTAAATTTATCCAGAACACGTATCAGTTTTTTTTCTTTAATAGCCCGCTCAACCTGATCATAAGGTAGATACGCCAGTCCATGCCCATCAATTGCAGCATCAATGATCAGGTCTATCGTATTCAGTAAAAGCTGACCTTCCATGCGAACACGAACTTCGCGTCCACCGCGTATTAATCTCCAGCGATTTGCTGTACCCGATGTGGGAAGATACAAATTAATTGCCTGATGATCTATTAATTGTGACACTGACGTTGGAGCACTTCGGCGGGAAAAATAATCCGGTGAGCCAACAATAGCCATTGGTATATCTGGCCCGATTCGAATGGCGATCATATCTTTATCCATCTCCCCACCCAGACGGACGCCTGCATCAAAACGTTCAGAAACAACATCAGTCAAACCATAATCAATGAGAAGCTGAATATCAATTTCAGGGTGTGATTTCAGGAATGTGCGCATGGCTGGTAACAATATCGTTTTTGCTGCATGTTCTACAGTAGTAATACGTATTGTCCCGGATGGGCGGTTCTGCAGATCGCTCAGGGATGCCAGGGCAGAATCTATGTCATGCAGCATAGGGCCAAGAACAGACAAAAGATGCTCGCCCGCTTCAGTGGGTACAACGCTGCGCGTGGTTCGCGTCAGAAGCCGCAATCCCAGTCGTTCTTCTATACGGCGCACTATCTGGCTTAAAGCTGACTGCGCCATGCTCAGGCGGGCTGCTGCGCGAGTGAAGCTACGCTCCTCTGCAACGACGACAAACGCCATCAGATCAGCGATTTCTTCACGCTTCATTCAGTATCTCCATACAATCTATTAATCATTTAAATGATAGGTCTAATCATGATTTTGGGTCTAATCAACTTAATGATCAATATCTATAGTGATATCACCAACCGTTAAAACGAACCGACAACTCCATGAGGAACGGAATGATGAATAATAAAGTCAGCTTCACTAACAGCAATAATCCAACCATCTCTTTGTCTGCAGTGATCTATTTCCCTCCAAAATTTGATGAAACCCGTCAGTATCCGGCAATTGTGGTATCTCACCCTGGTGGGGGCGTTAAAGAGCAAACTGCCGGAACCTATGCCGAAAAACTGGCGGAAAAGGGATTTGTCACTATTGCTTATGACGCATCTTATCAAGGTGAAAGCGGCGGCGAGCCGCGTCAGTTAGAAAACCCATACATTCGTACTGAAGACGTCAGTGCCGTGATTGATTACCTGACAACGCTTTCTTATGTCGACAATACCCGAATTGGTGCGATGGGAATTTGTGCCGGTGCAGGATATACAGCCAATGCTGCAATTCAGGATCGCCGCATCAAGGCCATCGGTACCGTTAGTGCGGTCAATATTGGTTCGATGTTCCGCAATGGTTGGGAAAACAATGTGAAATCTATTGATGCTCTGCCACACATTGAAGCTGGCTCAAACGCCCGAACCAGCGATATTAGCAGCGAAGAATACGCCATTATGCCACTGGCTCCAATGAAGGAGGCCGATGCGCCGAACGAAGAACTGCGTCAGGCCTGGGAGTATTACCACACCCCTCGTGCGCAGTATCCAACAGCACCGGGTTACGCTACTTTGCGCAGCCTTAACCAGATTATTACCTATGATGCTTACCATATGGCGGAAGTGTACCTGACTCAGCCGATGCAGATTGTGGCGGGCAGCCAGGCAGGGAGCAAATGGATGAGTGACGACCTGTACGATCGGGCATCAAGCCAGGATAAACGCTATCACATTGTTGAAGGCGCAAACCATATGGATCTTTATGACGGCAAAGCCTATGTGGCTGAAGCAATTTCAGTATTAGCTCCGTTCTTTGAGGAAACTCTGTAATGAAACATATTCAAATCCGCAATAGTGATATGGCCTGGCATATTGCTGCCAATATTCAGTTTCCACCAAATTTTGATGAGTCAAAACAGTATCCGGCGATTATCAGCGTCCATCCTTTTGGCAGTTGTAAGGAGCAGACGTCTGGCAATATCTATGGCAAGGCATTGGCTGAAAAAGGCTATGTCGTTCTCGCTTATGACGCCAGTTTCCAGGGAGAATCTGGCGGGGAGCCTCGTTGGATAGAAGATCCGACACAGCGCGTAGAGGATATTAGCCGTGTTATCGATTATGCAGTAACTCTGCCATATGTTGATGCTGAACGCATTGGCGTGCTGGGTGTGTGTGGGGGGGGTGGCTATGCCATTAATGCCGCGCTGACAGAAAAACGAATTAAAGCTGTAGTGAGTATTACGGGTGTTAATATCGGGCGTCTTTTTCGGGAAGGTTTCAGCAATTACTATCCGATTGGCGCATTGAATGCAATGGCGTCGCAACGAACCAAAGAGGCTCGTGGTGGAGAATTACAGATCAACGAATTACTTCCCGCCAGCCTGGATGCAGCAAAAGCCCATGGACTGACCGAACGCGATGTTTATGAAGCAACTGACTACTATAAAACACCACGCGGGCAACAACCGGGAGGTGCGACAAAAATGTTGTTCTCACATGCACAGAAAACGCTGGCCTGGGATGCCTTCGCATTTACTGAAGTGTTACTGACTCAGCCGGTGATGGTAGTAGTTGGTGAAAAAGTCGGTGCCTTCGGTGCTTATCGTGATGGACTGGAAGTCTATGGCCGGGCGATGGTTTCGCAGGATCGTCAGTTAGTTTCGTTACCCGATTTCTCACATTATGAACTGTATGACAAACCGGAAGCAGTTCAGGAGGCGCTGGAAAAAGTTATTCCTTTTTTCAACACCCATCTGGGATAAGTTTCATGAGAAATATTATGAAAAAAGTACTCATTCTTGGTGCTGGCGGTCAGATAGCCCGCCATGTGATTAATCAACTGGCAGATAAACAAACCATTAAACAAACTTTATTTGCTCGTCAGCCAGCAAAAATACACAAACCCTATCCAACTAATAGCCAGATTATTATGGGGGATGTACTGAATCATGCAGCACTGAAGCAGGCCATGCAGGGACAGGATATTGTGTATGCCAACCTTACGGGGGAAGATTTAGATATTCAGGCAAATTCAGTGATCGCTGCGATGAAAGCCTGTGATGTTAAACGTCTGATCTTTGTTCTTTCCCTCGGCATTTATGATGAAGTTCCAGGAAAATTTGGCGAATGGAATAATGCAGTTATTGGTGAGCCCCTAAAACCATTCCGCAGGGCTGCGGATGCAATTGAGGCTTCTGGACTGGATTATACAATTCTTCGCCCTGCCTGGCTGACTGATGAAGATATTATTGATTATGAGATTACCTCACGCAATGAACTATTCAAAGGTACGATCGTATCGCGTAAGAGTGTCGCTGCATTAATCACAGATATCATCGATAAACCTGAGAAACACATTGGTGAGAATATAGGCATCAATCAACCTGGTACTGATGGTGATAAGCTATTTTTCATGTAAATCAATTACATAACTACCATCGTACTGTACTATGTGCAGTACGATTTATTAAACTTATTAAGGTAAACTGATATGAATCGAGTTTGGTTTGTAACCGGCGCTACCCGTGGTATGGGAACTCACATCGTCAAAGCAGCTTTACAACAGGGGGATCGTGTAGTGGCCACGGGGCGTGATATAGGTAAATTGCGCCAGACATTTATTTCAATTGCACCGGATAAAATTGAACTACTGGAACTTGATGTCCGTAATGAACATCAAGCTATGGTCGCAGCTGATGCTGCGGTTCGTCGTTTTGGACGAATAGATATTCTGGTTAACAATGCCGGATACTGTTTATTGGGACGCTTTGAAGAGGCAACCGCAAAACAAATAGAACAGCAATTTGCTACTAACGTTTTTGGAATGGCTAACGTATTACGAGCCATATTACCAATTATGCGTCAACAGCGTAGCGGACATGTTATTAACACTTCCTCAATTGCAGGAGTTAAAGCTGTAGCAAATGCCACATTCTACTCTGCTTCCAAATTTGCCGTAGAAGGCATGACACTAGCACTTGCCGATGAAGTTGCTCCTTTTGGCATAAAAGTTACTGCTATTGAACCTGGCTTTTTTCGAACAGAATTTCTTAGTGATTGTTCCGCAGTATATGGTGAACGAAACATTGAGGACTATACTATCTGGGGAAACGCTCGTGAATTATTAGCATCTGCTGACGGCCAGCAACAAGGTGACCCATCAAAACTAGCACAAGTAATTTGCCGTGTAGCTGAAATGGAAAAGCCGCCACGTCAATTATTAATTGGTAGTGACGCTATCAATTTTGTCATGCCATCTCTGGAGTATCGAATCAAAGAAGCATGGGAATATAAAGAGTTAAGTAACACAACCGATATTGATTGATAAACCATAAGTGTCTGAAATACTTTAACTCCCCAAAATATAATAACAAACTAATTCTAATATCTGATCCAGCCTCTGACATACAAGCACATACATCGGTTTAGAGGCTGGATTATTAATGGTTATTCTATAGCAGGTATTGCAGGCCACTCAATATCAGGTGCAGTTGATGTATCAACACGGTTCAGCAACACCCGATACTTTTTCCAGGCTTCCAGCAACGAGGTTTCTTCCTCCGTTGCGATTTCCAGATCTGCAGCATCCTGAAGCGGCGCAATATGCTCACTGGCTACCTGCATCAGGCTGTTTTTTGTTTCTTCCGCCTCTCGGATCCGGAACAGTTTTTCTGCTTCTGCATCTTTCACCCAGGCTGTGCCGTTCCACTTCTGAAACTCCCCTTCCGGGGATAACCAGGTGACATTTTCCGGTAATGAGCCGAGTTCAGAAATAAATAACGCGTCGCCGGAAGCCACGTCATAAACCGTTTTACCCCGATGATCTTCAACGAGATGCCACGATGACTCATCACTGTTGAAAACAGCCACGAAGCCAGCCGGAATATCTGGCGGTGCAATATAGGTACTGTTTGCTGGCAGACCTGTATGAGGCGGAATATATGCGTCACCTTCACCAATAAATTCATTAGTTCCGGCCAGCAGATTATAAATTTTTATGGTCCGTGGTTGTTCACTCATTCTGAATGCCATTATGCAAGCCTCACAATGTAGTTAAATGCGATGTTTTTGACGGTGTTTTCCGCGTTACCAGCAGCGTTAACGGTGATGGTGTGTCCATGTGAGCCAATCGCAACAGAGTGCGTATGAGCACCAATACCGACAGTATGTGCGTGAGCACCTGCAGATGCAGCTGTGCCGCTGACACTATGAGTGTGCGCTCCTGCAACACTTGTATTCACACTGGCCGCAGACACTACCTTATGTACTGACCCATTTTGTGACCACTGGCTGCCCCCTGCGTATTGTCTGTCAGCGCGGTTGACGACTTATTGCCGCTCTGTTCCCAGATATTTCGCCGCGACATTCGCGCATCGTCAGAACTGACACAGGCCGAAGCAGTGAAAGCTCTTGGATTCCTGAAACAGAAAGCCTCTGAACAGAAGGTGGCTGCATGACACCGGACATTATCCTGCAGCGTACCGGGATCGACGTGAGAGCTGTCGAACAGGGAGATGATGCGTGGCACAAATTACGGCTCGGCGTCATCACAGCTTCAGAAGTTCATAACGTAATAGCAAAACCCCGCTCCGGAAAAAAGTGGCCTGACATGAAAATGTCCTACTTCCACACCCTGCTTGCTGAGGTTTGCACCGGTGTGGCTCCGGAAGTTAACGCTAAAGCGCTGGCCTGGGGAAAACAGTACGAGAACGACGCCAGAGCCCTGTTTGAGTTCACTTCCGGCGTGAATGTTACTGAATCCCCGATCATCTATCGCGACGAAAGTATGCGTACCGCCTGCTCTCCAGATGGTTTATGCAGTGACGGCAACGGCCTTGAACTGAAATGCCCGTTTACCTCCCGGGATTTCATGAAGTTCCGGCTCGGTGGTTTCGAGGCCATAAAGTCAGCTTACATGGCCCAGGTGCAGTACAGCATGTGGGTGACGCGAAAAGATGCCTGGTACTTTGCCAACTATGACCCGCGTATGAAGCGTGAAGGCCTGCATTATGTCGTGATTGAGCGGGATGAAAAGTACATGGCGAGTTTTGACGAGATCGTGCCGGAGTTCATCGAAAAAATGGACGAGGCACTGGCTGAAATTGGTTTTGTATTTGGGGAGCAATGGCGATGAAGCATCCTCACGATAATATCCGGGTAGGCGCGATTACTTTCGTCTACTCCGTTACAAAGCGAGGCTGGGTATTTCCCGGCCTTTCTGTTATCCGAAATCCACTGAAAGCACAGCGACTGGCTGAGGAGATAAATAATAAACGAGGGGCTGTATGCACAAAGCATCTCCTGTTGAGTTAAGAACGAGTATCGAGATGGCACATAGCCTCGCTCAAATTGGAGTCAGGTTTGTGCCAATACCAGTAGAAACAGACGAAGAATTTCATACGTTAGCCGCATCCCTTTCACAAAAGCTGGAAATGATGGCGGCGAAAGCAGAGGCAAACGAGAGAGAGCTTGCATGACAACAACAGAATGCATTTTTCTGGCGGCGGGCTTCATATTCTGTGTGCTTATGCTTTCCGGCATGGGGCTTGTTCAGTGACACCTCAGCAGAAAAACGCCCTTCGCAGCATTGCCCGTCAAGCTAACTCTGAAATCAAAAAAGCCAGACAGCAGTTTCCGGATAAAAACGTCGATGACATTTGCCGTAGCGTACTGAAGAAGCACCGCGAAACGGTAACGCTGATGGGATTCACACCGACTCATTTAAGCCTGGCGATCGGCATGTTAAACGGCGTCTTTAAGGAGCGATGAACATGAAAAGCAAAATCATCAGGGAGCTACAGGCTCCTTTTTTATTATTCGCATTCACCCTCAAGCGTATTAACCAACAATTCAGGGATTAATGGAAGATGGCAGACATCATTGATTCAGCATCAGAAATCGAAGAATTACAGCGCAATACAGCAATAAAAATGCGTCGTCTGAACTACCAGACTGTATCTGCCACTCATTGTTGTGAGTGTGGCGATCCGATAGATGAGCGAAGACGCCTGGTCGTTCAGGGTTGTCGGACTTGTGCAAGTTGCCAGGAGGAGATCGAACTTAAGAACAAACAATGGGGATTGTGATGGCCTCAAAGCAGCAAATTTCAACATCGTCCAACTGAGGTGTAAAAATGTTCAGAATCATTTTTCCTAACACCTGGTACGTCGACCACCACGGCACTCCCTGCAAAATCCTGCGTTCTACCCACAACAAAGTTCACTACATCCGAAAAGGCAGAACATGTATCGCCAGCATGTTCCGCTTTAATCATGACTTTGAACCTGTGAATAAAGCTGATGCAGATCGGATAGCAGAAGAGACCGAAACGGCAGAACACATTAAGAAGTTACGTGCCATACGCAGGAAATAGAAAAATTGATAAATTCAATACTGCATTTCTCAGCATTAAATTTATCTCTATGACCAGTCAAGAGATGTACCTGCCATGAGCTTAATATCATGTCAGATATATCGGTCACAAACTCCCTCAGCAGCTAAGAGGAGGACAAATGTCTCGACTAATCACTTTACAGGACTGGGCTAAAGAAGAATTTGGGGACTTAGCACCAAGTGAGCGAGTTCTGAAAAAATACGCGCAAGGGAAAATGATGGCCCCACCCGCTATAAAAGTTGGTCGCTACTGGATGATTGACCGAAATTCCCGTTTTGTAGGAACGCTTGCAGAACCGCAACTCCCAATAAACGCAAACCCAAAACTCCAACGGATAATCGCTGATGGCTGCTAGACCCCGATCTCACAAAATCTCTATACCCAATTTATATTGCAAATTAGATAAGCGAACCGGAAAGGTATATTGGCAATACAAACATCCACTATCCGGTCGTTTTCATAGCTTAGGAACTGATGAGAATGAAGCAAAACAAGTTGCTACTGAAGCAAATACCATTATTGCTGAACAACGTACCCGACAAATATTAAGCGTCAATGAGCGTCTGGAAAGAATGAAAGGCAGGCGCTCAGACATTACGGTGACAGAATGGCTTGATAAATATATTTCTATCCAGGAGGACAGGCTGCAACATAATGAACTAAGACCCAACTCCTATCGGCAAAAAGGCAAACCCATTCGTCTTTTCCGTGAGCATTGTGGAATGCAACACCTCAAGGATATTACCGCACTTGATATTGCCGAAATAATTGATGCTGTAAAGGCTGAAGGTCATAACAGGATGGCGCAAGTCGTGAGAATGGTGTTGATCGACGTCTTCAAAGAAGCACAACACGCAGGACATGTTCCGCCAGGATTTAACCCAGCGCAGGCAACAAAACAACCGCGAAATCGAGTAAACCGCCAAAGATTGTCACTGCCCGAATGGCAGGCAATATTTGAAAGCGTAAGCAGACGGCAGCCCTATTTAAAATGCGGCATGCTACTTGCTCTTGTTACTGGACAACGTTTAGGTGATATCTGCAATTTGAAATTCTCTGATATCTGGGACGACATGTTGCACATTACTCAGGAAAAAACCGGTTCAAAACTTGCTATTCCGCTTAGCCTGAAATGCGATGCTCTGAATATTACCCTTCGTGAAGTTATATCTCAGTGCAGGGATGCTGTTGTTAGTAAATATCTGGTCCATTACCGTCACACTACCTCTCAAGCAAACAGAGGAGACCAGGTTTCTGCAAATACTCTGACAACGGCTTTTAAAAAGGCCAGGGAAAAATGTGGCATAAAATGGGAGCAAGGAACTGCGCCCACATTTCATGAGCAGCGATCTCTGTCAGAACGGTTATATCGGGAACAGGGTCTGGATACGCAAAAGTTGTTAGGCCATAAATCCAGAAAAATGACCGACCGATACAATGATGATCGTGGTAAAGACTGGGTTATCGTAGATATCAAAACAGCATAGAAAATAGCCAGTTTTGGGGAAGGGTTTTGGGGAAAGTTTTGGGGAAGATTTTACATCACCATAAAACAACGGGCGTGTTATACGCCCGTTACAGTTTTTAACACATGCAGAAATTACATGTTCTTGATGATCGCATCACCAAACTCTGAACATTTCAGCAGCTTAGCGCCGTCCATCAGACGTTCAAAGTCATAGGTTACGGTCTTAGCGTTAATTGCGCCTTCCATACCTTTAACAATCAGGTCTGCGGCTTCAGTCCAGCCCATATGGCGCAGCATCATCTCAGCGGAAAGGATGATAGAGCCTGGGTTAACTTTGTCCTGACCGGCATACTTCGGCGCAGTACCGTGGGTAGCTTCAAACAGGGCGCATTCGTCACCGATGTTTGCGCCAGGGGCGATACCGATACCGCCAACCTGCGCTGCCAGGGCGTCAGAAATGTAGTCACCGTTCAGGTTCATACAGGCGATAACATCATATTCAGCCGGACGCAGCAGGATCTGTTGCAGGAATGCGTCAGCAATCACGTCTTTAATGACGATCTCTTTGCCGGTATTCGGGTTTTTAACTTTCAGCCACGGGCCACCGTCAATCAGTTCACCGCCAAACTCTTCACGCGCCAGCTGGTAGCCCCAGTCTTTAAACGCGCCTTCGGTGAACTTCATGATGTTGCCTTTGTGCACCAGGGTCACAGAGTCACGATCGTTAGCAATTGCGTATTCGATCGCGGCACGAACCAGACGTTTGGTGCCTTCTTCAGAACACGGCTTAATACCGATACCGCAATGTTCCGGGAAGCGAATTTTCTTCACGCCCATCTCTTCACGCAGGAATTTAATTACTTTCTCAGCGTCGGCAGAGTCTGCTTTCCATTCGATACCTGCATAAATGTCTTCCGAGTTTTCACGGAAGATAACCATATCGGTCAGTTCAGGGTGTTTAACCGGGCTTGGGGTGCCCTGATAGTAACGTACCGGACGCAGGCAGATGTAGAGATCCAGTTCCTGGCGCAGGGCAACGTTCAGAGAGCGAATACCGCCCCCAACCGGAGTGGTCAATGGGCCTTTAATGGCAACGCGATATTCACGAATCAGATCAAGGGTTTCAGCAGGCAGCCAGACATCCTGACCATAAACCTGTGTGGATTTTTCACCGGTGTAAATTTCCATCCAGGAGATTTTACGCTCGCCTTTATAGGCTTTCTCGACCGCAGCGTCGACCACTTTCAGCATGGCTGGGGTTACATCTACACCGATTCCATCACCTTCAATGTAAGGGATAATCGGATTTTCAGGAACGTTGAGTTTGCCGTTTTGCAGGGTGATCTTCTTGCCTTGTGCCGGAACAACTACTTTACTTTCCATTCACCTCTCCTTCGAGCGCTACTGGTTTGCTCGTCTGCCACCACGTTGCATATGCGTTTGCGTCCTGCGATACGGATGCTTTAGAGCAATTTTTTGTTAATGATTTGTAATTGGCTTGTCAATACTACCCTATTGTTTGCCGTCATGAAAGATGCGCGTTATTAGGCTATAATGCGGCAATTCATAATCTCTGAAAATACCATGCAAAAAACTTCTTTTAGAAATCACCAGGTTAAGCGATTCAGCTCGCAACGCACTAACAAACGCAAGCCAGAAAACCAGCCCACGCGTGTGATCCTGTTCAATAAACCTTACGATGTCCTGCCACAGTTCACCGATGAAGCCGGGCGCAAAACATTAAAAGAATTCATCCCGGTTCAGGGCGTTTATGCGGCAGGTCGTCTTGACCGCGATAGCGAAGGGTTACTGGTGCTGACTAATAACGGTGCACTACAGGCACGTTTAACTCAGCCGGGAAAACGCACCGGGAAAATCTATTATGTGCAGGTGGAAGGCATTCCTACGCAAGACGCACTTGAAGCCTTGCGCAATGGCGTAACCTTAAATGATGGTCCTACCCTGCCCGCAGGCGTGGAGCTGGTTGAAGAACCAGAGTGGTTATGGCCGCGGAATCCACCAATTCGTGAACGCAAAAGTATTCCCACCAGCTGGCTTAAGATCACCTTATATGAAGGACGTAATCGCCAGGTGCGCCGCATGACCGCCCATGTCGGTTTCCCTACGCTGCGACTGATCCGCTATGCCATGGGCAATTACACACTGGATAATCTCGCTAACGGCGAATGGCGAGAAGCAAAAGAATAAGGATGCACAATGTTTAAACCGCACGTTACCGTAGCCTGCGTGGTACACGCAGAAGGCAAATTTTTAGTTGTTGAAGAGACGATTAACGGTAAAGCGTTATGGAACCAACCGGCGGGACATCTGGAAGCGGATGAGACGCTAGTGGAAGCGGCTGCGCGTGAGCTGTGGGAAGAAACCGGCATCAGCGCGCGACCGCAACACTTCATCCGCATGCATCAGTGGATTGCGCCAGATAAAACGCCGTTTTTGCGTTTCCTGTTTGCCATTGAGCTTGAGCAAATATGCCCGACCCAGCCTCATGACAGCGATATCGACTGCTGCCGTTGGGTCAGCGCCGAAGAAATTTTACAGGCGTCAAATCTTCGTTCGCCGCTGGTGGCGGAAAGTATTCGTTGTTATCAAAGCGGGCAACGCTATCCGCTGGAGATGATTGGCGATTTTAACTGGCCTTTTACAAAGGGTGTCATCTAAAAGGCTGCGTGATAGAATACGCCGCCTTGAAGTTCAATGTCGTGAGTAATCCAATGTCTGAAACCGCAAAAAAAGTGATCGTCGGCATGTCCGGCGGTGTCGATTCCTCCGTTTCTGCCTGGCTGTTGCAACAACAGGGATATCAGGTCGAAGGCCTGTTTATGAAGAACTGGGAAGAAGACGACGGTGAGGAATATTGCACAGCGGCAGCGGATCTGGCTGATGCCCAGGCGGTCTGCGATAAGCTCGGCATTGAACTGCACACCGTTAACTTTGCTGCCGAGTACTGGGACAACGTCTTCGAACTGTTCCTTGCCGAATATAAAGCCGGTCGCACGCCGAATCCGGATATTCTGTGCAACAAAGAGATCAAATTTAAAGCCTTCCTCGAATTTGCCGCCGAAGATTTAGGTGCCGATTATATCGCTACCGGTCATTACGTGCGTCGGGCAGATGTCGATGGCAAGAGCCGCCTGCTGCGTGGTCTGGACAGCAATAAAGACCAGAGCTACTTCCTTTATACGCTCGGCCATGAGCAGATTGCGCAAAGCCTGTTCCCGGTCGGCGAACTGGAAAAACCGCAGGTGCGTAAGATTGCTGAAGATCTCGGTCTGGTCACCGCGAAGAAAAAAGACTCTACCGGCATTTGCTTCATTGGCGAACGTAAATTCCGCGAGTTCCTGGGCCGTTATCTCCCGGCGCAACCGGGCAAAATCATTACCGTCGATGGCGATGAAATTGGTGAGCACCAGGGGCTGATGTATCACACCCTCGGTCAGCGTAAAGGTCTGGGTATCGGTGGCACCAAAGAAGGCACCGAAGAACCGTGGTATGTGGTCGATAAAGACGTCGAAAACAACATTCTGATTGTTGCGCAGGGCCATGAACACCCGCGTCTGATGTCTGTCGGTCTGATTGCCCAGCAGCTGCACTGGGTCGATCGCGAACCGTTCACCGGTACTATGCGTTGCACGGTGAAAACCCGCTATCGCCAGACCGACATTCCGTGCACCGTCAAGGCGCTGGACGATGATCGCATTGAAGTGATTTTCGATGAGCCCGTTGCCGCCGTGACGCCGGGCCAGTCTGCCGTCTTCTATAACGGTGAAGTGTGCCTCGGTGGCGGTATCATTGAGCAGCGTCTGCCGCTGCCGGTCTGATTATTGTCTTTAATTACAACAAGGAAGCAGTGAACGTGGCAAAGAATTACTATGACATCACCCTCGCCCTGGCCGGTATTTGTCAGTCGGCACGCCTGGTGCAACAACTCGCTCACCAGGGGCATTGTGATGCCGATGCGCTACACGTCTCACTCAACAGTATTATTGATATGAACCCCAGCTCGACGCTGGCGGTTTTTGGCGGTAGCGAAGCCAACCTGCGCGTCGGACTGGAAACCCTGCTCGGCGTGCTCAATGCCAGCAGTCGTCAGGGCTTAAACGCTGAGCTAACCCGCTACACGCTAAGCCTGATGGTGCTTGAGCGCAAACTCTCCTCCGCCAAAGGCGCGCTCGACACCCTGGGCAACCGGATCAACGGCCTGCAACGCCAACTCGAACACTTCGATTTACAGTCCGAAACGCTGATGAGCGCGATGGCTGCTATCTATGTTGATGTGATTAGCCCGCTTGGCCCACGCATTCAGGTCACCGGCTCCCCTGCTGTACTGCAAAGCCCACAAGTGCAGGCGAAAGTTCGCGCAACCCTGCTGGCAGGCATTCGCGCCGCCGTGCTCTGGCACCAGGTCGGCGGCGGACGTCTGCAACTGATGTTTTCTCGTAATCGCCTGACCACTCAGGCAAAACAAATTCTTGCTCATTTAACCCCGGAGTTGTGATCTATGGAATTATCCTCACTGACCGCCGTTTCCCCTGTCGATGGACGCTACGGCGATAAAGTCAGCGCGCTGCGCGGGATTTTCAGCGAATATGGTTTGCTGAAATTCCGTGTACAAGTTGAAGTACGTTGGCTGCAAAAACTGGCCGCGCACGCAGCGATTAAGGAAGTTCCTGCTTTTGCTGCCGACGCAATCGGTTACCTTGATGCAATTGTCGCCAGTTTCAGCGAAGAAGATGCAGCACGCATCAAAACCATCGAGCGTACCACTAACCACGACGTTAAAGCGGTTGAGTATTTCCTGAAAGAAAAAGTGGCGGATATCCCGGAACTGCACGCGGTTTCTGAATTCATCCACTTTGCCTGTACTTCGGAAGATATCAATAACCTCTCCCACGCATTAATGCTGAAAACCGCGCGTGATGAAGTGATCCTGCCGTACTGGCGTCAACTGATTGATGGCATTAAAGATCTCGCCGTTCAGTATCGCGATATCCCGCTGCTGTCTCGTACCCACGGTCAGCCAGCCACGCCGTCAACCATCGGTAAAGAGATGGCAAACGTCGCCTACCGTATGGAGCGCCAGTACCGCCAGCTTAACCAGGTGGAGATCCTCGGCAAAATCAACGGCGCTGTCGGTAACTATAACGCCCACATCGCCGCTTACCCGGAAGTTGACTGGCATCAGTTCAGCGAAGAGTTCGTCACCTCGCTGGGTATTCAGTGGAACCCGTACACCACCCAGATCGAACCGCACGACTACATTGCCGAACTGTTTGATTGCGTTGCGCGCTTCAACACCATTCTGATCGACTTTGACCGTGACGTCTGGGGTTATATCGCCCTTAACCACTTCAAACAAAAAACCATTGCTGGTGAGATTGGTTCTTCCACCATGCCGCATAAAGTTAACCCGATCGACTTCGAAAACTCCGAAGGGAATCTGGGCCTTTCCAACGCGGTATTGCAGCATCTGGCAAGTAAACTGCCGGTTTCCCGCTGGCAGCGTGACCTGACCGACTCCACCGTGCTGCGTAATCTTGGCGTGGGTATCGGTTATGCGCTGATTGCGTATCAATCCACCCTGAAAGGCGTGAGCAAACTGGAAGTGAACCGTGACCATCTGCTGGATGAACTGGATCACAACTGGGAAGTGCTGGCTGAGCCAATCCAGACTGTTATGCGTCGCTATGGCATCGAAAAACCGTACGAGAAGCTGAAAGAGCTGACTCGCGGTAAGCGCGTTGACGCCGAAGGCATGAAGCAATTTATCGACGGTCTGGCGCTGCCAGAAGAAGAAAAAGCACGCCTGAAAGCGATGACGCCGGCTAACTATATTGGTCGTGCCATCACTATGGTTGATGAGCTGAAATAAGCCTCGTATCAGTGCCGGATGGTGATGCCGTCCGGCCTGTTTATTAAGATAATCCGCTTTTCTATTTACACCTCCCTTCCCCACTGGTTTATTTAATGTTTACCCCCACAACCACATAATCGCGTTACACTATTTTTATAATTAAGACAGGGAGAAATAAAAATGCGCGTACTGGTTGTCGAAGACAATGCGTTGTTACGTCACCATCTTAAAGTTCAGATTCAGGACGCTGGTCATCAGGTCGATGACGCAGAAGATGCCAAAGAAGCCGATTATTATCTCAACGAACATTTACCGGATATTGCGATTGTCGATCTCGGTTTGCCTGACGAAGATGGTTTGTCGCTGATCCGTCGCTGGCGTAGTAATGATGTTTCACTGCCTATTCTGGTTTTAACCGCCCGTGAAAGCTGGCAGGACAAAGTCGAAGTATTAAGCGCCGGTGCTGACGATTACGTGACTAAACCCTTTCATATTGAAGAAGTGATGGCACGGATGCAGGCATTAATGCGGCGTAATAGCGGCCTGGCTTCACAGGTTATTTCGCTGCCGCCGTTTCAGGTTGATCTCTCCCGTCGCGAATTATCCATTAGTGACGAAGTAATCAAACTGACCGCATTTGAATACACCATTATGGAAACCTTGATCCGTAACAACGGCAAAGTGGTCAGTAAAGATTCATTGATGTTACAGCTCTACCCGGATGCCGAACTGAGGGAAAGTCATACCATTGATGTTCTGATGGGCAGGCTGCGCAAAAAAATTCAGGCGCAATACCCGCACGAGGTGATTACCACCGTTCGCGGCCAGGGTTATCTTTTCGAATTGCGCTGATGAAAAAATTACTGCGTGTTTTTTTCCCGCTCTCGCTGCGGGTACGTTTTCTGTTGGCGACGGCCGCGGTAGTACTAGTGCTTTCACTTTCCTACGGTATGGTTGCCCTGATCGGTTATAGCGTTAGTTTCGATAAAACGACGTTTCGTCTGTTACGCGGCGAGAGCAATTTATTCTATACACTGGCGAAATGGGAAAACAATAAGCTACATGTTGAACTGCCGGAAAATATCGACAAGCAAAGTCCCACGATGTCTCTGATTTATGACGAGAACGGCAAACTATTGTGGGCGCAGCGTGACGTTCCCTGGCTGATGAAAATGATCCAGCCTGACTGGCTGAAATCCAATGGTTTTCACGAAATAGAGGCTGACGTGAACGATACCAGCCTGCTACTGAGTAACGATCTCTCTATTCAGCAGCAGTTGCAGGAAGTTCGGGAAGACGACGACGATGCAGAAATGACCCACTCGGTAGCCGTTAATGTCTATCCGGCGACGGCGCGAATGCCAAAACTCACCATTGTGGTGGTCGATACCATTCCCGTAGAGCTTAAAAGTTCCTATACGGTATGGAGCTGGTTTCTCTATGTACTCCTGGCCAACCTGCTGTTAGTGATCCCGTTACTGTGGGTCGCCGCCTGGTGGAGCTTACGTCCTATTGAAGCCCTGGCGCGCGAAGTCCGCGAACTGGAAGAACACCACCGTGAACTGCTCAACCCTACAACAACGAGAGAACTTACCAGCCTGGTGGGTAACCTGAACCGACTTTTAAAAAGCGAGCGTGAGCGTTACGACAAATACCGCACTACGCTCACTGACCTGACTCACAGCCTGAAAACGCCTCTGGCGGTGCTACAAAGTACGCTACGTTCTTTGCGAAGTGAAAAGATGAACGTCAGTGAGGCGGAACCGGTGATGCTGGAACAAATTAGCCGTATCTCGCAACAAATTGGTTACTACCTACACCGAGCCAGTATGCGTGGCGGGACATTACTTAGCCGAGAACTACATCCAGTGGCCCCGTTGTTGGACAATCTCACATCGGCACTGAATAAAGTTTATCAGCGTAAAGGCGTCAATATTTCCCTCGATATCTCGCCAGAAATTAGCTTTGTCGGTGAGCAAAACGATTTTGTTGAGGTAATGGGCAATGTACTGGATAACGCCTGTAAATATTGTCTCGAGTTTGTCGAAATCTCCGCAAGGCAAACTGACAAACATCTCTACATCGTGGTCGAAGATGATGGACCGGGGATCCCGCAAAGCAAGCGTGAGGTAATTTTCGACCGTGGTCAGCGTGTTGATACCTTACGCCCCGGGCAAGGCGTGGGGCTGGCGGTCGCTCGTGAAATTACTGAACAGTACGACGGAAGAATCATCGCCGGAGAGAGCATGCTCGGCGGTGCGCGAATGGAGGTGATTTTTGGTCGCCAGCATTCCTTGCCAAAAGATGAATAAATATGTCCTTTGTTCACGCATTACAGTACGCATCCGTTATAATCGGTTGCAGATACCCGCCTATGGACGCTTAACATGGAATACCAACTCACCCTTAATTGGCCCGATTTTCTTGAACGCCACTGGCAGAAACGTCCCGTGGTGTTAAAACGCGGCTTTGATAATTTTATTGATCCTATTTCTCCCGACGAGCTGGCGGGCCTGGCGATGGAAAGTGAAGTCGACAGTCGGCTGGTCAGTCATCAGGATGGCAAATGGCAGGTCAGTCACGGGCCATTCGAAAGCTACGACCATCTGGGCGAAACCAACTGGTCATTGCTGGTCCAGGCGGTTGATCACTGGCATGAACCGGCCGCCGCGCTGATGCGTCCGTTCCGTGAATTACCGGACTGGCGCATTGACGACCTGATGATCTCGTTTTCTGTGCCTGGAGGCGGCGTCGGTCCGCATCTCGATCAGTACGATGTGTTTATTATTCAGGGTACAGGTCGCCGTCGCTGGCGGGTAGGTGAAAAACTGCACATGAGGCAGCACTGCCCTCACCCGGATCTGTTACAGGTTGATCCGTTTGAAGCGATTATTGATGAAGAGCTGGAGCCAGGCGATATTCTTTATATTCCGCCGGGGTTCCCGCACGAAGGCTACGCACTGGAAAATGCGATGAACTATTCCGTTGGTTTTCGTGCGCCGAATACGCGGGAACTGATCAGCGGATTTGCCGATTACGTGCTGCAACGTGAGCTGGGCGGTAATTACTACAGCGATCCGGATGTCCCGCCTCGCGATCATCCGGCAGACGTTCTGCCGCAGGAGATGGATAAACTGCGTGAGATGATGCTTGAGTTGATCAACCAGCCAGAACACTTTAAGCAGTGGTTTGGCGAGTTTATTTCGCAGTCACGTCATGAACTGGATATCGCTCCGCCAGAGCCACCGTATCAACCGGATGAAATCTATGACGCGCTGAAACAAGGTGATGTACTGGTGCGTCTGGGTGGTCTGCGCGTCTTGCGCATTGGCGACGATGTTTATGCCAATGGTGAGAAAATTGATTCCCCGCACCGTCCGGCGCTGGATGCACTCGCCAGCAATATTGCACTGACCGCCGAGAATTTTGGCGACGCACTGGAAGATCCGTCATTCCTCGCGATGCTCGCGGCGCTGGTCAATAGCGGGTATTGGTTCTTCGAAGGGTAAATTTGAATTGAAGCCGGATGCGGCATCATATGCCGCATCCAATTTCGCTTACTTTCGTTTCGCCGTTAACTCGGCAATACGCACAATCACTTGCACCGCTTTTTCCATTCCTTCCAGAGTGACAAACTCATGTTTGCCATGATAGTTATAACCGCCGGTAAACAGATTCGGGCACGGTAATCCCATAAACGACAACTGCGCACCGTCAGTACCACCACGGATCGGTTTCAGGTCTGGTTCAATATCGCAATCGCGCATCGCCTGCTGGGCAATATCAAGAATATGCGGATGCTCAACGACTTTCTCGCGCATGTTGTAGTAACTGTCTTCAATCACCAGTTCAATGTAGCAATCCGGGTGTAACCCTTTGCCCACTTTCTTGGCAATTTCCATCATTTTACGTTTACGCGCTTCAAACTGTTTACGGTCGAAATCACGGATGATGTAGTGCATATCGGCGCGCTCAACAGTGCCTTTCATGCTTGTCAGGTGATAGAAACCTTCATAACCTTCCGTAGCTTCCGGGCTTTCATCTGCCGGTACTTCCGCATGAATGCGTGCCGCCAGCGACAGCGCATTCACCATCACACCTTTTGCCGTACCCGGGTGAACATTGTTGCCGACGATTTTGATATTCACCGAAGCAGCGTTGAAGTTTTCAAACTCCAGTTCACCTACGCCACCACCATCTACGGTGTAAGCCCAGCGGGCATCAAAGGCTTCAACATCAAAATGTTTCGCCCCTTTACCCACTTCTTCATCAGGCGTAAAGGCAACACGAATATCGCCATGCGGAATATTTTTCTGCTGCAATACCGCCAGCGCGGTCATGATTTCTGCAATACCTGCTTTGTCGTCAGCACCCAACAATGTTTTACCGTCAGTGGTGATCAGCGTCTGTCCCAGCAGTTGATGCAGTACCGGGAACATGACCGGTGACAGGACTTCGTCGCCGACGCCCAACGCAATGTCGCCGCCACGATAGTTTTCAACAATCTGCGGGTTCACATTTTTACCGCTGCAATCCGGTGAGGTATCCACATGAGAAATAAAGCCAATCGCCGGAATATCGCCAGGAACGTTAGCCGGTAGCGTCGCCATCAACGTTCCTTTCTCACTTAAGGTCACATTGATAAGACCCATTTCTTCCAGCTGATCTTTCAGCAGATGCAATAATTTCCACTGGCCTTCCGTGCTGGGAACTTGTCTCACCCCCGCTTTTGATTGGGTATCGAGAGACACGTAGTTCAAAAAACGCTCAAGTAGTTTATCCATGTAGTCACCCTCACTTTTCGTGACAACATTATTAAGAAGCAGGAAAAGACAAATATTGCGTCAGGTCACTTTTACCCCTGCAATCGGGAATATTTATCAACATTACCTTAATGAATATAAAGCTAAGCCAGTAATTCACAACAAGGATTGGCGATCCAAGTAGTTTGCCGTAGAATTACGGCCCTCTTTAAGAGTCACCAAGGTGGTTAACCACAAACCCCGCTTCGGTAAGCCATCCGTTGCGTTTACATGGGACAGAGTAAAAAATTGAATAAACAACCGAGTTCGCTTTCACCGCTGGTGCAATTGGCGGGAATTCGCAAATGCTTTGATGGTAAAGAGGTCATTCCCCAGCTGGATCTGACTATCAACAATGGCGAGTTCCTCACGCTGCTTGGCCCTTCTGGCTGCGGTAAAACAACCGTTCTTCGCCTGATTGCGGGTCTGGAAACTGTTGATTCTGGACGCATCATGCTGGATAACGAGGACATCACCCACGTTCCGGCGGAAAACCGCTATGTGAACACCGTTTTCCAAAGCTACGCGCTATTCCCCCACATGACCGTATTCGAAAATGTGGCCTTTGGTTTGCGTATGCAAAAAACCCCCGCTGCTGAAATTACGCCTCGCGTGATGGAAGCTTTGCGGATGGTGCAACTGGAAAGCTTCGCTCAACGCAAACCGCATCAACTCTCAGGCGGTCAACAGCAACGCGTCGCCATTGCCCGCGCGGTGGTTAACAAGCCTCGCCTGCTGCTGCTTGATGAGTCGCTCTCGGCGCTGGATTACAAACTTCGCAAGCAAATGCAGAACGAGCTGAAAGCGTTACAGCGTAAGCTTGGTATTACCTTCGTCTTTGTCACTCACGATCAGGAAGAAGCGCTCACCATGTCAGACAGGATTGTGGTGATGCGCGAGGGTCGTATTGAGCAAGATGGTACACCGCGCGAAATTTACGAAGAGCCGAAGAATTTATTTGTTGCCGGATTCATTGGCGAGATCAATATGTTCAACGCCACGGTGATCGAGCGACTCGACGAGCAGCGCGTACGGGCTAACGTTGAAGGTCGCGAGTGTAATATCTACGTTAACTTCGCCGTAGAACCGGGGCAAAAACTGCATGTTCTGCTGCGCCCGGAAGACTTACGTGTTGAAGAGATTAACGACGACAACCATGCTGAAGGGCTGATTGGTTACGTTCGCGAGCGTAACTACAAAGGCATGACGCTGGAGTCGGTTGTTGAACTGGAAAATGGCAAGATGGTGATGGTCAGCGAATTCTTCAATGAAGACGATCCTGACTTTGACCACTCTCTCGACCAAAAAATGGCCATTAATTGGGTAGAAAGCTGGGAGGTCGTACTGGCTGATGAAGAACACAAGTAAGTTCCAGAATGTAGTGATTGTCACTATTGTCGGTTGGCTTGTGTTATTTGTCTTTCTGCCCAACCTGATGATCATTGGCACCAGCTTTTTGACCCGCGACGACACCAGTTTCGTCAAAATCGTCTTTACGCTGGAAAACTACGCACGTCTGCTCGATCCGCTCTATTTTGAAGTGCTATTGCACTCGCTGAATATGGCGCTGATCGCTACCCTTGCCTGCCTGGTTCTGGGCTATCCGTTTGCCTGGTTTCTGGCGAAGCTGCCGCACAAGGTGCGTCCGCTGCTGCTGTTTCTGCTGATTGTTCCCTTCTGGACCAACTCACTGATTCGCATCTACGGGCTGAAAATTTTCCTCAGTACCAAAGGCTATCTCAACGAGTTTTTGCTCTGGCTGGGCGTTATCGACACACCAATTCGTATCATGTTCACGCCCAGTGCCGTGATTATCGGTCTGGTTTACATTCTGCTGCCGTTTATGGTGATGCCGCTGTACTCCAGTATCGAAAAACTGGATAAGCCGTTGCTTGAGGCGGCGCGCGATCTCGGTGCCAGCAAGTTACAGACTTTTATCCGCATCATTATTCCACTGACGATGCCGGGAATTATTGCCGGATGTCTGCTGGTGATGCTGCCAGCGATGGGGCTGTTCTATGTGTCCGACCTGATGGGCGGAGCGAAAAACCTGCTGATTGGTAACGTCATCAAGGTCCAGTTCCTTAATATTCGTGACTGGCCGTTTGGTGCAGCTACCAGCATTACGCTGACTATCGTAATGGGCCTGATGTTGCTGGTTTACTGGCGCGCTTCTCGTTTGCTGAATAAGAAGGTGAGCGAAATAGACAATTAATCCTCTAAATTCAATGGAATAAGTGCATTTTTAAGCTGCTTTATTGTTTAAAGCAACAGCACTATGTATTTCATCAAAATCAGTCAGTTGCGTTCTGGTTTTGGAGAATGCTTTTTAAGGCTTTTTGCTAAAGTTTGTTACGCCTAGCCTCAATCAATAACACCCTCCCCGACTATTGGAATGGTCGGGGAGGACTTCAAGCACCTGTTGCGGCTAATTTACAAGCGGGTTTGTCGGGAAATTTCACAGGTAATTCAGATGTGTCCGTCGCTTCAACTTTTTGGGCATACAACATCCACTCCCTGAGTGATTTTTTATCAGCTTCGCTGATAATCCCAAGTGACAGCCACGTTTGCCACAGCTGTGTTTTTTCCATTATCTCCTGAAGTAATTTTTGCTTCTCCCGTTCAGCGTCACGAATTTTCGCCGCCCTTTCGGCCTCGTCGTCTTTTATCCATTTCGCACCATCCCATTGATGGAATTCCCCCTCTGGCGGTAAAGTGGTGACATCATCCGGCAAAGCCCCCGGACGGGAAATGCACAATGTCTTCCCGGTGGCTGTGTCATATACCGTTTTCCCACGGTGGTCTTCAACAACTTCCCACTGTTGCTGCGCATCGTTGAAAACGGCAACCAGGCCGGGGCCAGCCTCTGGCGGTTCGATAAGCGTGCAGTTCGCCGGTAATCCCGTATACGGTGGAATATAAACATCTCCTGCGCCTATATACTCTTTTGTATCAGCCCGTAAGTTATAAATTTTCAGTGTCCGCGATTCCGGACTCATTTTGAAATTTGTCATGCCAGTCTCACAATGAAGTTAAACGCGATATTTTTAACTGTATTTTCTGCATTACCCGTCTCATCAACTGTGACATCATGACCATGCTCGCCCAGTGCCACGGTATGAATATGCGGGCCGATATAAACCACATGCACATGCTCGCCTCCGCTGCTGGTTGTTATATCCGCTATATATCCTGGCGTGTCCCACTTTGTTCCTCCGTTCCTCGTTGTAGAACCTGTCCAGACTCCGTTGGTAATGTGATTATGCAATCCTCCATGCTCTGTACTTTTAGAGCCATAATCAAAGGAACTTGTCTCCCTGGCTCCCAAATCCGTCGGTAATACCTTTGCCGTATGCCCGTGCCGCTTAACACCATCCTCTTCATGAGACAGTACTGCGCGCCCGTCTGGTTTGCCTTTTATTGTCCACCCCCGCATATCAGGTATTACACCTGACGGAAATACAGCTGCCAGTTGTGGATACGCAGATTTATCGAATGGCTGCCCCTGCATTATTGCAAACCCCTCCGGGGGAATATCCGCTGGCCATGCAAAAGCTATCCCTGCCGGATAAGTACCGACAGATTTCAGTTCATCGACCGCTTTTCTGGCACTGTCACTGTACTCTTTTGCATCCTCTGAACTTTTCCTGGATTCGTCGGCAAAGCGACCGGCTTCGTTTCTTAACTGCGTTGTCAGCTGTGCATTCCGCTCCACAGACTGCGCTGCATCCGTTACTGTCAGGGTATTCTGATGCACCTGGCTGGCATTCTGCGCAACTTCTGATGCCAGACGCTCAACATGCTGTACGTTCTGATAAACATCGCCTGCATTCTGTCGAATATCTGTCGCCAGGATTTCCACCTGCTTTTCAGTTTGTGCAGCATCCGAAGCGTGCTGTCCGGCACTTTGCGCGCATCCCGCAGCGATTTCGGCATTCTTCCGTGATTGTTCTTTAAATTCCTCCGCCTTATTTGTATTGTCCAGAGCTGCTGATGCTGCATTTTTTGCAGCATCAGCAGCTGCTTCTGCTTTCTCCTTGTCAATACTCACCTGTTCAGAGAGACGGTTGACTGCATCTGCAATTTCCTCAAAACGCTTCACCACATCCGGCTTCAGGTCGTCTTCATCAAGGGCGGTCAGAAAGTCGTTCAGCGTGCCGGGCTTTGAGTCGTAATAAACTGAAATGTCACCGACACAATATTCTCTTTCAATGCACGACCGAAGATATACATCATATTTTCCGGTCTGAGCCTCAAAGGCATATTCTCCTGCCGCCCCTGTCACCACTGCAGCCACCGTTCTCATGACCACTGCAGATGTATTCTGCCGGGCTTTCAGAATAATATGGTATCCGGACATGGGGAGTCCCGCGCCATCAGTCAGCACACCTGAAATTAATACAGCCATTTTTATTACCTGATACAGAAAACACTAACCAAAATAATTCACGCCCTTTTTATCCGCTTTCTTCTTCCCTGAGGCCTTCCCTTTCGCGGAAATATCGGTAGCCAGCGACAGATTCAGCGCAAACCCCTGCCCTGGTGCCAGTGAAAACTCCACTGACTCTGCCTGCCAGTTATGATCTTCCCGTACTCCAAACCCCTGCGTGATAAAACGCATCTCTGCTCCCGCTTTCAGCAGTGCCGGTCTGCACGGTAGCGTTATCGTCATCTGGCGTCCGGCTTTCTGCACGCGTTTAACTTTCGAGTCTGCACAGTGTTTTGCGGTGCCCTGGTCAGGCTGGGTAAACGGATGCCGCTTGTCTGTAGACTCCACATCCACTTTAACTTCTCGTGTGCGTCCGTCACGGGTATCAAAATATCGGACACCCACTTTCCCATTCTTTTTGTCTCCCTTCCCACTACCCGCAGCACCCTGTCGTTCGCCCTCCCGGTAATCCCAGTCTGACACCATATCCGGTGTGATGGTCATCACAGGGGTATCTCTTCCGCCTGTACTCTGCGATGCGCCATACTCCAGAAATAACCAGTAACCGTTCGTCGGTTTACTGGTGGCACCATACACGCCTGCAAGCCGGGACAGGAGGGCTGCGTCTGATTCTGATGACTGCATCACCCAGGAGATACGAATATCAGCAAGCGATGGTGAAACCCGCGCCACCAGATTATTTTCAGTGGCGATGTTTTTTACCAGGTCGCCCAGCGTGATATCGCTGAAGGCGCGGGTTTTCAGTGCGGTCACATCCGCGCCATGTCTGGACGCATTCATGGGGGCTGCGGTGGCATAAATGGTGATCCGGCGGGGAGGGCCACCGCTTGCCACCTGACAGACGGTAAAGCTGCCTTTATTTACCAGATTTCCATTAAATCCCAGCCCCAGCGTTAATACCGCACCTTTCGGAGGCAGCACCATCGTCTCGCTGAACAGCGTTACCATCAGTTCATCGGATCGCTTTGTGGCCGCACCATTATCGGTATAACGCAGTTCTGCCAGCCCCCGCTTTATGGCCTTTGTGATATCATTACCTTCCGCTGTCAGACTGAAATCAGGCTGATATTCATTCAGTCCCATAACTGAAACGCCTCCTCCTCTTCCGGCTCATATGTCCAGTCCGGCAACACGATTTCCACCCCTGCGGGATACACCGGACCAAAGTCAGCAATCCCCGGATTAGCCTCCAGTACCGCTGCCAGTGACTGGTTAAGTCCGGCACTGCCATAGTGTCTCTGACAGATATCATCCAGCATATCGCCGTCAGTGGTCCGCCAGTTTTTCGCCATAGTATTTCAGCTCCAGTGTGAACGTTTTGTTCTTCGGCGCACCGCCGGGAAGAAAGGACGTGGTGTTATCTGAATAGGCAGTTGCCACAAAATACCCCATCACATCACCTGTGCTCGAAACCAGAAGATGCGGAGCCGGATTGTCATCCACCATCTGAACCAGTGTATCAAGAGCATCCATTCCCACACCGTCACGAAATCCCGCATGCACCATACCTTCAAGGGTTATTGTTCTGGCCCCCTTACCGGTATACTGCAGCAGGTCGTTTTTTCCGATAAGTTGCTGTTCATCCCATCGCCATTCCATAGTGCGCTTCATGGCGTTATAGGCTGCCGTATCAATACTGAATTCAAACTCACCAAACGACAGCATGACGCGGGAGGCGACATCCGTTAATGAGCCCACCGCGTCCCATGCTTCACGCTCAAGCCGGTTTACGCCCCAGCCCAGCAAATCCACCATGTTCACCCCCAGAATGCATCACCATCGGTCATGCGAGAACGCTGACCAAAATTAATATCTCCCAGATTTTTCGTTACCCTGTCTGCCAGTTGTCCGGCATCCTCGCCGGGCTTCTGAGTGATGTTAAATTCCGCCCGTATCTGATACGTGGGTTTTACTTCCACCTGGCTGATACTGCCGGGGGTATCCTGAAGAGCCGAGAGAGGATCCGGGTTTTTCTGCTCCTGCCCGACAGCAGGCAGCGCACCATATTTCACCAGACCATTGCGGATTGCCTCTTCCCACCCCTTAAAGTCGGGAGTATCTTCTGGCCCCAGCAAAGGGTCGAGAAATGCATCAAACTTTTTATCGTCATGATTCCATGGGAGATAACCGCGAGTGTCTTTATAGGCCTGTACAACCTGTTTCGTCAGGTCCGGATTTTGCCTGAGAAGTTCATCAAACCATTCACCCTGACCGTTTTTCTGCGCCACCGCTCTCGCCAGCTCCGGCGACCCCATTTTTGCCAGATATTCCAGCACTTCTCGTCGGTCCTCTCGCGGATCATCCGCCAGCCCCCACTCAATGGCTTTTTGTGTAATTCCGCCCAATACTTTTCCGAATTTCCACATCCATGCAGCCATCCTGATCAACGTCGGCAAAGCGACGTCATTTATAAATTCCTGAATTTTTTCAAGTCCACCATTCTTAAACCAGTCCGCAAGGTCATCCGTCACCTGTTGAATATGTGGTGACAGCTCCTTACCCAGTTTCCCACTGATGTCATCAATGGAAGAGCTCAGAACATTACGGAGATTTGACAGCGCCACATGCCCCTGAACTGCGCCATCAGCCCCTTCCTTTGTCACCAGGTTATAGCGTTTCTGCTCACTGATAAGTTCCTGGAAGGTCTTTCCTGACAGACGCATCCAGGTCAGAATTTTATTGGCCTCACCACCAAACAGCGCATCTGCCATACCCGCCGCCTGCTGCTCATTCTCCACCTGCAGTAAGCGTTCAAACAAAAATTCGACTTGCTCCTGGTTGCTTTTTCCGGCCATTACGCCCGCCTTCAGCCCCAGTTTACCGAATACCTCCTGAATGGCTCCTTTGTCCGTGGCACCATTATCATCGTCAAAAACCTTGTTCCGGTATTCCTCAAACAGATCACCGATGTTTTCGCCGTTTAACCCCATCTGCCGGCCCAGTGAATCCCACGCCGCATAGGTTTCATAATCCACCCCGTAACTCCGGGCTATCCCTGACCGCTCTGCCGTTTCCGCATTCCGGTTCAGTACCGCGCCGGCACCGGCTGCCAGCGTCAGTCCGGAACCAACCGAAAGCCCCAGCCCGGTTTTAAGAACCGTCCCGGCCCGTCCTTTCCAGCGTTCCAGACGTTCTGCCCGCGCCAGCTTACGGTTAAATTTATCCTGTTCCCCGGTGGCATCATGAATTTTTCTGCCCAGCTTTTCATACTGCTTTCGCAGTTCGGTAATATCCTGTCCTGCCAGTACACCAGCCTGAATTTTTCGTTTCAGTACGTCCTGCTGGCGTGTCAGGCGAGCCACTTCCTGTGTTGCCCCTGATAATCCGTGCTTCAGTCCATCAACCGATTTTTTCCACGACGGATCTATCGAACCTCCGATCCGGATATTCGCTTTAAGGTTATCGCCCACCGTTGCCATAACATCGCTTCCTCTCTTCCGACTCCGCCAGCATCATTGCCACAAAATCCGTATACGGCAGCGCCATCACATCTCCCGGAGACCACCCGAACCAGGCACCGGCGCGCCGTATCGCCGTCAGGATGCTTTCTTCTTCCGCCGGACCGGCGGCAGCAAAAAAACATTGAACTGCCGCTCCAGGGTCAGGTAATCACACGCTTCCATGTTCATCATGTCCGCCGCGTCCATCCCGCACAGACCGGCAATCATATCCAGATCAGCCTCTGCTTCCGGTTTGGTACTCCGGCGATGCAACAGACGATCGCGGACGGTAGGCGCACGCATGGTGACATGCGTGATCGTCTGTCCTGATGCGGTGACATACGGCACGGATAACACAATTTCCACACTGCTGGCGGGAACACTGTTTTTTTCCGACATAATCGTCTCCTTTTAAAAAAAAAAGCGGCCTGAGCCGCCTGAATGACAGGATGCCGGGATTAAACCCGGATAATTTTTTTCAGATCCGACAGAACATTAACGCCGTTAATACGACGCACAAATTCCTCCGGAATAATGCAGATGGTTTCCAGACCGTCGACAGCCTGACGGTAATAACTCAGTGACATTTCCACCGTCACCGAAGCCTCAGCCTGTGATGTTGCCGGGCGCGCATCCGGGGTGATACTGGTGATCATCCCCTGCAGGGTTTCCACCTGTCCGCTGGTCGCATTCCCCACCCGGTAAGCCTGACGAACAACGATCTCCGGTGAATAAAGTCCGGCCTGCAACCCCAGCAGAGTCAGCATGGCAACATCGTAGCCATAAATTTTAAATGAGCAGGTCAGTGCTTCCATGCCATCATCCACTGCTACCGGTGCATCCATTGCGCCGGTTTTGATATCCACTGTCGTGATATTAATGGCAGGCGGCGTGTATTCATGTGCCCCCTGAAGACGGATCCCGCCAGGAAGAAATAACGCCCACGCGCGCAACAGTTTTTTTTCACCCGTAATCATACTGTCAGCTCCTCCAGCGCCAGTTTATTGTTAATCATCGCCCGCAGTGTCAGGCGCTCCAGTGGTGACTTCGGCCCAAAGTCATAATCAATATACAACTGCCCTGCCGCCAGGGTTTCTGCTGTATTCAGTTCATCATTCAGCCAGGCACTGCCTCCGTGGATCGCGCCCAGATTTTTAAGCTGGCGCATATAGGCATTAATACTGCCAAGAATGTCTTCTGCCACATCCCGATCAAGCGGCCGATCGACATAAGGCAGCATGGCCTCCTGAATGCTGTCTTCAATCACATCTGCTGTACGGCGTACCGGCTCAAAACGCCACTGACTGTGGGATGAGCACAGACGGTTCCCCCAGTGTTTAAAACCGTCGTGGCGAATAATGGTGGAGATATTTTCCATGTTCAGCAGGTTTGCTGTGCAGTTCTGCTCTCCGAGAATAAATGTGTCAACCTGCTCCAGTCCGGTGATATTCATCACGTCCTGGTTTGACTTGGACCACCACCATCCTTTTTCGTAATCAATACGGGCACGTAGCCCTGCAGCTCGTGCTGAATACGGACGAAATACCGTCTGCCCGCTGTCATCCATCACTGACACGCGCGGACGCAGCAGCTCCACACGCCCGCCAAAGGACGCACGTCGCTGAACCACATCCTGCGGCGTTGCCATTGAGGGGGAGTCTATATAGGCCACGGCCCGTAACTTCGCTGCGTACGTTTCCAGCGCCTTTGCCACGCCATCATCCTCACTGTAACCAGTAGCGATAAGAATGCGCGGCTGGTAGCCCGTTTTTCCTTTGCTTTCCATCAGGGCTTCCATTGCCCGAATGACTGCCGCGCGCTGTTCTGCTTCCTTTGCCTTCGTTTTGCTTTCCGCACGCACCACAATCACCAGCGCACCTGTCTGGTCAAAAATATCACGCAGGGCCGGATATAATGTCCCGGCTGCGCCCAGTTTCCCGGCCTGAGTTAACGCCCCCGCCACCACCACCGGTGTATTAACCGGAAACGCCTCATCCTCTCCGCCGGATAAGGTCAGACTGAACGGCGACACCACATTATTTTCTGCACCCTCTGCATTCAGTGGACTGACCGCCACTGTCACTGGCGAATCACCCAGTGCATTCACCACCTCAATCACACGAGCCACCGTGGTGTTAACCTGGCTGCGTTCATCCGTACCCAGCGTTATCATCAGGGTCGAACCTTCCAGCGAAGCCGCTGTCTGCGCGCTTTGCTCTGTGGCAGCGACAGCAACAACCGAAATATTATTGCCAGCCCTACCTTCCTGTTTCGCCGTAAAATCCAGCGCCGTTCCCAGCAGCCACGAACCAGCTGTACCGGAAGCACACACACCACCGGAGGCGTCCGGCGCGGTCCCCACCAGGCCAATTACAGCCGTGGAGATGGTCTGCACGGCAACCGTGCCTGTCGTCAGTTCAATGGTTTCAACACCATGTAGTCCGGACATACATTTCTCCCATAAAAAAACCGCCCTTAAGGCGGTCAGATAATTCATTTCTTTTTCAGATATTTTGTGGTGGCTCAGGCCAGACGATATTGTTGCAAGTGGCCTTATCCGAAATATTGCTGAAATCCATCATCTGCAATTTCTTTGCGTAAATACGGTACGCCTTCAGCTTTTCTTTATCTTCGTCGCTGATTAACCCAAGTTGCAGGTCTTTTTCCCACTCGCTGGTCACGATACTGACCTGCTTTAACAGAGCATCGCGTTCGTCTTCTGCTTTTAATTTGTAGTCGAAAACAAATTCATCATTGCGGTAAAACCAGTAGCCTGACGCTGCAATACGACGATTCGCGGTAATGTCCGGCAGTTCAATTACGCTTTTATTTTCCGGGCAAACCGATGTGATATTTTTCCCGACCCAGACGACTTCTCCCGTTTTGACATAAATCACTTTGAGTGTGTCTGGCTGAAATTTTTCCTGAGCTTCGTGCCATTCCTGACCATCCTCTGAGAACAGCCACAATAAAAATTTATGCTGTCGTGCCAGTTGGTATTGCTCAATCGTTTTAGGGTTCTGAACAGAAATATTTTTTAAATGCATCATAATTACAAACTCGCTACATTCCGCCAGACGCCATTAATCAGAACCTGCACCGGGCGGGCATTCGCCCAGTCCACGCTTTCGCCACCATCAACACCGCTCAGCAAATGGCCTGATGGTGCATTCCCTCCACGCCCAATCCCAACCGCACTCCCCAGTCGCACATCCTGTACGATCCCTGTTTTCATCTGGTAACGGGCATCAAAGTTTCCATAATTTGATGGCACTACCTGTCCGTTTACAGCGAACGTGATGCTGTTATCTGTATTCCTCTGGCTGTAAAAATGCCAGCCTGAATCATCACCAAGTTCAACAACTACGGGTCTGGATGAATGCCCCCATAAATTAAACGTTGCATTTTTCGCAGATTCGTTAGTGCTGGATAGCGTAAATTTCCTGGCATTTCCGGCCTGAATATTTTTTAACGCTATTGCCACCCCATTCTGAAAACGAAATACATGCTGTCCATTCGCATAAACATCCAGAATGCCGTCGCCGTTTTGTTTTATACCTGTATCGTTATCTCCGAGAGCAATTGAGTTACCGCCCAGTGCGTTCTGAACGCCGATACCCAATGCACCATTCACCTGAGAACCACCGCCAACAGACAATTTGTGCGACATGGATATCTCACCCGTCCGCAAATTTATGGTGAACGGACGCAGGGAGCCAATATCGCCATTTTCACCCTGACCTTCACTGGTAGGGATAAGGTGCAGGCACTCTTCCGAACGACGAAAAATCAGGCCAAAAGCTTCGTTGAAAATCCTCAGCGCATTCACACCATGGATTTTCAGTTCCCCGCTCATGGTGTCACCATCACGCTGAACGGCATTTTTTGCCTTGTCTACCGTGGGTTTTAATCCGAGGTTATCAATTGCTTCGTCATTGTCTTCCACATCTGAAAGATTGTTTTTTCGCTGCAGATAACGCCTGTCACCTGTTTCCTGGGTAATAATGGCCCTTTCAGGATCAATCTCCAGCGTCACATTCTGGGTGTGGGTAAGCGCCAGAACCATTGTCAGTATAACTTCTTTGATAACAGAATCAGTCTGCGCCGGTAAATACGTGTCGGGATAACGACCATAAGCAATCAGCGTACCGCTGCTGCTAACCATTCCCAGCTCACGCAAGGTTCTTCCGGGATATTTTTTACAGTCAATGACAATGTCACCACTGATAAATCCCTGCTCAACCTTACCTTCAGAAAACACTTCCTGACCAAATTGCCCCAACAATGCCGACATTGAAGCCATCTCATCCGGTGTTGATGGTAACGTTTTACCGCCGCCATCCCCCGTCAGTACATGAGTGATCGTAACCACCTGACCAGTCTGATAAGCCGATTCAATTTCGGCTGCTCCTTGTATTGTTAACGTCAGTCCTGATGGCATACATTCTCCTTATCAGTCTGTAAGTAACGAACAATAATTAAATGCATTAGCAACAGATACCGGATCCGGAAACTTTGCCATAAATTCTGACTTACTGCCTGTTACATTGCTGCACTGGAAAAACAAATATGACAGATTGCATTTTTCAGCAAACACATCCGGGAATATATCATTAATGTCCATTGCCAATAATGTGCACTCACGAAACATTTCGGTCATGTCGACACTACTTTCCCGATGATTAATCACCCCACAAGGAACCTTAATCAATGACGAACACCATCTGAACATGCCTCTGCTCACGGTAAGTGGGCAGTCTGCAAATAGTTCACCCTGAATCTTCGTTAATGCATTGCAATTCGAAAAAATATAAGACACATCTTTCAGCGAAATACATCCTCTGAATGTGTCAGCCGGTAACATAATAAGTTTTCTGCAATTTGCAAAAACGGAATTCATTGATATCAGAGATGTACAACCAGAAAAAATCCCTTCACCGATCTCAGTCGAAATATTACAGTTAGCAAACGTTTCTGATGCCGATTTAACTGACACACACCCCGAAAAAAGTCTGTCACCAATGCTTTCCAGTGATTTGCAGTTATAAAACACCCCGTTTATTCCTGTCAGCTTCTGACATCCCTCGAATAAGCCATCGCCAACATGGGTAATACTGTGGCAGTTGTAAAACGCATTATTAGCAGAACGAAGATTATCTGCTCCAGAAAACAATCGCGCAGGTATACTGCGTATACTGTCACACTCATTAAATATGCCATCAATATGCGCAATTCTGCTTCTGATAACATCCACCCAGCCACCGGGAATGGTTGTCAGTGTTCGGCAACCATAAAACGCATAGGACAAATCAATTGATGATGCGTCGTTTTCGTTCTGCTCCCCAAATATCGCCGGGAGTTCCGCAAGATTACAACACCCAGAAAACGCCCTGTAAAAATTCTGAAGTCTGTGAGCTGGAATAGCGGGGGCATTAACCATCTTCTCACACCCGGAAAAAGCATTTTCAAAAGTCAATGCATTCTCCATACCAGCGAATAATGTCTCCGGAACCCGGACGATCTCCGAACAGCCACAAAACAGTTTTGAAAGTATGTTCGCGCTTGATTTTGTCGCAAATAAAAGTGGGATGTCTGTCAGGGCAGAGCACCCATAGAATACACCAGACCAATTCACCACAGCTTCGCACCTGGCAAAAAGATTTTCAGGTAATTCATGAAGAGACGAACACCCCCTAAAGGCATTCTCAAATGAAAGTACGTGAGGCAGATTATCAAAAGAACCTGCGTGAATTTTTCGCAATGCCCACTGCAGATTCGCAAACCACGACATGTCTTTTCTGGAACCACTGACGCGGATGATCTCCAGGAGTGGATTGGTGTTGTTTACTGCCTTCGAGGTGTAGAATGTCAGACTTTCCGCGCCCTTAATCGTCAGTGTAATTTCTTCTCCGACCGGCAATGTGCGGGTAGCTTTGACCACATCCTCCTTAATCACATAATCTCTGCTGTCCAGTCCATCACCATAATCAATAGTGAAGTCGTTATCCTGGGGATCGATAAAAAACAGTGGCATGCTGGCGTTATCTGCCCTGATAATAACCTGAACAACAGACACAACACTTACCGGCAGTCTGGCAACCACTCCATTTACCGTTGATACGACGACTGTAGTTCGACCAGACTGTTTCCCTGTCAGAGTAACCACATCACCAGAAACACTTATCGCGGCCACACTGTCATCTTCGATTTGTACAGAAAATACGCGGGAATCAGCAATCAGTGGTAGCACCGTCACCTGCACAGAAACAACGTCTCCAGGGGCCAGTCGTAAGTTGTCTGATGACAACTGTATTTCTGACGGCAGTATCCTGTTTTTCATCTTTTCCGTCGCTGTCACATACCCATAGCCGTATCCTTTCCCCTGACAGCCCCCATAAACATGAATACTGAACCAGCTGCGCAGATTTTTGGCACGTAATACGGCATGTTTCAGATCCTGGTGGTCACTCATCAGGACAGGCAAGTCCTTCTGCTCCACATTCAACCGGAATGTATAGGGATCACCAGGCGGCGTCTGCTCATACCATTCCACAATCTGCGACCGGAACGGACTGTCAGCCAGCGACGCCATCAGCGCCGCTTTAGTCCCTCTGTGGCGATGGATATAGGCGGCACGCTTTATAGCAGAACGTTTTTCCGCCTCCGTCCAGTGTTCATTCCAGGTATCTACTGCCATTTCCCAGGCCAGCCATGGCAGCAATTCAGCAGGACATAAATCGGGATTTTTCACATAGCGGATCAGACAGACCGCTATGTCTGCCAACATATCTCCGGCGACACAGTCCACCACCCGCTCTGCCCGGCTGGCATTGATCGGCAGTATGCTCCTGATATCGTCATTCATCGGTTGTCTCCACCTTGTTCAGTGTTACCTTACGGCACCACGGTGCCTGCCCCATCGCAGGAACGATATCGCTGGCAGGAGAGGTCAGATTCACCGTAATCACCCCGGTCTGGTGCAGTGCACCATCCATGCCGGAACGGGATGCCACTGAACCAATCCTGTGGACACTGTCAGTGTAAGACTGCAGCGCCTTACGGGCATTTGCCATTACCAGTTCACCATCCAGTCCGTAGGGAATATGAATATTCGCCACCACGTCGTAGGGAATAATTTCTGCCGCCCGGACACTGACAAAATCCGTCAGGGGACGGGTTTCATCATCACTGACTGATGCTGCCACCTTATCCAGCAGGGGTTGTGATGCGGTGCCATTTCCTGACCGGGATAACACATAAAGAAAAACCCGCCCTTCCTGCGAATGCGTTTCCGGCCCGTAGGCTTTCACATCCAGCACATCAGGATCAGCACTTTGTGCAAAATAGTGGTACGCATTTTTCGCGCCAGCGGTGCTGAGCCGTGCCCATGACAACTGAATGCGTTCGCGAAAGGCGTCATCATCTTCATACACCGCCGGCGTGGGCGGAATGGTGCTGTCGTCTGCAGGGGTAATTACCAGCCGCTGTACCTGATAATTCGCGCCAACCTGATCCAGATCGTTCCCACCGGCACTGGCAAGCAGTACTGCACGAACTGCATCATTTATTTGCTGGCGCATCAGCGCCACCCGAAAAGCCAGTGCCTCCGCCCATTTATAAGCAGGATCAGATTCCACCAGTGCTGAAAACAACGTATCCAGCTCCTGATACTTCGCCACTATCTGAGAGACGAGCATTGCGGTATCCGGCACTTCCACAGCATCCGGTACCGGTATCGCGGACAGATCAATGATTGCCTGAGACATTGCCAATTTTTATCTCCTCGAGTCGAATCGTGTCCTGAGTTTCGTTGTTCACCCCGACAAGCGTCAGCCAGGCGCTCCCTTCTCCTGTCCACGTCACCTCCACCCGCCGGAGGGTCAGGCGGGGTTCCCAGCGTTCAAGGGCGGTTACCGTTTCACGGACAATTCTCACCCGCGTGAAATCATCCTGTGGGTTATCAAGCAGACTGAACAGTCTGCTGCCGTATTCCCTGAGCAGGACCCGGCTACCGACCGGCGTTGACAAAATATCGGTGACGGACTGGCGCAGATGTTCGTTACCGTGCAGATATCTGCCGGTGGCTGAATCAATACCAATCATGTTGTTTATTCCGGAAAAAAAACTGAAAAGGAGATTACATTTGCTGACCAGGCTGTCCGGTGCTGCCACCACTGTCGCCCCGGTGATTGTGACCGTTATAGACAAGCCGGATTTGACTCATCGTTCCGTAATGATCAGAAACCTCACCACCGACCGTCAGATCCGCCTTAACTACCGCTTCAGTATTCATGGTTGCTTTACCATGTACGGTCAGGGTGTCTGTGATTTCTACCGGACCGTCCAGGGTTCCCTTGCCGGTAATTTTATAGCTACCGCCTTCAGCCAGCGTGATGGACAGGGCATTAGCCTTACGGTCGTAACGGATTTCCGTTCCGGTATCAAACAAAATAACATGTTCGTATTTACTGCCCTCAGGGACAGGGATAGCGTCAATATTGGCCCCCGGATACACCCGACCGTTACGCAGATCGCCCGCCTCCGATATCACCGTAACGGCATCGCCGGGAGCCGGATAATTACTGACCTGCATGTAGCGCCCGGACTGCACCTGAATCCAGGGTAACGGCGGCGAAAGCACATCCCCGATATCCACCCGAACCATCACCGGACTACCCGGTATCACTTCCTCCACCACCCCACGCCGCACCATATCCGCCACCCTGCGGCGTAACTCTGCCACTTCATCCGCCAGACTCATTGCCGGTGCCCTCGGTTTTCCAGATAAGACGATAATCCCGCTCATGTCTCTTGCCAGTTTCCGGTACTTTCCCCAGCCAGACTTCCTGTAATGGCGCACCTGCCGGAACCGCGAACGGATCTTCCCCGACAGGAATATCCTGTTCGAAAGAAACACGGAAAACGATGTAGTCATCCAGAAGCCGGTCGAAGGTATCCACCTCTGCATCAATAAAAACAGCCGGATCAACGTTATCCAGCCCGAACGTGGCCCCCTCAATCCAGTCAGACAAATCCATCGCCAGGCAACGGGCAAAAATCTGCGGTTTTGGCACGTTTTCCGTCTTTCCGGCCCGGTCTGTCACCACAAACAGATCACATTTCAGCGTGACCCGCGTCTGCCCGTCGGCAAACTGAGTCTTGTCCCAGCCAGGTACATCCACAAACACGGCAGGCGTCACCAGTTGCGTCACTTTTTCCGGGTATTCATCAGCATCTTCCACCCAGGGAATTTGTTTCAGACTGTCAATCACCGCCTGATGCCAGGCTCCCATCATCAATGGCTCCATCACTCCAGCCCCTTAAATACCCGGAATTTCAGTTCATGCTCAAAATTTTTCAGGATCAGTGCTTCCGCATCCGGAAAAACAAAATCCTCTATACGGTTCAGCATGGCTTCATAAATATCAATTTCCGCTTCACGCACCCTCCGCCGTCCGGATGCCTGTCGGACCAGTATCGTTTTCCTTTTTGATATACGTCCGTTACGATTTTCCGTTTCGAACTGGTTGATGAAGGCATCATCCGTTGACCAGGTGGTGACAGGCAGGGATTCCCCGGAAGGTTTAAAACGGATCTCCCGCGCCTTCCTGCGGTGGGAAGCTGGTGCAAAACGTCCCCGCTCATCGCGCAACTGATGACGTTCGCCGCGTCGTCCCCCACTGATGCGTCCGCGCAGATCACGTACTTTGATGGCATTCAGACCAAACCACACCTTCGCCTCATCAAACTCATCACCGTTACGACGAATGACAAAATTATGCAGAACACGCTTTTTGATCATTTTCTGACTGCGTGGGGCAACCTGTTTTTTAAACTCTGCCATAGCCTTCATCCGCAGTGCAGACGAAGCTCTTTTCAGTGCCACGCCCCAGGCTTTACGGATCTGGCTTTTTGAACCGCCCAGTTTAGCGATAATTTTCAGCACCTCATCTTCATCAATATCGACGACGAGGTTTCGTGCCAGCCGTCGCTGCCGGGCACTGCTTCGTTCATGCTCTCTGACTGCCATAACGTTTACTCGGTCGGACAGGGGCGGCAGGTGTACTTCTTCCGGGTTCTCCCCGCGCAAGAGTAACCCGTGTACGCCCTTCCTCATCAGCGCCAATATGCGTCACGTGAAAAATATCAGCATTAATTTCCACCTGATCACGTTTCATTAACCCGGAAATATCTGCTGTCATGGCACTGAAGGCTGGCGCATGATCATTAATTTCACCACCATCACGGATCCCGACGGTCGCATCCGGCGATTCGAATATCACGCTTACAGGCCGTTTATCTCCGTCCCGGAGGAACAGGTATGCGGGTATCTCTTCAGCAAATGCCCGGGTTACCCGGGCATCCGCGTTTGTAAGCAGGCGTCGAAACCTGTTCATCAGTACCCCAGACGTACACACACAGTGGCATCACTGGTTTCAGCGTTACACCAGACGGTACCCACCAGCGTATTACCTGATTTCGTTGCTGTCAGTGTTGCCGTATCCGCTTTGAAATACACCAGCTTGCCTTGCGTCAACGCCTCTGCCTCTTTAGGCAAAGAGAAAACTCCCGTCGTATGCAGAATGCCCACATCTCCGTCCGGAATATCAGCATGAGCAACACCAATAAGATTATCCTGAACAACCAGATCGCCAGATGACACTACCTTTCCGGTCCCATTCAGCCAGTCGACGTTTTTTCCGTCCTGAACAAAATTTTTTGACATTTTCTTCTCCGGTAAATGCGGCGCCTGGTACGCCGCTTCAGCCATAAAAAAACCGCCCTGTCCGGCGGTTATTTACTGTTTTTTCACTTTGACCATGCCACGCCAGTCAAGCGGTGCCACTCCGGCATCAATGCGCACCTTGAATGCTGCACCATCAACCGTAAAGCCCTGTTGCTGCTCCAGATACGGCGTATCAATACCGTCGAGGTAAGCCACTTCAATCGTGTCACGCCCCTGCGCTGCCACCAGGTAATAATCCGTCTGGCTGCTGTCATCAAGACGGGCCTCTGACAGAACCGTGGAAAAATTCTGAATCGGGTTAATAATGCCGCTGTTCGCATCTGCACCGGGCACGCTGGCAGACTTAATCAACTGATTGGCACGCGACTCAATGGCAACAGGCGTCAGCATAAAAGCAGGACGAATGTTCAGACGACGGTCACCCGATTTCTGGAGCAGCATAGCTTTACGCCCGGAATCCAGCCCCTCAATAGACAAATCGGCAGTCACCAGGTTGCCATGATCTGCATGGAACAGCGGTTTACCATCCGACATTTTCGGATTGCTGGTCAGCACGGCCCAGACCAGATCACCCACGGTAGTACGCGCTGCCGCCCCCATTGCCATCGGAATACGGGTCAGCATATCCAGGTCATCATTGATGATGGTCTGGCGATCAATGCTGAACAATTCGCCATACGTCGCCAGTGCAATCGGTTCGCCACGATCTTTCAGGGTCACATATTTATATTCAGCCCCCGGCAATACTTTTCGTAGCGTCGGGAAAGTTTCCAGCCCGACACGATGCGCGGTTTTAAAATCAGTCAGCGTTCCCTTGCGGGTCCATTTGTCAAAATTTTCGCTGGCATCATCCCAGCCCTGCAACGCAGCTTTATGAGCCACATCCATCAGGATATTGCCGAAATCGCTGCTGCTGTGAGTAAATGCCAGCCCAACCATCGCCATCGGTGCGGAATGACCTGAGATACCAATACCGCGATCAACCAGCGAAGCACGCGCCAGCTCGCGCAGAGTAAAACCGTTATAAGCATTATCTTTTTCTGCTTCGGCATATCCGGCGCGTGCCATCACAGCCGCACGAATGGAATCGCCGACCAGATTACCGTTCCCGGCATGAATATGAACAGCGCCCGGGCCTGCACTTGGTGTCGTTCCGACTGCCAGCGCATGCAAAAGTTTTTCACGGGCCTGTGCTTCCGTACAGGTCATGTCGTTCAGACACTCCGCTTTCAGTGCGGCATAAGACGGGAAAGAGGCAAAAACAGCAGTTACAGCCTGCACACGTTCCGCATTGGCTGCCATCAGTTGTTGCTGAACCTGCGAAGCAATTGCGCTGATATCCACATTTCCGGTTGATGACGCCTGCTGAGTTGCGGTCTGTTGTGCATCTTGCGAACCTGCTTTCGGTTCCTGCTGCTGTCCGTTCGTCGTTTCTGCACGCGGAGCAAAAAGCGTGTTAAGCTGTTTTGGCATGTTATGGTAATCCTTCAGTTTATTTTGGTTCACACAGGCCGCAGCCTGTAATTCTGGTTCAAGCGTATCAGCGAAGCCTTTTTCCACGGCTTCAGCACCGTTCAGCCAGGTTTCTGCTTTCAGCATGACTTCCAGCTCCTCCTGCCCGAGTCCGGTTTTATTCATGTAGGCTGACAGCATCAGCGCCTCGTTGCGATCCAGCCAGTCGGCATAATCACGCATATCATCAGAATCGCCGGCGATCCCACCCCACGGCTTGTGTATCATCAGCCAGGCGTTTTCGGGCATATGCACTGTGGCGCCGGGCAGACAAACAATCATGGAGGCCATGCTGGCAGCAACCCCATCCACCCAGATATCCACCTTCGCTTTCAGACGTGACAGCGTGTTAAAGATGGCAAAACCCTGCATCACATCACCGCCCGGGCTGTGGATATGCAGATCAATGGCGCTGGCCTCAAACACCCCCGCATTTTTACAGTCAGCAATAAACTGCTGCGCGGTGATGCCCCATCCACCAATCACGTCATAGAGGTAAATTTCCACCCGCCCGGCAGCCTGTGCCCGGATTTCGTACCAGCACTGACCATTAGCGGCATCCACCCCCGCAAGGCTGGCGCGGGGATTAATCATCGTCCCGCGAAGACGCGGGTTTATCATTTGCTGCATCAGGGAGCACTCCTTTATCGTTAGCGGCGTCAGAATCGAACACCAGCCCGTTTTCCCGGTTAAATTCAGTTTCACGCAGTCGCTGACGTTTGACCTCCTGCGGTGACTGCCCACGGGCACGTATCCACTCGGCCTCCGTCCCGGCACCACCGCGAAGAATGGCCCGCCATGCTGCAGCCTCCTTCACCGGATCAATCCACGGCATCACCGGCCCAAGATAAGTGGCATTGAAAAGCGTGGACATATCCACATCAGGAGGAATTTCAAGAAAAGGTATCGCCTGCTCCAGCCATGCCCGGTACACCGGGCGGCTGTACTGACCGACAAACCACTGCTGTAAAACCCCATAGCCTTCGTAACCTTCCACCAGCTCCTGACGCTGCGAACTGTAGGAGCCGTTATAGTCACGAGCAATACTGGAATAACTGCCACGGGTTCCGGCAGCCACAGCACGCAACTGCCCGTTCCGGAATTCATAAAGATGAACATTCGGACGATTCGACTCCACCATCCCCAGATCTTCACCCGGCGCCAGTTCGTCAAAAATCATGCCCGGCGAAATATCAAAATACCGGGGTTTTTGTTCTGTGGGTGTCCAGTCGTTATCCGTAGGAAAGCTGGCGGCATCACCACGCTTAATGTAGAACCCCAGCGCGGCAGCAATACGGGCAGCCACACGCTCTGATTCTTCGTAATCTTTCAGATCAGCAATCCGGCGAATCACACCATGTAACAGGCTGACACCTCTCACCTGATGAAGCCGTTTCCGCATCGCCAGATGAAGCATGCTGTCTGCGTGAACAGTTTTGAGATCGGCGCTGAATCCACGCATATTTGCAGGATGGTATTTATAAACCCGATACCCTACAGGCCGCCCCCAGTTGTTAAGAATAATGCCCTGACGGACTTGCTGACCCGCGTTCGTGTTCAGACTGACCGGAACAAAATCTGCTTCGAGAAGTTCCAGTGATAATGGCACCACAGTGGAATGATTCAGACCGGCGACAGGACCACGCACCAGTTGTACGAACATCTCGCCATCACGCAAAGCAGATCGCAATGCCATCCGTTCGGCCTCCGGGCGGGTGAACATCCCCGTGACCTCAGGGCGAACAGACCATTCAGACCACAATGCCGAGATCTGCTCTGCCAGCAATTCATGCAGGGTGCCATCGCTTCTCAGTGGTTGTGGTTCAACCTGGATCCCCTGCGCACCAATAACCCGCTCTTCCAGCTTATCCAGCAGACCAATCACGATATCATGATCTTCATCCAGCGCCCTGGCCTGCTCCCTTAACGAAGTGCCGGCAGAAAAAACTGCTGTATCGGCAGAACGACTCTCACGCCGGGCTTTATTCAGGCGTGAAGGCTGCGCCGCCTCATAAGCTCTCAGCAGCATTTTGTTTCTGGCGCGCGAAACTGCCCACCCTGGCGCAATTGCGCCAAGTGCTTTATCAAAAAAACCCATAAAAAACCTCAGGAGAAACGGGCGAGTTTGTACGGTTTCCTTGTGGGCTGGCAGGCCGCCGCCCAGCGTTTTTCCCAGTATTCAAGCTCCCTGCGCAATGCAACAGGATCATGGTTGGTGATCGCTCTGCCATTCACCCCGGTAAAAGACACACTTTTACCATCCAGGGAATCCCTGTATGCCTGACGCACGATAACCAGCATCTGGAAAATCTCATCTTTTTTCACAACCATCCTCCGTTTCGGGGTAGTGATAACCAGTTTCCGGATAACGCTTCCGGCGACGCTGCTTTTTGCCGCTCATCTCTGCCGGCAACGTTTTTCTTGTCCACTGTGCCGGAAGAACGTCTGTCTGCCGAAGCCCCCGCGTCAGCATCCTGCCCTCTTGCCCACTGGGGAGGGTTGCTCCAGTCACGGATTTTTTCATAGCCACGCAGAATGGCGACGGCATGTGCATAGCAAAAAAGGTCAAACGCTTCGTTATTCCCTTTTCCCGGCTTGCGCCATTTCCCGTCAGCACCGCGTTCCTCATAGGTCAACTCTTCATAAAACCACTCCCCGAGCCAGTCAGGAAAATGAATGTAGCCCGGTCCGGGCATTTCACGTTGCAGGTTATTGCTTAGTTGATCTTTCAGCAGGTCTGTCTGCAGGAGATATACCGGCACCTTTCCCTGAGCATCCGCACGGCGATCGCTTCGCCCGGTATTATCCGGGTGTGTGATGGTGATAATTTTCTGGCGTTTCGTGCTGTCTCCCTTTACCAAAAAAACCCGTCTCCCCACTCCATCCTGACGACATTTTCGCCAGAATTTATAGGCGTTATCCGTCACCCCGTCTTCACCACCACTGTCCACCGCCATTGCCAGTACAGGCATTCTGCGGGCCGGATCGGACTGGAGCGGATACGTTTTCTCTAGTATATCGGTGACCAGCAACTGCCAGTCTTCAGGATAAGCCCCGGGATGCACAGGTAATGCTTCGCCATTTTCATCGCAGCGCAATGACTGTCGGATGTTATAACGGTCCACCAGCCAGCGTTCACCGTCCTCGCCATAACCAATAATCTGCACCACAAACCGTCGGTTCTTCCCGCCCTGCACGTCCACCGCCGCAATAAGAAAACGCACTTTCGGCGGTACCAGGCGCTTACCGTAATCCTCAGCCCGCTGCATCAGAACATCTGCACTGCGCAACTCCATTGCGGAACGAGGCAAATAAGGTAATCCCCAGTCGGTGTTAATCACCGCCTTCAGCGTTTCCTCACTGCCTGTGGCTTCATATTCCTGCTCAGCAGTCAGTAGTTTGTAAACCAGTTGCGCCCAGGTCTGATACGCAGCAGCCGGCCCTTCCATCCAGAAGCTGGCTATCCTTGAATGACGTGGCGTTCCGGTAACATTCCCTTCTCTGTCAATCTGCTCACCTTCACGCAACCAGACGCCGCGACCATTCAGTTCACGTTTCATATCTGCAGTGATTTGACTGCCACAATGCGGACACAATATATGAGCCGCTTCACTGGCTTTTACAGGATCAGGATTGTCACGATATCCCGTCATAGCCTCCATTGATGGCTGAAAATAATCACCACAATCCGGACAGGGCCAGTACCAGCGACGACGATCGCCACGGTTATACAGAGAAAGGATCCCCGTGGTGGGCGGGGCCTCATGCGGTGACGTTCTGCGCCATTTGCTGTTTGTGATCTCACGTCCAGGGGAACTCTCCACCAGCGTCATACCAGCTGACATAAATGTGGTGGTACGTTTTGAAGCCAGGGAGAAACCATCACCTTCGCCATCGATATCTTCAGGAAATCGGTCGTAATCAGTCAGCGCAACACATTTAAAATCAGAGGATGACATGACATTGATGGAAGGCCAGCCGATTTTCAGAAAGCTGCCTGACAGAAAATATTTGTCATGAACGTTGTTATCGTTACGGCGTGGGCTGAGGCGTTTTCTGACCTCCGGGCTGCAACGAAATGTTCTTGCCAGGCGCTTTTTGGAGTGCTCCTGCGCCTTATCCTGCGTCATCTGCACCAGCAAAAAGTCCGACGGATCGCAGACAATGTTATAAACCACCCAGCCATCAATCAGGCCGTTAGTCTTACCCGTACGGGCAGGGCCAACAAAAACAACCGCATCAAACTCACGGGACGACAGGCAGTTCATGGGGTCAATCACATACGGCGCAACCATCGGATCCCACGGAACAGAGTTGCCACCAGATGTAGGGACTCGCATAAATTTTTGTACCGCTTCGGCAACAGGCATTCTGCGCGGCGCTTTAATTAACTGGCCCGTATCCAGTTTCAACGATCTGGCGGTCGCCTGCACAGGCATTATTCGTCCTCCTGATTTTCCTCCTCTGTATCTTCCTGTTTGCTGTCATCTGCCACCCGCCGCGCAATTTCGTCACGCAGATCATCAATAATGCTTTGCACCCGCATGACAGCCGAAGGCTCAAGAGCGCAATCGCGTTCAAGAATATCGGGGAGGGTTTCCAGAACCTGCACCATAGCCTTTGCCATTTCAGCAAATTCACGGGCGACATCAGACGCAGGGATCAGTTCTCCGACCTCCTGTTCGAATTTCAGACGTTCCCGTTCTGACTGATACCAGGCTTTTCGGTCATGGGGATCCATTTCCCCTTCAGCGACAGGCGGTGGCAACTTCAATAACTCAGCCAGAATATCAGTGAGTTTGTACAACTTAAGTTTGTCGTGCCCACCCGTGGTTTTAATTTTTTTTAACCTTTCAGACACCGTTTGTCGGTGTAACCCAGACAGAGCAGCTACCTGACTGATGTTGAGTGCAAGATTCTTCAGTTCACGATCCATAATTCACCAGACACATAAAAAACCAAGGTCACGACGAGTTTTATGTTGTCGAATAAAAAAACACCAATTTCGACATAGAAGAACTAAATTAACAATAAATATCATGTAGTTAACAAGATGATGATGACGAATGAAAATGCAAAAATTTGGCGATTTCTGCGCGTCCGCATCCCCCCGGTGTTTCAGATTCTGGAAAGGACCCGTAAAAATGGGAGTAATTATCATTTACACACATTCCAACACCTGCATTATCGCAGCCCCTCACTGAAGGGCTGCTGTAATACCTGTTACTCAGTAACAACTGCTCCTTCCGGTAATTTCATGCAGGCAAATACCGGACAACCAGGATGACGATCATCTTCTGTTGCTTCCAGCATTGACTCACCAAACCACTCCGTCGTGGCTCGACCATCAGCTGCTTTGTAGTGGATCAAGTACTGGTTTTCGCCATCCGCATACTGCGCGCGGGCTTTAACCTCACCCCATTCATCACTGATGCGCATCTCCACCAGTTGAGACAACTCAAACTTAAACGGAGCAACATCAGCACCAATTACAATCGGTTTGTTTTCTGTTTTTTCCATCATCGTATCCTGATATCGAAGCCCGTCGCCGCACCGGGCACTGATCAACATTTGAGTATTCGCGGCGACAGAAAGAATTTATTTTATTGAGTAGCCACAACCACAGAATTTCATGCTTTCCGGACGTAGACGCGCCCTTCATTTTTCAGCAAAATATTCTGCTCTTACAGGCGATCAGTTCTGCAGACACAGCCGAACAACGTCGACAATTTCACAGACCTGAGAAGCTGTATCGAAAAGCTGGCGCGCCTTATCCAGGCTGGCGCATCCCACCAATAAAAAAGGCACCAGTATCACTACCAGTGCCCATTTCGCCGCCGTTCGCGGCATTCTGTGTGTCCAGTGTCTTCGACTCATGTCACCACCAACGCACAGCCCAAATCAGAACAGCGATCGCCACAAGGCGAATTGCAAAGGCTGCAGCCCTTGTCAGATCAAGGCTCGCGGGAGTTTCAACTTCTATGCCTCTCATAATGGACAACCTCAAAAAGAATCTTTTATACTTTCCCACGAGGATTTTCTCCGCACTCACTGTTCACAATTTCCTCACCTCATGCTGTTTTGCAACTTGTTGTTCCTTTTCATGGCGTGAAAACTAAAAACCCCGGACTGTTCCAGCAGCCGGGGTTTTGTTTTGCTTATCGTTTCAACTGAAAGTGAGGTCCGTCTTTCAGTGTTTTCCAGTCCCCGCCCCATTCGATGGCAGTTCCCAGCTCTGCGGCAGCCTGCTTAAATGCCTGCGCGATTTTCTCGTACAGAGGCCAGTCCCATGACACCTGGCTGCCAACGTAGGCCACAACATCCACCGCATCACCCGTCAGGTGGCGGCTGTTCATGGTCTGACTTTTTCCTTCCGCGACCAGCTGTTTCTGGCGATACTTACTGCGCAGGCCTTCCGTAATACCAAAATCAACCTCCGTCAGCTCCAGCGCACGGCGAACGACAGCAACCAGCTGTGGTTTGATGCCCTCCAGATTTTTTTCACTGCGACGGCTGAATCTGAATTTACCCGACATACTCACCTCAACAATGGAAAGATTCTTGTGACGTTCCCGCGTGCACGTATTACCAGTACGCAGAACAACAGATTAAAAAATACGTCCAGCCAGCCCGTTGCTAACGGGCGACCACACAGATAGCTGAGTGGCGCAATGGCATAAAGCAGCATCAGCAGCCAGGCCAGCCATGACATCAGCGGTTTATGCGTGGAATCTTTACGTCGATAAAAAAAGAGCGTCAGCACGATAACCATGCATAACGCCACGTTCAGCAATCCGGGAAGGTTACTTAACATTTGCCGCCTCCTCCGCCCCGCAGGCGGGAGAACAGACCGGACACCAGTGATGCAATATCCTGCTGGTGGATGAACGACAGAATCTTCACCGACACCACTGACACCAGCACTGCACAAAGTGCATCCGCAGATGTACCGTCATAACCTGTTTTTGATGCAATCCAAGCTGACAGCACACGTGCCCCCAGCACGCCGACAATGAACGACACCAGAAAATGCGCAGCCACACGCCAGGCTGAAAGTGACTGCGGCATCGTTGCCACAAACAACGCTCCCGCAAATGCACCAAACACAATCCCGAAATCCGTTCCGGTAAACAGCCCGAATACCGTCGCCCCACCGAGCGCCGCAGCCGTACCGGAACCGGACAAGGGTTCAGACATACTTTTTCTCCTGTAAATAAAAAAGGGCCACCAGCGGCCCGTAAAAAAACAGCACCCAATCAAAGGCGCCCGCAGACGCCTTTTGTGTGGTGTTATTCAGATTTACGCAGTAAAGGCCGGAGCACGACCAGCGCCATTGCCACCAGCACACCATCTGCCAGTACCGACATCAGCCGTCCGGTGAAATCCACCACCACTACCAGAAACAGCAGGATGGCAGCCAGCACAAGGCGCGCACTTTTCACAGATACTGCTCCAGTGGTAGCTGCAGCGCCTGCGCAATTTTCTTGAGCTGTGTCTCCTCCTCCGGACCAATGCCATCCTGGTCAGCAATATCCAGACACAGGCACAGCACATTAACTGCGTCATCAGTACCGGCAACATCAGCCAGCTGACGAAGGGCTTCGGCATTGGCAGAACGCGGTGACGCTTCATAACGGGCGCGGATATTGGCACTCATCTGGGCAATCTCACCGGAGAACGGCGCAAAGGCAGGAAGTGCTGCAATGGTTTTCTCCAGTACCGCGATTTCTTTCGCATCACAAGTACCGTCGGCGAATGCAATGGAATACGCACCCCAGACAGTCGCCTCCACTGCATCGCGGTTCTCCATTTTCTTTACTTCAGTAATGGCTTTGCGGGTTTTCTTTTTGAAAATACCAAACATCGTGACGTTTCCTTTTAGTGGGTGAGCCTGCGCCCGGGGGTGACCAGCCCACAGAGAAAGTCACACTGACCATCCCGTAAGTTCACCCCTGAAAGGCTCTGTGGTTTTGATGTGCGCCGGGCGTGGCGCGGAAATAAAAAAGGCCCGCCGTAGCAAGCCATGAAGAAACTGAATTCAGAATAAAAAAAACCGCCCGGTGGAGGCGGTTGGTCAATGCATGAGATAAATCATTTTATTGTAATAAGAATCGAGGTGTCGGGTGCCTCCCGAAATATCCATCCCTACAACAGATATTGTGATTCCCCGCTAAACCACTATATAAACCACCCTCGCACTGAGGAACACCTCTTTAGTGTTATTTACAACACCGGGATAGTGCATCATCGGCCCTGCCAGGAAATACAAAACCTCCACCGATAATGCACCATTCCGTTGTTGTAAAAAAACAGCACTGTGACTACAACCGACCTCAAATCATAGCCAGAAAACAGAATGTCTTTTAAAAACAACCAGCCCCCACGTAACAAAAAAATACGCCAGTGCCACGATACAATAAGGCTTGTTTCTCTGGAGCGGGTCGCGGGAATCGAACCCGCATCATCAGCCTGGAAGGTTGAGCTGAGGTAATAGCCATTATACGATACCCGCATATGGTGCCGACTACCGGAATCGAACTGGTGACCTACTGATTACAAGTCAGTTGCTCTGCCTGCTGAGCTAAGTCGGCATTGGTTCCTCGGGGGAGCGATACCACCTTGAAGAGGAGTTCCCCTCAGAACCGCGGCGTATAATAACGAATAAAAAAAACACCTCAACTGAAATAATCCGAAAATAATCTCCGGATTAGTAATTATATCTTTTATTTTTGCTCTGTTGAAATTTCAGAAATAAAAAATTAAACACTCAAATCAATTTCATTAACAGTCTGTTTAAATCTGTTTTCCTCAAGCTCCACCCCAACCGCTTTCCTCCCCAACGACAATGCCGCTTTTATTGTTGAGCCTGAACCCATGAAAAAATCCGCAACCAAATCACCGGGACGACTGCTGGCAGTAATTATCTGACGCAACATATCCGCCGGTTTTTCACAGGGATGTTTGCCGGGGTAATACTGCACTGGCTTGTGCGTCCAGACATCCGTATAAGGAACGGCAGCCGATACGGAAAAATAACGCCGCAGGGATTTGTACTCATCCAGCAGACTGACATATTGCCGGTTCAGTTCACTGTATGTGCTGACCAACTGGTGGTGTGGCTTTTCCAGTTCACCGCGTTGATGTTTTTCTGCTGCAACACGCGCAAACAACGCCTGCAGTTTTCTGTAATCATCCTCGTTCGGTAACTGCCACTGACTGGCACCAAACCAGTGCGAAGCCATATTTTTCTTTCCGGTAGCTTCCGCTATCTGTTTCGACGTTATCCCCAGTGATTCACGTGCATCACGAAAGTAAGAAATCAGCGGGGCCATGACGTGCTGTTTAAGCTCGCGACCCTTTGTCGCGTAGCCGTCATTTTTGGGTTGATATGGCCCCTGATAATGTTCAGCAAACAGAATGCGCTCTGTTGCCGGGAAATACGCCCGCAGGCTTTCCTTATTGCACCCGTTCCAGCGTCCGGACGGTTTCGCCCAGATAATGTGGTTCAACACATTAAAACGTTCACGCATCATGATTTCGATATCAGATGCTAGGCGATGCCCACAGAACAGATAAAGACTTCCGGCAGGTTTCAGTACCCGCCAGAACTGCGCCAGACACTGGTCCAGCCATTTCAGGTAATCATCGTCGCCCTTCCACTGGTTATCCCAGCCTTCGGGCTTCACTTTAAAGTATGGCGGGTCTGTGACTATCAGATCGACAGAGTTTTCCGGTAAAGTCTGGATAAATTCCAGGCAATTAGCGTTGATTAATTCACAACTGGATATTTTTACAGTATCAACCATAGATCAATAAGCACTTCTCTGATAGGCTCATACCGCTTTTGCGCAAAGCAGATGGGCCTGAGGTTTGCTTGTGACCCCAACGCATGAGCAGATGGCTGGCAGGTTCCGCTAACACCCACCAGCCGCCCATTACCACAAATTAAAAAACCTTCACTGCGGAAGGCGTCTGTAACAACCGAACTGATAATCTGCCAGACCCGCCATAACAAGCTGGGTCAGTATTAACTGGCAGCGTTCGCGTGAAAGGTAAGTATTCTGCGCAATTTCCCCGACGGTCGCCGGTTCGGTGACGCTTAATTCATTAAACACCACTCTGGCGGTTTCGGTCATATCCTGCTGTTTTAGCATGTCTTTTTCCATTTTCTGGTTAACGTGACATACCAATAACTCTTGTCTAAAAAGACAGCAAGCTGAAAGACAGGTATTCGCAACCACCAGCGCGTTTAACGTCCTGTGCCTTTTTCAGGTATAAAAAAACCCGCTTGGCGGCGGGTTTAAGCTGCGTGGCGAAGCAACCACTCTTAACAGGGTATCTAAATTTTTACGATCGTAAATACTTTTGAGTTGGTTAATATTGTCCGTCCGCACATATTGGCAAATTCGTATACCCCGGCTGATGCGCCATATGCAGAGGTGCACAAGTCGGCCCACTTTTTTTCTCTTGATGCGTGTTTTTCGCTCGCACATCAGGTTGATTGTTTTTTATGCGCGATATTTTGTTGTTCACCTTATTTGTTCTTTTCTTTTGAATGGTAGATTCTTGCTCCTCACTCTGCTTTATATTCGCTCCATCGACTGCCCCAAAATAATCGACCCCTCTAGCTGAATGAGACTCATCCTTACTTGCATTATTATATCTATGATAATGATGTGTATGTGAACGATGGTACGATCTTTTATATCTCCGCTTTGCATCAGAAAAAGAAGAAAAAAACAAACAAATCACCAATGTTAAAAAAATTGACGTTCTAAACATATCCACCTTGCTTAATGTATTACGAGAACTTTTTTATTCTCTCCATTCATTCCGAATAAAAAAATGATACAAGTCAAACCGACACAGCCAAATCCATCTCAAGAGAAACATCCAGCATCATTAACATACCATCAATAACGCCTTCTGCTTTTTGCAATCGTTTACCAATACAAGTATCAGAACACCCATGTTTCTCTGCCAGTCTCATGAATGTCATTCCAGCAACGTAATAGTCGACCAACAGATCATGTAATCTATTATTATTTTTCTTAAGGCGGGCCATACATCCACAAATAATCATTGCATCGTCATCACTACATTGTGGTCGTGATTTGACTTTTGAAGGAATAAGCCCTTTGAATCCTGCCGCAATAGTAGGCCAGGCCACATCTTCATAATTATTTGCAACCCACGCCCCCCAACGCTCAAGGACCATCTGAATATCACGCATCATCGTTATCACCTGTAATTTCGAAAATCTTCACACCCAGTCGCCCACCAAGAACAGGCAGCCCACGCACAATAGTAATTTCATCAAACTGCTCGTCATCGATAAGCAGTCCCGCATGCGTCAGTGCATCCAGTGGTGCTTTCAGGATGTTGTCCAGGTCGCGGCGGCGCTTATCCGGTGGCTCTGCAACAATCTTTATTGCCAGCCTTCCGGACAGGTTTAATTTCAGCCGCTGCTGACGAACAATAAGCGCCACATCACGGCGATAACGCTCACCGGCTTTTGATACAAAATATGTGCTGCCACGACGTCGCCAGTAGGTGTTCACCGTCGGCGGGTAAGGCAAAACAAACTCTATACGCATCAGTAACCTCTTTTACCCAAGCACGCCGGTTGCAAAGGCGTGATCAAGAAAACGGAAAATTAAATCAATCTGGGAACCATGCTTTTCTTCAAATGCCAGCGGATCAGCATGAAGTTCGTTGTGATGCTCCCGGCACAGCGGTAGCGTGAAAATATCGTGGGCTTTTGTCCCTATTCCGCCCTGACCGTGGCCTATCAGGTGGTGGGGATCGTCGGCTGGCTTACCACAACACGCACACGGCTGCGCCTTAACCCAGCGCGTGTACTTTTCATTAACCCAGCGGCGACGTTTTGGTCGCTTCATGAAAGATTCTGGAGACTCCGGATCAACAGCGATGCTTACCACCGTCTTTTCCTGTGGCAGGCTCTGTTGCTGGTGGACGTGAGGCGGTAACGCAATATTTTTTGTGCGCTGCTTCAGTATGCTGGTGGCTCTCTGCTCTCCCGGTACGATGTCGCTTTCGCGATATACGGAACGGATTTTTTCCACTGGTAATCTCAGCGAACGACGTATTACTGCCTCCGGTAATGCGTCCACCACCTGATTACAGACCGCCCACCAGGATAATTCAGCCAGCGATAATTCTCGCTCCTGTGCTCCATTCATTGCGTGACGGATGACGTCAATCATCCATGCAGCCAGGTTTTGATGAGCAAGTTTCTCGAGTGATTCGGAGGTCTGGTCGCGCAGCTGGTTGTCGCAGTGCCAGCACAACACCATCGCGCCAGCACCGTAACGGTGAATGACGGTTTCACTGTGATGGTAGTCACCATGAGGCCACTGGCAGGATTTAACATGACGCAGGAGCCAGTCAGACAGTGCACCAGCACCGCCTGCAGCGCGAATCACCCGCTCATCGCTGAAAAATGGCAGTAATGATTTATCTTCCGCCAGCGGCTGGCGAACGGCAGGAACGACTCCGGACGGCAGACTGCGCATGCTTTTCGGTTCCGGCTCTACCAGCACTCGAGGATTATGAAATACCTGCATGGATTCACGGCCCGGCTTAAGGAGCGCCAGCCCAAGTTCTGGCACCAGAACGGGTCTAAGTAATACCCGCACGTTACCTCCAGATCCGTTGCTGGAATGTGCGGGACGGACGCGGCGGGCGTTCAGAGTAAGGCAGTCTGACTGAGATTATCCAGTGACGATAATCGAGGCTGAGATCTTTCTGAACCTCGTACCCACGTCTGCGGTAGTTCTGAATCAGCCATTCGGCCTGTTCTTCAGTGCAGGGGTCATGCTGGAACCAGTCAGATTTGAATGCGTGAGAACGCCGCCCGAGCCTGCTGGCAAGGACGGCGAGATTATCAGAATTGTGTGGTCTGGAATTTTGCGCCATCGGCTTTCTCCGGTGGCACAGTGTTACTCAACAGGGGTTCAGCCCTGCGCTGAATTGTAGTTGAATTCACTCATCTTCAAAAGTAGAAAAACCAGCCTTAAGCACGGTTTCTTTCAGAGACTGCAATGATGTGACAAATTCATTTTCGCGCAAAATAAAACCGTCCGTCAGAAGCTCATCCACAAAATAAATTAACGCAGCCCCACTCTTCCTTGGTTGGGATTGTAAACATTTAATACGGCAGTGACTGACAATAGTTCTATTCTCAACGCGCACAGCATAGAGGCCATTTTCACTAAAAAATTCACGTAATTCTTCGATTTTCATCTTCAGAATCCTTCCAGATAAATAGCACTCCCCTGTTCGGGGTCCATCCATCTTCTCCCTGCGCGCTACTCAAAACGGGGGAATTCTAATTAATCTTTATTTCGAAGCAATCGCAAAAAATAAAATAGAAAATAAAAACAAACACACTAAAAACAACAAATACAACCATATCGAAAATTAATTAACTATTCGGACAGCAGAGCAATATAACTTCAGTTAAAATCATTAATCTCCCTTATTCATGAAAAACAAAACCCGCCGAAGCGGGTTAAGTGCGGGTGCGTTGAGGATGCCTGACACATCAGAGGTGGCGAGGGATTTCTCCCCCGCCGGGTCTCTTACTCCTCAGGTTCGTAAGCTGTGAAGACAGCGACCTCCGTCTGTCCGGTTCGGATTCGTACCTCGCAGAGGTCTTTCCTCGTTACCAGTGCCGTCACAATGACGGTTAAACAGATGACGATCAGGGCGATTAGCATCGCCTTTTGCTGCTTCATAGCCTGCTTCTCCTTGCCTTTCGGCACGTAAGAGGCTAACCTACGTGTGCAAGTCATAGATATGGCCTCAGATTAATGTTAAGCGTCTTGCAGGACGCGTAATGTTAACTGGGGCTTTTCTCTGTCTGCCTTACAGTGGCATGCCCGAGGCAGACAGCCTCAAGCACCCGCAGCAATTCTACTTAACTATCTTTCTCCCGCAAATCGTTTTTATCCCCAGCGGCAAATCGAATACACCACCAGCGCCACCGCCAGTGCAATTCCTACTGTTGTGAATGCTTTAGGCTAGGTCATCAGTTCACCTCCTGCGGTGGTTCCGGTAGCGGCATCCAGTGAGTTGAGCTCTCTACTTCGACGCCGTCTTCGTCCACAAAAGCCATCTTATTCCCGCCACGAGTGGGGCAAAAAACCTTATCCCAGGAACCGGGGAATACATTCCCGAGATCATCGCAAAGAATCACATCGCAGTATTCCGCTGGAACTGCATCACTACAGCTTATCCAACCATCCGGAGTTGCCGGGGAACTGGTTGACGAATTATTATTTTCCCGAAAGTTTCCGGCCTGAAACATAGCGGCGCGGTGACACCAGATAATCCAGCCAATCGCCATATCCCATGCCATGTATTCGCTACCGCCATTTTTTGCCCTGCGGCGATCTACAGAATCCCCGAAACGCTTCTCCATAAATAACTCATAGGCAGCCCGTTCATCCGGCACTACCGTCGCTGGCGGGGCTGCGTAAAGCGGTGTTATTTCTGACCGAAAATCACCCAGTTTATGCAGCTGCACCCACTGTTCGGCTTCTGCTTTGTCAGAATACATATCGGTGAACGTATTATATTCATTGTCAATTTGCGTGAAGGTTGCCTTCCACGCCACCGGGTCTGCTTCCAGTGATGTCAGTGCAATTTTGAATAACTCGCACTCTACCCGTGCCATCTCTGAATTGGGGTAACATTTCGCAACCGCTATTTTTAATTTGGCCTCTTCGATTAATTGTTCTTTTGTTAATTCAGTCATTTTTCATTACCGCCCTTTCGGGCGGCCTCCTGATGTTCTGAGGGTGCAGAAATCCCTCCGGTTAAGGATTAAATTTTATTTACAGCACTAAATTTAATTATTCAGTTCTGGATTTTGTCGCTCTGCGTATCCGCGCTTTCGCGTTACGCTCAATCTGAATTAGCTTTTCTATATTTTTCCGTCTTTCCTGTTCCTCCTGACGCAATAGCCTTACATCATCTGCCAGCCTGGTTTCTCTTTTCGCCACAGAGAGCATCCAGTCAAATGGCTCCACAACCGCACCACAGATTTTGCACCGGACCTGACGCTCTTTTTCATCAACCCGGACAGAGGCATGATGGCAATATGGTCTTTCCGATGGTTCATAAAGAAAATTAACCTGATTACGCGGGTCATCCTCTTTTACCGGAAATAAAACAATATTACTTAACTCATCTTCTGGTTTTATTTCCATGCTCTTCTCCTTTGATGTGAATGCCAGCGTCAAACATCATATGCAACTCTCCTTTGCGAAGCTGGGCGGCTAACTCATCACATATGTGCGTCAAAGAGCAAAGTTTGATTGATGGGTGTTCGCGCATCATCTCTACCCCCTGCGCCCTTACTTCAGCCAAAAAAGCATCGGTGGCCGGAGTGGGCTTTTGTGGTGATATAGCAATACGAATTGTCTCAAGGTCCGGATCTGTTTCCGCTTTTGGCACCTTGATATACCCCAGTTGCACTCCTTTCATGATGAACCTGCGGCGGTCCTCACACATCACCTTCAGTCTCGCATTCTCCGCTGCCAGCGCCGCAAGATTAGTCTCCATCTCTGCAATGCGTTTGCTTTGGGCTTCCCGCTCATCCAGCAGTGCCTGCACTACTGCAGGGTTGAAAGCTGCGATATAACGAGCGTTGTTCTCTGCGTTTTTCTGTCCGTCAAAGCCGGTCCATTTGATAACGTCTTCACATCGTTTATCACCGGGCGTATGCACCGCATACGTACCAGTACCCGTCGAAATAAATGCGACCCATTCGCCCTGTGTTGCCTGTTTTGCTATCTCACGTAGTACCTGGTAGTTAATTTTGCTCACTGGTTGCCTCCGCTTCCCACGTTTTCAGACTTTCACCACAGAACGGGCAAAATGAAATTCGAATCGGCGATTTAGAAAACTCTCCTGACCGCAGCATGATCAAGTCTTGCGAGTAAATTAATTCATTGTTATAGATTTTGTATTTCAGCAGACCTTTTCGCGTCGTGTATTCAGCATCATGCTCAAGGGACCTTGCCAGTGCCGCACACGGCTCTATCTGATTGCCATTAACCCGGCATTTTGATTCACTCATTGCTTGAATCCCTCCCGAAGCTGTTCTGCACAGTGCAGCAGCGCATCAGTCGCTTCTTTCACCGTAACGAGATCGCCATCGTCCAGTCCTGCAATTTTTGCGTGCCTGACAAACGCCGCGCAAAGGTCGTTAAACGCCCCCGCCCGCACATCCGCCAGGAAAGCGTTAGCAGCAGCCAATTCCTGGTAGTCAATCCTGCTCACTGCGCCGCCTCCTGAAAATTCCTCTGATAAAACGCCAGCACGCGCTGCATAACCTCGCTCTTCCGACACTCGCGACAGATTATGTTCATACGCCTGTCGTAGCGGCGTATTTCTCCGCCTGGTAATGACCAGATAAGGTCCGGATCAACCACAACCGGTTTCTTCGCCTTTGTCCTCGAGAGTTTTTTGCGGGCGTTTTGCCAGTCCTTACGAGCCTGTTCTGAGGGAAATAACCCGTAGCCACAGTTGTATACATCACCACTGGCGACCAGCTCTCTTGCGAGAACGCTCATTAAATATCTTGTCGCACCAGTCTTGGTTTCCAGTTGTCGTAACGTCTCGCGCCCACTCTGGCGCACGAGTTCAACAACCTGCCCCTTAATTTTTTCCCGCTCTTCTTGTGTAAATACTTTTGCCACAAGTCCTCCTAAAAATTACCTTATGACCTGAAATCAACAATTACCCTCTGAACCCAGGTGGAATTTCGGTATCCGGTTCAGAAATATGATTCACACAACGCTGTATTGGCGAACACCCCAAGCGAATAACCAGCTCATCCCATTTTTCGCGAAGCTTTGACGGGCTCATGATGTTTTTTACCCAGAATGGATCTCGCTGAACCCGACCAAACATTTCGCAAATTTGTCTGTGGCTTCTGCCATCCAGCATCCGCATTGTGCGCACGTCATTGGCCCAGGCAGTCCAGTTAGGCTCTTTTGGCCGCATGATCTCGCCATCATCACTAGCTGCCTGTTCGTAGAGACCCACAATCCGCCCCCAGATCCACTGCGCACACGCCAGATCCTCCTGGCTACCCCACTGGCGTTTTTTCGCACTGAACACAACCGCGTCAGGGTGTCGTGTTAAAAAATCCTGTTCAGCCGCCTGCAGGTCCGGTTGCGAAGCTTCCGGACGAAAAGTGTTTTTATTCTCTGTAGTAATCTCTGTTGTATTCTCTGTAGGATCATCGGGCCATTTTGACCCGATGACATTGGGTCGTTTTGAACCAATGGAGCGTTTCATTTTGACCCCTTCCATCATGTCATTTTGACCTGATGGAGCGGCGCATTCTGAACTGATGGATTCGCTCAATTTGCCACCATCTAAAAGCTCGCTCCCGTAGTTGATCGTGTAGAAATTGGTCATGTCGCGCTTTGATTTATTGAGCTTTTCACAACGCAAAAGCCCCAGCGTTTTCAGACTTGCAAACGCGCGCTTTAACGTTGACTCTGACCAGAACGGGAACTGTTCCAGCCATTGTTCCGTTGTGTTATAAATCCAGCGAACACCATCACATTCCATGCCAGAATTGGTATCTCTCAACCAGTAATGTAGCTGCTGCAATACAATGGCTTCGTTTAGGCCAATTTTCATCGCCAGCTGCGTGTTTATAACCAGTGGGCGTTCAGCAAAAAGAAGGCTCATAATTCCATCCGGCTTTTTGTTGATATTGCTGTCGATACGCAAGCTTGAAAGCAATGGCTTTTTCTATAAGCTCGTCAGTCTCACGTTCCACAACGGCTGGATCGGCAAAAAGCAGCCCTGACTCCACCACATCGCCATATTCTTTGTTTAACCCGGCGATCATGTACGTAATGCTTTTTCCGTCAGTAATTTCACGATACAACCTGAAATCACTTATCCGGATAGCCTCCATAATTGCCGGAATCAGCGCCGTGAATTTTTCACGCTTATCCCTGGTATCGATAGCTTTCCAGCGTTCGAATATCTTCACCCGATTAACGCCTAGCGCCCGTTGATCAACCGCGCCATCATCAAACGTGACACGTTGAACATCGATGCTCGGGCGTTCTTTCAGAGCCCAGAAGGCTTCTGTGATTAGTATCGTCGCCTGCTCCTGTGTCATTCCTGGTCGGCATACCCAGGCATCCAGGGCTTCACAAACCTGTTCAGGGGTGATTTTCATTGTTCAACCGCCCCGCCCGCTTTGCCTTACGATATTCGTCATAAACCTTGGGGTTGTACTGAAGTTCCCCGCCAGATGCCTCTTGCAGGCGCATCGCGCGACCTTCAGGTACTAGCTCCCCTTTCCAGCTATAAAGCGAAGCCAAACGAATACCAGCAGCTTGTGCAAGTTTTGTTTTTGAACCGAAATACAAAAGTGCGTCAGTTTTAAGCATTTAAAGCACCTACTTGTTAGCCATGGCTAACAAAATAGATGTTAACAAAAACATAGTCAATAAGATTTAGCATTAGCTAACTATGGATACAAAAAATTTAACCATTGGCGAACGCATTAGGTATCGCCGAAAAAACCTCAAATACACCCAAAGGTCTCTTGCTAAAGCCCTGAAAATTTCTCATGTATCGGTTTCACAATGGGAACGGGATGATAGCGAACCTACAGGGAAGAATCTTTTTGCCCTCAGCAATGTACTGCAGTGCTCGCCAACATGGATTCTATTTGGCGATGAAGACAAGCAGCCATCACCACCTATTGAGGAGCCAGTTGCTTTATCCCCCAAAGAACACGAGCTCCTTGAGCTTTTTAATGCATTGCCTGAATCAGAACAGGATGCTCAGCTCACCGAGATGCGCGCCCGAGTAAAAAATTTCAACAAACTCTTTGAAGAATTATTAAAAGCCCGTCAACGAACAAACAAAAGATAACACAATCAATGTGTTATCTTTTTTGTTGTCATAAATGTTAGCCATAACAAACAAAAACACTTGACCTAATTGTTAGTCATGGCTAATCTTGTTTGCATCAAGACACCGCACGGTGTTCTCAGCAAACAGTTCCGCTACCCTGGCGTTAAGGGGAAATGAGGTCACATGGATACTATCAATCTTGGCAACAACGAATCTCTGGCATACGGTGTGTTTCCCAACCAGGACGGTACGTTCACCGCTATGACGTATACCAAAAGCAAAACGTTTAAAACCGAAAATGGTGCCCGTCGCTGGCTGGAAAGAAACTCAGGCGAGTGATATGGATTTCGACACAATCATGAAAAAGGCTTACGAAGAATACTTCGAAGGCCTTGCCGAAGGCGAAGAAGCACTCAGCTTCAGTGAATTTAAACAGGCACTCAGAATAAGAATGTGCTCTCTCAATGATGCGGAGCACAAATATGAGAAGCGAAATCAAACCGCAGAAAATTTTGTTATGAAACCCGGTGAAACGCTTTTCAAAATTCCCTCTACGTGCCCCATTTGCGGTTTTACATCAGAAGAACTTGACGACTCCTGTAACAATAAGGCAACAACCAAGTATGTCGAAGATGATACCGAGTGAGCACGAAGAACGGTTATATCCACGAGCCCAAACTCCAGGACCAATAAATCTCACTTTGAGAGGGTGGTTAATCCACTCTCCCAAACCAATAAAAAAGATGCCGGAGGACAAAAAACCCAATGGTACAACGGGATATCTGTCGAAAAAAGACGTTCCATTAAAGACAAACAACGCAGCGCCAACAACTGCAAGCGATTTATACCAGTAATCAATTTTCATGTTCTTAAGCGGATTTATTGGTGGTTGCGACATTGCTTAATGAATCCTTAAAACTGTGGTGATTTTAAGGATACCACCTCGCCTGACGTGGTTAAAAGCAGGCACACAACACGAAAGCGCACGGCGAAGTTCGTCTCACTGTACGGTGTCGTTAAATTTAATTCGACCGTGCGCTTCCGGTTGTGGCAACCCGCGAAATGGCGCGGCGGTAAGTATGGCGGGGTTATTCCTTCCCCGTTGAGGACGCCGGGTTGTCAGGTTGACCATACGCTTAAGTGACAACCCCGCTGCAACGCCCTCTGTTATCAATTTTCTGGTGACGTTTGGCGGTATCAGTTTTACTCCGTGACTGCTCTGCCGCCATTTTTAAAGTGAATTTTGTGATGCGGTGAATGCGGCTAAGCGCACGCGGAACAGTTAAAACCAAAAACAGTGTTATGGGTGGATTCTCTGTATCCGGCGTTAATTGTTAACTGGTTAACGTCACCTGGAGGCACCAGGCACCGCATCACAAAATTCATTGTTGAGGACGCGATAATGGAAACGTTATTAATCAATTCCACTACGCCTGAAACCCGTTTTGAAATTGGCGTTATAACTGGTGATAAAACTTTTATTGAGGATGCCATTAATCAGATAAAGCGCATGCCAGATTTATTAAATAAAGTATGCATTGCTTCAAAGATGGCTCGCTTAAACCTGATGAAAAAAGGATGCTTGCAATGAATACTGCATTTGCACTTGTTCTGACAGTTTTCCTTAATACCGGAGAGCCTGTTGACCTGGTTACAGGTGTATACGGCTCAATGAAAGAATGCACGACCGCTGCAGACGAACAAAAAATTCCCGGTAACTGTTATCCGGTCGATAAAGTTATTCACACAGATAATAGCGAAATCCCGGCAGGGCTTTAAAACAGACCTGCAGTAAATATCCGGTTCCATTTTTATATGCCAGCAATGGCAGGGATTTGTTCACCCTTAAATCTGTAATGAGGTTAAAACAAAATGAGTAAAGTCTTTATTTGCGCCGCCATTCCGGACGAACAGGCAATAAAGGAAGACGGTGCAGTTGCTGTAGCCACTGCCATTGAAGCCGGCGACGAACGCCGCGCCCGTGCTAAATTTGCATGGCAATTCCTGGAGCAATATCCGGCTGCTCAGGACTGCGCTTATAAATTTCTTGTCTGCGAGGATAAGCCCGGCATGCCACGCCCTGCCCTCGATTCCTGGGATACCGAATATATGCAGGAAAATCGCTGGGATGAAAACTCAGCTTCTTTTGTCCTGGTCGAACCAGAATCCGATCCGATGAACGTCAATTTTGACAAGCTGTCCCTTGAAGTACAGAACGCGGTCCTGGTTAAGTTCGGTACATGTGAAAACATCACCGTTGATATGGTGATTAGCGCACAGGAGTTACTGCAGGAAGACATGGCAACATTCGACGGGCATATCGTTGAAGCATTAATGAAAACGCCTGAAATTAACGCTATGTATCCGGAACGCAAACTGTTCGCTATCGGATGGGTTAAGCACAAATGTAAGCCGAGTGCCAAATGGCCCGAAATTCAGACTGAATTACGTAACTGGAAAAAACGGCAGGACGCAGAGCGCAAAGAGACTGGAAAATACACGTCTGTTGTTGATCTTGCCCGCGCCAAAGCCAACCGACAGCACACTGAAAACCCGGCGGGAAAAATCCACCCTGTCACTGCTGCCATTCGTCGCGAATACAAGCAGACATGGAAAACACTGGATGAAGAACTGGCCTGCTATCTCTGGCCTAGTGATATGGATGCCGGAAACATTGACGGCAGCATCCTTCGCTGGGCAAAAAATGAAGTTATCGCCAAGGATCGCGAAGACTGGAAGCGTATTTCAGCATCTATGCGCAAACAGCCTGATGCGCTTCGCTACAGCTGTCAGACTATTTTTGGTCTTGTCCGTGAGCGCCCGATCGACATTCACAAAGACCCTGTGGCACTGAACAAATACATCACTGAATACCTGGCGACAAAGGGCGTGTTTGAGGATGAAGAAACAGACCAGAGCACTGCTGATATTCTCCAACCGTCAGCAGCACAAACTGATGCAGTGGAAACTGAAGTATCTGATACCAAAAAAAATGAAAGCACGCTGGAAACTGAACCATCTGTAGAGCGTGAGGGGCCGTTCTACTTCCTCTTTACCGATAAAGATGGCGAAAAATACGGTCGCGCAAACAAACTTTCTGGTCTGGATAAGGCGCTGGCTGCGGGAGCTACTGAAATCACGAAAGAAGAATATTTTGCCCGCAAAAACGGTACATACTCAGGTTCACAACAAAATACTGGTGCATCTGACACGATCGCACAACCGGAACTGGTAAAAGTTACCGCTGACGAAGTAAACCAAATTATGCAGGCAGCCAATATCAAGCAGACTGACGCCGATAAGTTGCTTGCTGTATCACGTGGTGAATTTGTTGACGGGATTAGCGACCCGAATGACCCAAAATGGGTTAAGGGGATCCAGACTCGCGATTCTGTGAACCAGAACCTGCAAGAAACGGAACAGAACGACCAGAAAGCGGAACAAAACAGCCAAAATGCGTTACAAAACGAGCCAGAAACGAAACAGCCTGAACCAGTAGTGCAACAAGAAGTGGAAAAAGGTTGCACCGCCTGCGGGCAGACAGGCGGTGGCAACTGCCCTGATTGTGGTGCAGTGATGGGCGACGCAACATACCAGGAAACATTCGATGGAGAAAATCAGGATGAATCTCGGGAAGAAAGTCCGGAGGAAATGGAAGGCACTGAGCATCCGCACAAGGAGAACACTGGCGGCGATCAGGACCACGTCAGCGATAATGAAACTGGCGAGGTGACAGCTCCCTTAGTTAAGGTGAACGGTCATCATGAAACCACATCCACCAGCAGGGTGTGGCACCATCTGATGATCGACCTTGAAACGATGGGAAAAAATCCTGATGCTCCGATTATCTCAATAGGTGCAATATTTTTCGATCCGCAAACCGGAGATATGGGGCCGGAATTTATTAAGACTGTTGATCTGGAAACTGCAGGCGGAATCATTGATCGGGACGCCATTAAATGGTGGCTGAAACAATCACGCGAAGCGCAATCCGCCATTCTGGTCGATGAAATCCCGTTGGATGATGCACTGCTGCAGTTGCGTGAATTTATAGACGAAAACTCCGGTGAATTTTTTGTTCGGGCCTGGGGAAATGGGGCCAACTTCGACAACGTGATTTTACGCCGTTCATATGAACGACAGGGAATCCCCTGTCCGTGGCGTTACTACAACGATCGCGATGTGCGCACAATCGTTGAGCTGGGAAAAGCCCTGGAATTTGATGCCAGAGCGGCTATTCCGTTCGAGGGTGTACCCCACAATGCACTGGATGACGCCCGCCACCAGGCGAAATACATTTCAGCAATCTGGCAAAAACTGATCCCTAATCAGATTGATTTTTAATGTTCAACCGTCGCCAGTTGTAGTTGGTATTCTGCAACTGGCGCGTTCCGGAGTGATAGCCATGAGCGAACAGTACCTGATAACGCTCGACGAGTGGAAACCTAAACGGTTCAGTCTCCCAATAACAAACACTACCTTGGTGAAATACGGAAAACTTGGATACATCGTTCCGAGACCACAAAAAATTCGTGGGCGTTGGCTGATAGATCGCCGGGCAGTATTTGTTGGACCAGGTGAAACAGGAATTGCGCCGGAAATTCATACTGGCGATGATGATGCACTGAAGGAGATTTTAACTCATGTCACCGAGGCCACGAAAAAACAGCACTGACGTAGCCGGTCTTTACGAAAAGTTTGATCGCAGAACTGGCAGGGTTTACTACCAGTATAAAAACCCTGTGACTGGAAAATTTCACGGGCTCGGAACAGACAAAGGCAAAGCAGAAAGAATCGCTTCCACAGCCAATCAGCGAATAGCTGCAGCAGAAGCTGAATACTTCATGCGCAAAATTGATGAAAGTCCGTCAGCAACAAAACGTCGGGGTATCAGATTAAAAGCATGGGTTGATCGGTATCTGAAAATACAGGATACACGACTGAAAAATGGGGATATTGCAGCTACAACCCACAAAGAAAAAGCGCGAATGGCTGCATACCTGGTTTCCCGCCTGGGAAACCACCCATTGAAAGAACTTGAAGTAAGAGACTTTGCATTGATACTGGACGAGTGGCTGGATAAAGACATGGTGAGCACAGCGAGAGTAAATCGCGGATTATGGGTTGATATTTATAAAGAAGCACAGCATGCAGGGGAAGTCCCTCCCGGATGGAATCCTCCGGAGGCTACCCGTAAACCGATCCCTAAAGTAACCAGAGCCAGGCTCACTCTGGAAGACTGGCAAAAAATTTACAACGCAACACCTGAAAAACACTTTATCCGTAACGCAATGCTTCTTGCGATTGTTACTGGCCAGCGCCGTGATGACATATGCCACATGCGTTTTTCAGATGTGTGGAACGATCACCTGCATATTACCCAGGGAAAAACTGGAATGCGTCTGGCGTTACCGCTTACGCTACGCTGTGATGCCATTGGGATATCGCTAAAAGAAGTGATTAATGGATGCAGGGACAGAATATTGAGTCCATACCTGATTCATAGTCGGCACCAGAAACAACCAAAACCAATGAGTAAAGACAACCTGAGCGATTACTTTGCCAAAGCGCGGGAGCTGGCTGGAATAATTCCACCAGCAGGAAAAACACCGCCAACATTTCATGAACAACGCTCCCTGTCAGAACGGCTGTACCGCGCACAGGGTATCGATACAAAAACATTACTGGGACATAAAGTCCAGGCAACCACCGATCGCTATAACGATACTCGTGGTCAGGAATGGGTTAAATTGGTTGTTTGACGAAATAAATACAGCTGAAAAATGTTGATATTGCTTTGCTAGTGTAAAAACCCCGGCATCAACCGGGGTTCGGAGACTAATCTTGATCTGATGCCTGGTTAGAGTAATGTTTACCAGCAATAAATACGGAAACTAATGCCAAAAGATCTACTGAAACGAGTGTTACAGCAAGACCTGTTTGTCCCCTCGCGCCAAAAAAGACGGCTGCCAGTATGATAATCAGCGCGATACAGAAAGCCATTTTCTGACCATTTTTTGTGATCTTTATACTATCAGCGACTGTTTTATGGCGATGAGCTTGCTCTTTTTCCGTCAATTCAACGAGTCGATTTGCAAGCCCGGGAATCAATTGCTCATACTCTTTCAGCATTGATGGCGGAGGAACCGGTCCCTGAAAATGCTGGCAAACGATAGCTCGCCCTTGCGGGCTATCCAAAACCCGATTTAAAACCTCTGGATTTTCGATTACTCGAGAAACCAGTTCGTTATCTTTTTGTTCTTCACTGGTGAGTTCAGCATTCTCACTTTCTTTTTGGTCTGGCATTGTTCAGTTTTTCGAAGTTAACGGATACCGCTGCTCTTTGGAAATCACCTCTGATAGCTGCCGCATCCTGACGCAAAGCGGCAACTGAATTTGCTGGCATGCCACTTGCTGAAACGACCGCCGGGCTCAGGGCTATAACCGAGCCAATGGCTTGCAGCAAAGCAACCCTTTTACGATTCATAGTCACTCCTGAGTTCAATGAGATTCAAAACGGATTCAAAGTTAATCCTGTTAGCTAATTCTAATACCACATTATGTGGTTTTTCAACACGAAGAAATCACATCAAAAATCTCATTCGGAAAGCGATATGGGTAAACAAACTGGAATACTTTTCTGTCCTGGTAAGCTCACCCATGTATAAAAATGCTGTAAAATGCGTGGTCCTGTTTTGGGGAAAAGTTTTGGAGAGATTTTGGAGAAAGGAAAAAATTGAATAAATTCAAAATCCTGAAAGTGTCCCGCCTTATGAATAAGAAGGTGGAACTCGAATGATCGGTCGACTGCTTCGCGGCGGTTTTATGACCGCTATCTACGCGTACCTGTATATCCCAATCATTATTTTGATTGTGAACTCCTTCAACAGCTCGCGCTTTGGCATCAACTGGCAGGGTTTTACCACCAAATGGTATAGCCTGCTGATGAACAACGACAGCCTGTTACAGGCAGCGCAGCATTCACTGACGATGGCGGTGTTTTCGGCGACGTTTGCCACGCTTATCGGTTCACTGACGGCAGTTGCGCTGTACCGCTATCGCTTTCGTGGTAAGCCGTTCGTTAGCGGAATGCTGTTTGTGGTGATGATGTCGCCAGATATCGTGATGGCGATTTCTCTGCTGGTGCTGTTTATGCTGCTGGGTATTCAGCTTGGCTTCTGGTCGCTGCTGTTCTCGCATATCACCTTCTGCCTGCCGTTTGTGGTGGTGACGGTGTATTCGCGCCTGAAAGGTTTTGACGTGCGAATGCTGGAAGCGGCGAAAGATCTCGGTGCCAGTGAATTTACCATTCTGCGAAAAATCATCCTGCCACTGGCAATGCCAGCGGTGGCGGCGGGCTGGGTATTAAGCTTTACCCTGTCGATGGACGATGTGGTGGTTTCTTCGTTCGTCACCGGGCCGAGTTATGAAATTCTGCCGTTAAAAATTTATTCGATGGTCAAAGTCGGCGTATCGCCGGAAGTTAACGCGCTGGCAACCATATTACTGGTGCTGTCGCTGGTGATGGTTATTGCCAGCCAGCTTATTGCTCGTGATAAAACGAAAGGTAACACAGGGGACGTTAAATGAAAAAATGGTCACGCCACCTGCTCGCGGCGGGTGCTCTGGCACTGGGCATGAGTGCCGCTCACGCTGATGACAACAACACACTGTATTTCTACAACTGGACCGAGTACGTACCGCCTGGACTGCTTGAACAGTTCACCAAAGAAACCGGTATTAAGGTTATCTATTCGACTTACGAGTCGAACGAAACCATGTACGCCAAGCTGAAAACGTACAAAGACGGTGCCTATGATTTGGTGGTTCCTTCAACCTATTACGTTGATAAAATGCGTAAAGAAGGGATGATCCAGAAGATCGACAAGTCGAAGTTAACAAACTTCAGCAATCTCGATCCAGAAATGCTCAACAAGCCGTTTGATCCGAATAACGACTACTCCATTCCGTATATCTGGGGTGCGACGGCGATTGGCGTTAACGGTGATGCGGTGGATCCGAAATCTGTCACCAGCTGGGCCGATCTGTGGAAGCCTGAGTACAAAGGCAGCCTGCTGCTGACCGACGATGCCCGTGAAGTATTCCAGATGGCGCTGCGTAAGCTGGGCTACTCCGGTAATACCACCGATCCGAAAGAGATTGAAGCTGCGTATAACGAGCTGAAAAAACTGATGCCAAACGTCGCGGCGTTTAACTCCGATAACCCGGCAAACCCGTACATGGAAGGCGAAGTTAACCTCGGCATGATCTGGAACGGCTCTGCTTTCGTCGCTCGCCAGGCGGGTACGCCAATTGACGTGGTATGGCCGAAAGAAGGCGGCATTTTCTGGATGGACAGCCTGGCGATCCCGGCAAATGCCAAAAACAAAGAAGGCGCGCTGAAACTGATCAACTTCCTGCTGCGCCCGGATGTGGCAAAACAGGTTGCCGAAACTATCGGTTATCCAACACCAAACCTCGCCGCGCGCAAACTGTTAAGCCCGGAAATAGCGAACGACAAGACGCTCTACCCGGATGCTGAAACCATTAAAAATGGCGAATGGCAGAGTGACGTTGGCCCAGCCAGCAGCATTTATGAAGAGTATTATCAGAAGCTGAAAGCAGGACGTTAATTCAGCAAACGGGCGGTGGTATTACCGCCCGTTTTTTATTTAGCAAGGATGTGGCTAATGAGTCAGGACAGTAAAGTTTTCTTTCGTATATTCCTCGGTATCGGTCTGGTACTGACCCTCATTTCTGTTGTTATCTTTTATAACCAGTTCACCTATAGCAAAGACGCGATTCATACCGAGGGCGTCATTGTTGATACCGTCTGGCACTCCAGTCATTCTCATCGCACGGGTAAAAATGGTTCGTGGTATCCCGTCGTTGCTTTTCGTCCGACGCCAGATTACACGCTAATTTTCAATTCGAATATTGGCAGCGATTTTTATGAAGACAGCGAAGGCGATAAAGTTAATGTTTATTATTCTCCAGGACATCCTGAAAAGGCTGAGATAAATAACCCGTGGGTTAATTTTTTTAAATGGGGGTTTATCGGCATTATGGGTGTTATTTTTATCGCCGTCGGTTTATTAATCAGTATGCTCTCCTCTAAAAAGACACGCAGGAAACGGAAGTCCCGCCCATGAAAAAATTCATTATACTGCTCAGTTTACTGATACTCCTGCCTCTGACAGCAGCCAGTAAGCCATTGATTCCAATAATGAAGACACTTTTTACGGATGTTACCGGTACTGTACCAGATGCTGAAGAGATCGCGCGTAAAGCCGAGATTTTTCGTCAACAAACCGGGATTGCGCCATTTATTGTGGTTTTACCCGACATTAATAATGAAGCCAGTCTCAGGCAAAATGGCAAAGCGATGCTGGCGCATGCGTCATCTTCATTGAGTGATGTAAAAGGAAGTGTTCTGTTGCTTTTTACTACCCGGGAGCCACGGTTAATTGTGATAACCAACGGCCAGGTTGAAAGCCGTCTGGACGATAAACATCTCGGCCTCCTGGTAGAAAATCACACGCTGGCTTATTTACATGCGGACCTATGGTATCAGGGAATCAATAATGCATTGGCTGTTTTACAAGCACAGATATTAAAACAACCGACGCCGCCATTGACATATTATCCGCATCCCAGACAACAGCAGGAGAATGATCCTCCCGGCAGTACCACGACATTAGGCCTTTTTGCCTGGGCGGTTGCATTCATCGTCTTTACTGCATTTTTTAACTACACGACTCGTTTTATTTATGCATTAAAGTTTGCAGTGGCGATGACTATTGCCAATATGGGTTATCAGGCTTTATGCCTGTATATCGATAATAGCTTTGCGATTACCAGAATATCGCCGCTCTGGGCGGGACTGATTGGAGTCTGTACGTTTATTGCCGCGTTGTTATTGACGAGTAAACGGTAAAAGAGGCAGTAAAGTGCGCGTGTATTATGCCGGATGCGGCGCGAACGCCTTATCTGGCCCACAAAACCCGCAAATTCAATTAATTGCGTCCCCTTGTAGGCCTGATAAGCGTAGCGCATCAGGCAATTACTCCTGATTTATAATCCCTTCAGCAACTTCTCAACAAACTCTGGTACCACCTGGCTTGCCGGGCCGTAATATTTCTCGGCAAATTCATTACCGACCTGACTCGGTTCGAGATTGAGTTCAACCGTATGCGCGCCATGCAGCTTCGCTTCGTGAACAAACCCAGCCGCCGGATAAACATGCCCGGAAGTACCAATGGCAATGAAAATGTCGGCCATCGACAACGCCATATAAATTTCATCCATGCCGAGTGGCATTTCGCCAAACCATACTACGTGTGGGCGCAGCGGAGCCGGGAACTGGCAGCAATGGCATTTATCTTCTGGCGTAACGTCTCCGGTCCAGTCGAGAACCTGACCGCTTTGCGAACAACGTACTTTCAGCAATTCCCCATGCATATGAATCACATTTGTATTACCTGCGCGTTCATGCAGATTATCGATATTCTGCGTCACCAGCAAAAAGCGATCGCCGAGGGCGTCTTGCAGTTTAGCCAGAGCAAGATGCGCAGCGTTAGGCTGAATTTCTGGCTGCTGTAGTTGACGGCGACGGGCGTTATAAAACGCTTGCACCAGTTCAGGATCGCGATCAAAACCTTCCGGTGTAGCCACATCTTCAACCCGATGTTCTTCCCACAGGCCATCTGCTGCGCGAAAGGTACGAATACCTGATTCCGCAGAAATTCCTGCCCCTGTCAGTACGAGTACTCTTGGTTTTTCCATTGCTTCCGGCACCACTTTATCTCTGAAAAAAATACGCTGACGCAAACGCTCGTGCAGGCGGCGTTTATTTTTACGAAAACGACTTAACCGATGACCCCGACGCGACAACATAGCAACCTCTGTTGATTAATCGGTTAGATGTAGGAAGGCCGCACCACGCATTCCTCCTGCATCCCCATGACGCGCACGTTCAATGCGCGGAACACGAGCTACAGGTAAGAGATGACGAGGCAGCCTGTCCGCCAGTTGCGTTGTGATTGCCGGGAAATTCGATAAGCCACCACCAATGACCAGCAAATCAGGGTCAACAATGGTCAGGATATTTCCCAGACAAACCGCTAATAAATCCAGATAACGCTCAACGTGCGCCCTTGCCTGCTCATCGCCTTGCTCATAAAGCGCAATAATTTCGGGAGCCTGCAACGGTTGATGGTAATAGTGTTGATACAGCCACGCAAAGCCGCGACCAGACAGATAATTTTCAATGCAACCGTGCTGACCACAGCCGCAGCGACGTAACGGGAAATCCAGCCCCATCATGGTTAACGCATCAACGGGAAGGCGCATATGCCCAAATTCACCAGTAATATAGCTTTTACCCGTTACCGGTTTACCGTTGAATACCAGTCCACCGCCAACGCCAGTCCCCAGGATCAGTCCCATCACCAACGGATATTGGGTAAATTCATCGTCCCAGGCTTCAGAAAGGGCAAAGCAGTTGGCGTCGTTATTAAGGCGCACATCGCGTTCAAGGCGTGCGCTCAGATCGGCACGCAGCGGTTTACCACTTGCGGCGGGGACATTGGCGGCATACAGCGTGCCATCTTCTGTTTCCGGCATTCCCGGAATACCGATGCCGACAGAGCCTTTACAGCCAAAACGTTGATCGGCTTCGGCCACCAGCTCGCACACTGCATCTAAAAATGCGTCATAGCTGTCACGCGGTGTCGGCACCCGCTTTTCCCACTGCAACTGCCGACCGCTATCAAACACGCCTAGCGCAATTTTCGTTCCACCAATATCAAACCCGTAATACATTGCCGCTCCTTGTTTTAATGTACTGCCTTTACTGGCCGCTAAGGACTCGCGCAGGGTCAATATTACTGGCGCGTCGCGCCGGATACCAACTTGCCAAAAGACTCAGCAACAATGCTGTGACCAGTACGTAGAAGACGTCCAGCCAGTGCAATTCCGATGGCAGGAAGTCAATAAAATAGATATCGCTGGAGAGGAACTGATGACCGATCAGCTTTTCAATCCACTCAATAATCGGGGTAAGTTGCAGTGAAACCACTACGCCGATAATCACACCACACAGGCTGCCGAACAGCCCTGCCAGCAATCCATACCAGACAAAGATGGCGCGAATTAAACCATCTTTCGCCCCCAGCGTTCTTAATACTGCGATATCGCCACTCTTGTCTTTCACCGCCATCACCAGCGTGGAGACGATGTTGAAACAGGCCACGCCAATCACCAGTACCATCGCCAGATACATAATGGCGCGGATCATCTGGATATCGCGATACATATAGCCGTAAGTACCAATCCAGCTTTTAATATAAACGTAGCTGTTGGTTACTTCACCCGCGTCACGTACCAGTTTGTTAGCGTTAAAAACATCCGTCATTTTAAGGGCAATGCCTGACACACTGGAACCCATATCAAGATATTGTTGGGCATCCGCCAGCGGGATCATGGCAAAACTGTGATCGAGTTGGCCACTCAACTGCAAAATACCCGCAACGTGCAAACGCACACGTTTCGGCTGCATCAGCTTATGCTCGGGATTCGAGTTTGGGATCATGATCGACACCCAATCCCCCTGCTTCACTTTCAGCGCATCCGCCACCCCTTTGCCGATGATAATCTGCTGTTCGCCGGCTTTAAAATTGTTCCAGGCATCGCCCTGGACAAATGATGGCAGCGCGCTCAGACGCTGTTCCTGTTGCGGATCAACGCCTTTAACCTGCAGAGCGCGCAGATTCGCGCCGCTCTCCACCAGCCCGGTGAAATTGATATACGGCGCAGCGGCGGCAATACCCGGCACTTTCTGCACGTTATCCAGTGCTTCCTGCCAGTTAGTCCACGGCTGATCTACCGCCTCAATTTCACCATGCGGCACCACCGCCAGAATACGGTTGTTCAGTTCGCGTTCAAAGCCGTTCATCGCGCTTAAGCCGACAATCAATACCGCTACGCCAAGGGCAATGCCAATGGTAGAAATGACGGAGATCAGCGACACCATGCCGCCGCGCCGCCGTCCGCGACTAAAACGCAGGCCAATTAATAACGATAAAGGCATCGCCATTACTCCGCCCCCATCAGGCTCAGTTCCGCCGTCAGACGCCCATCACGCATCTCCAGTTGGCGACTCATACGTTTCGCCAGTTGCAGGTCGTGAGTGACCACCAGGAAGGCGGTGCCCTGCAAGCGATTCAACTCCCCAAGCAACTGGAAGATGCTGTCTGCGTTACGCGCGTCAAGGTTACCGGTAGGTTCATCCGCCAGTACCAGACGCGGGTTATTGACCAGCGCACGGGCAATCGCCACACGCTGGCGCTCACCGCCGGAAAGCTCTGACGGGCGGTGATTCGCACGATGCTCCAGCCCCACCGCTTTTAACATTTCCAACGCTCGACTGTTGATTTCAGCGGGCTTTTTCTTGCCAATCAGCAGCGGCATAGCCACGTTTTCCAGGGCAGTAAAATCCGGCAGCAGGTGGTGAAACTGATAAATAAAGCCCAGCTTCTGGTTGCGCAGTTCTGCTTTCGCCGCCGAAGACAGTTTGCTCATCGGCTGACCGTTAAAGATCACATCGCCGGAGGTTGGCGTATCCAGCCCGCCTAACAGGTGCAGCAAGGTACTTTTACCGGAACCAGAGCTACCGACGATCGCCATCATTTCACCTTCGCCCACGCTGAAACTGACATTGTGCAGTACATCGGTTTGCACACTGCCTTCCTGATAGCGTTTGCACAGGTTGTCGCATTGCAACAGGATCTTATTCATAACGTAAAGCCTCAGCGGGTTGAGTGGCGGCAGCGCGCCAGGAAGGGTAAAGCGTAGACAACAGCGCGATAGCCATCGCCACCAGCGCAATAACAATGACCTGTAAAGGTTCGATAGCCACCGGCAGCGCCGCGCCATCAAGCAGGACGCCGATTATCGGCATCAGATTATTCAACTGGCTGGCAAGCAGTGCGCCAAGCGCCGCTCCGAGGATCGCACCGATAATCCCGGCGCTGGCCCCTTGCACCATAAAGACCATCATGATTTGTCGCGGAGTTAAGCCTTGCGTTTGCAGGATCGCTACTTCGCCCTGCTTCTCCATCACCATCAGCCCCAGCGAGGTAATAATGTTAAACGCCGCAACGGCGACAATCAGGCTCAGCAGTAAGCCCATCATATTTTTTTCCATGCGTACGGCCTGGAACAGCTCGCCTTTACGGTCACGCCAGTCCTGCCATTTGCTGCTTTCAGGCAGTTTTTGCTGGCTTAATGAGTCGACTTTCAGCGGCTCATCCAGCCACAAACGCCAGCCGGTAATATTGCCTGCCGGATAACGCATCAGACGCGAGGCATCCTCAATATTCACCAGCATTTCATAGCCATCGACTTCACTGTTGGCGGCGAAAGTGCCAATCACATTGAACAGGCGCTGACTTGGAATACGCCCCATCGGCGTGAACTGGCTGGCAGATGGCACCATCACGCGGATTTGATCACCGCGATTGACGCCCAACTGTGAGGCCAGCTGTTCACCGAGGATGACATTATATTTCCCCGGCTCGAGGTCAGTTTGTTTCACATTGACCAGATACGGCGTTAGTGGATCTTTTTGCGCCGGGTCGATACCCAGCATCACCCCGACCGCCACGCTGCGCGCGCTTTGCAGTACCACATCACCGGTAGTGATAGGTGCGACACGATTAACGCCGTCCAGTTTGACTGCCGTTTCCGGGAGTTGCTGCGGGTTAAGAGAGCCATGCTCAGAAGAGAGAATTGCCTGTGGCATCAGGCCAAGGATGTTGTTTTGCAACTCGCGCTCAAAGCCGTTCATCACTGACAATACTGTGACCAGCGCCATCACCCCGAGGGTAATGCCGATGGTAGAAAGCCAGGAGACGAAACGACCGAAGCGATCCGCTGCACGCCCACGCATGTAACGCAGGCCAATAAATAGAGCGACAGGTTGGTACATGAAATCCGTCTGGTTGCTGTTAGCAAAGACACGAGTATATAAGCGAAAGCGGGATGGGTAAACGTCTGAACTGTAAGTGATCGTCAGGGCTAATCTGAAAAGTACCAGCAAATCAATCGACTAAAGGGCCTCATTTTCTCATCGGCCTTGTGGCCTGATCTTTATCTGAAAAATAACCAAATACAGACAGATACGCATTACACCACGCAACTCGCCCCGCAGGATTAACAGCATGTTAAATAAAAAGAGCGTGTTGTCCTGATGAAACAAAAAGAGCTATGGATTAACCAGATCAAAGGGTTATGTATTTGTCTGGTGGTGGTTTATCACTCGGTCATTACCTTTTATCCGCATCTGACCACTTTTCAGCATCCGTTATCGGAAGTCCTGAGCAAATGCTGGATCTATTTCAATCTTTACCTTGCGCCCTTTCGTATGCCGGTTTTTTTCTTTATTTCCGGCTATTTGATTCGCCGCTATATCGACAGCGTACCCTGGGGAAATTGTCTCGATAAACGCATCTGGAACATCTTCTGGGTGCTGGCGCTTTGGGGCGTGGTGCAGTGGATGGCGTTAAGTACACTGAACCCGTGGCTGGCGCCTGAGCGCGATTTAAGCAATGCCTCCAATGCTGCTTATGCCGATTCCACTGGCGAGTTCCTGCACGGGATGCTCACCGCCAGCACCAGCTTGTGGTATCTGTATGCGTTAATTGTCTATTTCGTGATATGTAAAATTTTTAACCGCCTGGCTCTGCCACTATTCGTTCTGTTTGTGCTGATGAGTGTGGCGGTTAATTTCGTTCCCACGCCATGGTGGGGAATGAACAGTGTGATCCGCAATTTGCCTTATTACAGCCTTGGCGCATGGTTTGGCGCAACAATAATGACCTGTGTTAAAGAGGTGCCGTTGCGCCGCCATCTGCTGATGGCTTCTTTGCTGGCTGTTCTGGCGGTTGCTGCCTGGTTGTTTAATATCTCGCTGCTGTTGTCGCTGGTATCGATTGTGGTGATCATGAAACTGTTTTATCAGTACGAGCAGCGTTTCGGTATGCGTTCCTCCAGCCTGCTGAATGTGATTGGTTCTAACACCATTGCCATCTACACCACCCATCGCATTCTGGTAGAGATATTCAGCTTAAGTCTGATTCCGCAAATGAATGCAGCCCGCTGGTCGCCGCAACTCGAACTGACGCTCCTGCTGGTTTATCCCTTTGTCAGTTTGTTGATTTGTACTGTTGCTGGATTACTGGTGCGAAAATTTTCACAACGCGCATTCAGCGACCTGTTGTTCTCCCCGCCTTCTCTGCCTGCCACCAGTTACTCTCGTTAAGCCATCGCCCCAGCCGGGGCGATTCAATTTGCTAAACCATGTCGATTACGGATAATGAACAGCATTGCTTATCAGAGATATGCCCCCATATGTTGGGGCATATCCTAACGAGACTCTGACAACCGTTATGCCTGAACAATATCGTTATACGCTGCCCGTCAAAGCGGGTGAGCAGCGTCTGCTGGGCGAGTTAACTGGCGCTGCCTGCGCGACGCTGGTGGCGGAAATTGCCGAACGTCACGCCGGTCCGGTGGTACTCATTGCACCAGATATGCAAAATGCTCTGCGTTTGCATGATGAAATCAGCCAGTTCACCGATCAGATGGTGATGAATCTGGCGGACTGGGAAACCCTCCCTTACGACAGTTTTTCGCCTCATCAGGACATTATCTCCTCGCGCCTTTCCACCCTTTACCAGCTACCGACGATGCAGCGTGGCGTACTGATTGTTCCGGTGAGTACGCTTATGCAGCGCGTTTGCCCGCACAGTTTTCTCCATGGTCATGCACTGGTAATGAAAAAAGGTCAGCGCCTGTCACGAGATGCATTGCGAACCCAACTGGACAGCGCCGGTTATCGCCATGTTGACCAGGTGATGGAGCACGGTGAATACGCCACCCGCGGCGCGTTGTTGGATCTCTTCCCGATGGGCAGCGAACTGCCTTATCGTCTTGATTTCTTTGATGATGAAATCGACAGCCTGCGGGTGTTTGACGTCGACAGCCAGCGCACGCTGGAGGAAGTAGAAGCGATCAACCTGCTGCCCGCACACGAATTCCCGACCGATAAAGCGGCAATTGAACTGTTCCGCAGCCAGTGGCGCGATACCTTCGAAGTGAAGCGCGATCCGGAACATATTTACCAGCAAGTGAGTAAAGGCACATTGCCTGCCGGGATCGAGTACTGGCAGCCACTGTTCTTCAGCGAACCGCTGCCACCGCTGTTCAGTTATTTCCCTGCCAATACGCTGCTGGTGAATACTGGCGATCTGGAAAACAGTGCCGAACGTTTCCAGGCAGATACGCTGGCGCGTTTTGAGAATCGCGGCGTCGATCCGATGCGCCCACTGTTGCCACCACAAGCGCTCTGGCTGCGGGTGGATGAGCTCTTCTCAGAGCTGAAAAACTGGCCCCGGGTGCAGCTAAAAACTGAACATTTACCGACAAAAGCAGCGAATGCCAATTTAGGCTTCGAGAAGCTGCCAGACCTGGCCGTTCAGGCACAACAAAAAGCGCCGCTGGATGCGCTGCGTAAGTTCCTCGAGTCTTTCGATGGTCCGGTGGTGTTCTCGGTAGAAAGTGAAGGTCGCCGTGAAGCGCTGGGTGAACTGCTCGCGCGAATTAAAATTGCTCCGCAACGCATTATGCGTCTTGATGAAGCCAGCGACCGTGGGCGCTATTTGATGATTGGCGCTGCCGAACATGGTTTTGTCGATACGGTGCGTAATCTGGCGCTGATCTGCGAAAGTGATCTGCTTGGTGAACGTGTTGCCCGCCGTCGTCAGGATTCTCGCCGCACCATCAACCCCGATACACTGATCCGCAACCTCGCGGAATTGCATATTGGTCAGCCGGTGGTCCATCTGGAGCACGGCGTCGGGCGCTATGCCGGAATGACCACGCTGGAAGCGGGCGGCATTACTGGTGAGTACCTGATGCTCACCTATGCCAACGACGCCAAACTGTATGTTCCGGTGTCGTCACTGCATCTGATTAGCCGTTACGCAGGTGGAGCGGAAGAAAACGCCCCGCTGCATAAACTTGGCGGCGATGCGTGGTCACGCGCGCGGCAGAAAGCGGCGGAAAAAGTGCGTGATGTGGCGGCGGAATTGCTGGATATCTACGCGCAACGCGCCGCCAAAGAGGGCTTCGCGTTTAAACACGATCGCGAGCAGTATCAGTTGTTCTGCGACAGCTTCCCGTTTGAAACCACGCCGGATCAGGCGCAGGCCATTAATGCGGTGCTTAGCGACATGTGTCAGCCGCTGGCAATGGATCGTCTGGTGTGCGGCGATGTTGGCTTTGGGAAAACAGAAGTGGCGATGCGCGCCGCTTTCCTGGCAGTAGATAACCACAAGCAGGTAGCGGTGCTGGTGCCTACCACTCTTCTCGCGCAGCAGCATTACGACAACTTCCGCGACCGTTTCGCCAACTGGCCGGTACGTATCGAAATGATCTCCCGTTTCCGCAGCGCCAAAGAGCAGACGCAAATCCTTGCGGAAGTGGCGGAAGGGAAAATCGATATTCTGATCGGTACGCACAAACTGCTGCAAAATGACGTCAAGTTTAAAGATTTAGGCTTGCTGATTGTCGATGAAGAACACCGCTTCGGGGTGCGTCATAAAGAGCGCATTAAAGCGATGCGTGCGAACGTGGATATTCTGACGCTTACCGCTACGCCGATCCCACGTACGCTGAATATGGCGATGAGCGGAATGCGTGACCTGTCGATTATCGCCACGCCGCCCGCCCGTCGTCTGGCGGTCAAAACGTTTGTCCGCGAGTATGACAGTCTGGTGGTCCGGGAGGCGATCCTGCGTGAAGTTCTGCGCGGCGGTCAGGTTTATTATCTCTACAATGATGTGGAAAACATCCAGAAAGCCGCCGGACGGCTGGCGGAACTGGTGCCAGAAGCGCGGATTGCTATTGGTCACGGGCAGATGCGCGAGCGCGAACTGGAACGGGTGATGAATGATTTCCATCATCAACGTTTCAACGTGCTGGTTTGTACCACCATTATCGAAACCGGGATCGACATCCCGACTGCCAACACCATTATCATTGAACGCGCGGATCACTTCGGTCTGGCGCAGCTGCACCAGTTGCGCGGTCGCGTCGGACGTTCACATCATCAGGCATATGCATGGCTGCTGACGCCGCATCCGAAAGCGATGACTACCGATGCGCAAAAACGTCTTGAAGCGATTGCCTCGCTGGAAGATCTCGGGGCAGGCTTTGCGCTGGCAACGCACGATCTGGAGATCCGCGGCGCGGGTGAATTGCTTGGCGAAGAACAGAGCGGCTCGATGGAAACCATCGGTTTCTCGCTGTATATGGAGTTGCTGGAAAACGCCGTCGATGCACTGAAAGCCGGACGCGAGCCGTCGCTGGAAGATCTCACCAGCCAGCAAACAGAAGTCGAGCTGCGGATGCCGTCGCTATTGCCAGATGATTTCATTCCTGACGTGAATACGCGTTTGTCGTTCTATAAACGTATTGCCAGCGCCAAAACGGAAAACGAACTGGAAGAGATCAAAGTCGAGCTTATCGATCGCTTCGGCCTGCTGCCTGATCCGGCGCGTACCCTGCTGGATATTGCCCGTCTGCGCCAGCAAGCGCAGAAACTGGGGATCAGGAAGCTGGAAGGTAATGAGAAAGGCGGCGTGATCGAATTTGCCGAGAAAAATCACGTTAATCCAGCCTGGTTGATTGGTTTGCTGCAAAAACAGCCGCAGCATTATCGCCTTGATGGCCCGACGCGCCTGAAGTTTATTCAGGATTTGAGCGAACGGAAAACGCGTATCGAATGGGTTCGCCAGTTTATGCGTGAACTGGAAGAGAACGCGATCGCTTAATGGTGAGATCGGGGGCGTTTCTGCGCCCCCATCTGCAACATTTACAAATTCTTTGCACTTCCCTGCACTATCCGACACTGTCACCATCCATAATTCAGGCTTATCTTTTTATTACAATAACCTTATATTTATTATGGATTTTTGGTGATGATCAAAACGCGTTTTTCTCGCTGGCTAACGTTTTTTACGTTCGCCGCAGCCGTGGCGCTGACGCTACCGGCAAAAGCCAACACCTGGCCGCTGCCGCCAGCGGGCAGTCGCCTGGTTGGCGAAAACAAATTTCATGTGGTGGAAAATGACGGTGGTTCGCTGGAAGCGATCGCCAAAAAATATAACGTCGGCTTTCTCGCTCTGTTACAGGCTAACCCCGGCGTTGATCCTTACGTGCCACGCGCGGGTAGCGTGTTAACGATCCCATTGCAAACCCTACTTCCAGACGCGCCGCGCGAAGGCATTGTGATCAACATTGCGGAGCTGCGTCTCTATTACTACCCGCCGGGTAAAAATTCGGTGACCGTGTATCCCATCGGCATTGGTCAGTTGGGTGGTGACACGCTGACACCGACAATGGTGACCACCGTTTCTGACAAGCGTGCAAACCCAACCTGGACGCCAACGGCAAACATTCGCGCGCGGTATAAAGCACAGGGAATTGAGTTGCCTGCGGTAGTTCCGGCTGGACCAGATAACCCAATGGGCCATCATGCGATTCGTCTGGCGGCCTATGGCGGCGTTTATTTGCTTCACGGTACGAACGCCGATTTCGGCATTGGCATGCGGGTAAGTTCTGGCTGTATACGTCTGCGTGATGACGATATCAAAACACTCTTTAGCCAGGTCACCCCAGGCACCAAAGTGAATATCATCAACACGCCGATTAAAGTCTCTGCCGAACCAAACGGTGCGCGTCTGGTTGAAGTGCATCAGCCGCTATCAGAGAAGATTGATGATGATCCGCAGCTATTGCCGATAACGCTGAATAGTGCAATGCAATCATTTAAAGATGCAGCGCAAACTGACGCTGAAGTGATGCAGCATGTGATGGATGTCCGTTCCGGGATGCCGGTAGATGTGCGCCGCCATCAACTGAGCCCACAATCGCTGTAACTCCCGGATAAAAAAATCCCCGCGGCACAGCATGTCGCGGGGAAAAAAGCAGCAATAGCGGGCATTAATGAGGGTTAATGCTTATTTATAAATGACTGCCGTTCCGTGGAGGGTATTCGGACCGGTGACTGAAGTAATACGGAAAGATTTTGCGCCCATCTCATCCGCTTTTTGTGCCAGCTGTTCTTCCAGCGATCCCAGATTTGTCCCCGCGTTAGCACTAATAGTACCCACTTTTTGTTGGCCTTCTGGTGTTGCCTGAACTTCGACAGCCGCAAAGCTGGCAAATGACATGGAACTTAAAATCGCCGCAGCGATGAGGGTTTTTACGTTTTTCATAATAGTGGCCTTATGCAGGTGAATGGCGTCGCAAGCAATTACTTAACGATCGATAACTAAATGATAGATGTGATCTGGATCACATACAAGATGTTTTTTATAATAATCATTAATTAAATTAAAAAACTTTAAATTTCAGTTAAATAGAGAGTTTTTATTTTTCTATTTTCTGGACTGGTGAAGGGAGGTGATTATTTTTATAATAACCATTCATTCACAGCCACCAGGTACAATGGCATCATGGCAACAGACTCAACACATTGTGTAAAAAAAAGCCGTGGCCGCCCAAAAGTGTTCGACAGGGACGCCGCGCTTGATAAGGCCATGAAATTGTTCTGGCAGCACGGTTATGAAGCGACTTCCCTTGCGGACCTCGTTGAAGCGACCGGAGCTAAAGCGCCAACGCTCTACGCAGAATTTACCAACAAAGAGGGGTTATTTCGCGCCGTACTCGACCGTTATATCGATCGCTTTGCCGCTAAGCATGAAGCGCAGTTGTTTTGTGAAGAAAAAAGCGTGGAGTCTGCACTGGCGGACTATTTCGCTGCCGTCGCCAGCTGCTTTACCAGCAAAGACACCCCCGCGGGTTGCTTTATGATTAACAACTGCACCACGCTTTCAGCGGATTCGGGCGATATTGCTCATACGGTGAAATCACGTCACGCAATGCAAGAACGCACCTTGCAGCAGTTTTTAAGTCAACGCCAGGCACGCGGGGAAATTCCCGCCCACTGTGACGTAACGCATCTTGCGGAATTTCTTAATTGTATTATTCAGGGGATGTCGATAAGCGCCCGTGAAGGCGCATCGCTGGAAAAACTGATGCTGATTGCCCGGACAACGCTGCGTTTATGGCCTGAACTGGTAAAGTAAGACGCCAAAAAAAGCCCCTCAGCCTGAGCGAATGAGGGGCTAAATTGCAGAGTACAGCCTTGTTATACTTTGTTATTCAGAACCAGTTGCCCATTGTTATCTAATGGGATTTGCGTACCCGGATCGCTGTTCATCCGAATTTTGCCCTGCTGATCGCCAATCTTATAGGTCACATCATAACCGAGCATTTTTTCTGACTTGTCATACACCGTTTTACAACGCTGCTGCGTGGTAGTGTAAGTATCGCTTTCCTGGAGAGAGCCCTGGATCTGGTTACCGGCATATCCACCGCCCAGCGCCCCCACAACAGTGGCGACATCTTTACCGCGACCACCGCCAAACTGATGCCCTATCACCCCGCCAGCGACGGCCCCGAGGACCGAACCAGCAATGCGGTTTTCATCCTGCACCGGTCGGCGATGGGTCACCGTGACATTGCGACACTCCTGACGCGGTGTTTTAACCGTTTCCTTGATTGGGGTTGCTGAGACAACCTGAGCGTATTGCGGGCCACGTTCAAACACGTTCAGACTGGCCACTGCCGCTACGCCAAGCGCAGCCGCTACACCAATCCCGATACCCGCCAACATTGATTTATTCACGGGAACACCTCCTTCTTTGCAGTTATGACAATCATGCAAGCGAAGGGGAAAAGCAGCTATCAGACAGAAGATGAAAAGCGTGGGAATAGCTGGAAAAGCTGAAGGATTCAGAGAAGTCTGAAAGGATGCCTGATACGACGCGGCTACCGATCGCACTGTTCCTCAAGGGCGGATGAGGCGTTTACGCCACATCCGCCAGTGTACGCCGATTAATGCAACTTCAAACGCGGACGGATAACGCGGTTGATACTGCCCACCAGCATCATTAATCCGGTTTTAAAGTAGCCATGCAGCGCAATCTGATGCATTCGGTATAGCGAGATGTACACAAAGCGCGCAATTCGTCCTTCAATCATCATTGAACCGCGCGTCAGGTTACCCATCAGGCTACCGACGGTGGAGAAGTTGGACAGCGATACCAGCGAACCGTGATCCTTATACTGATAATTTTTCAGCGGTTTACCGTTCATCTGCGCCAGAATGTTGTTCATTGCGCAGGTCGCCATCTGATGTGCGGCCTGAGCGCGCGGCGGTACAAAGCCCCCTTCCGGACGCGGGCATGACGCACAGTCGCCAATAGCGTAAATGTCTGGATCGCGCGTGGTTTGCAGCGTCGGTTCCACCACCAGTTGGTTGATACGATTGGTTTCAAGACCACCAATATCTTTCAGGAAATCTGGTGCTTTTATCCCGGCAGCCCACACCATCAGATCGGCCTGAATATATTCACCATCTTTAGTGTGCAAACCGCCTTCATCGGCACTGGTAACCATAGTTTGCGTCAGCACGCGAACGCCCAGTTTCGTTAACTCATTGTGAGCCGCAGCAGAGATACGCGGCGGTAACGCTGGCAAAATTCGCTCTCCCGCTTCCACCAGAGTAACGTTCAGGGCTTCGTTGGTCAGCCCTTTGTAACCGTAACTGTGCAGTTGTTTCACGGCATTGTGCAATTCGGCAGAGAGCTCTACGCCGGTCGCGCCGCCGCCAACAATCGCAATATTCACTTTGCCATTGGCGCCCAGGTTAGCAGAAAACTTCAGGAACAGATTCAGCATCTCCTGATGGAAACGACGTGCCTGATGCGGGTTATCAAGGAAAATGCAGTTCTCTTTTACGCCCGGCGTGTTGAAATCGTTAGAGGTGCTACCCAGCGCCATCACCAGCGTGTCGTAAGCAATTTTCCGCTCTGGAACTAACAATTCACCTTTTTCGTCGCGCAGTTCAGCAATGGTGATTGTTTTCGCTTCACGATCGATATCAACCACAGAACCCAGCTGAAACTGGAAACCATGATTACGCGCATGGGCCAGATAGCTCAGCGCATCAACGCCTTCATCGAGCGATCCGGTCGCCACTTCGTGCAGCAACGGTTTCCACAGGTGACTGTGGTTACGATCGACCAACGTAATTTTGGCTTTTTTCTTGCGCCCCAGCTTATCTCCAAGCTGTGTTGCCATTTCCAGCCCACCAGCACCGCCGCCGACAATCACAATTTTTTTCAATGGCGTAGTCAACGTGACCCCCTTAAATTTATTAACCAATTGTTAATTAATGGTTATTAACATAGCTCTTAATTAACAACAGGTTACAGCAATGAAAATGTTCTTCGCTATTGAGAATAACATGAATGGTGCATTGGTCATACCAAAATTGATGTCAATCAAGTTTTGTTGCTGAAAAGATAGGCGGATTTACCTGTTGAGATCAAAAAACAGAGTTTATTGTTTATTATTCGTGCTAATTCGGAAGGGTTATATAGCGTGAGGCGTGTATGGAGGGCGTTTGCCAGGCCTGATAAGATGCGCAGCATCGCATCAGGCATTGGTGCTCGGCTGTCGGATGCGGCGTGAACGCCTTAATCCGGGTCGCATCAGGTACCGGCAAGGTTACCTGATGCGACGATGCCAATTAACCGAGGGTTTTGAATGCCTTAATGCGCTGCAAATGCGGAGAGATATTTTTGAATTTGTGCGTCTGCTCTTCGTCCCAGACAATCTCGTAATAATGATGCAGCTCTTCAGATGTCCGCTGACTGTTAAGCGCTTCATCGTGACGCGACAAAATCACCAGGCAACGATCGCGATTCTTCTCACGGAAGTTGGTCACACACTTGGTGGCAATATCGGCATACTCTTCCGGGCGATCAATCTTCCCTTCCATGTTCTCATAAGGGAACAAATTGGGATTGAAGATCACCTGGCGAATATCACAGAGAAAACCAATCCGCTCTGCCCAATAACCGCCCAGACCAACACCACAAATGAGCGGGCGCTCGTCGACGTTCAGTTGCAGCATTTTGTCCACTTCTTTGAGCAAATGCTGCATATCATGTTTCGGATGCCGCGTGCTGTAGCTTATTAGCCGTACATCCGGGTCAATAAACTGCAATTGTAAGACTTTCTCGTGGTTACCCGGACTGTTAGAGTCAAAACCGTGCAAATAGATAATCATCGCTTCCTCACATAAGCCAGGGTTAGTGACCTGCCTTCTCTTCCTGCCAGCGTTCATGTAACTGATTCAGACGGGCGCTGATCTCTTTCCAGCGAGCCGAGTCCATCAGTTCCTGTCGCGAAAATGAACCTTTATGATACAAACGTGTAACACGTTCTGCCTTGATCGGTGACAGATTATCTAACACGCTGACGGCCCCTTTACGATTATTGCAGACCAGGATCATATCGCAACCTGCATCCAGTGATGCCTGTCCACGCTCGGCATAACTGCCCATAATCGCGGCACCTTCCATCGATAAATCGTCAGAGAAAATCACGCCGTCAAACCCCAGCTCCTGACGTAAAACAGTTTTCAACCAGTGGGGAGAACCGCTCGCCGGACGCGGATCAACATCGCTGTAGATCACATGCGCGGGCATAATGGCATCGAGTTTATTTTCGCGAATTAACGTACTGAAAACCGACATATCTTTGGCACGAATTTCCGCTTGCGGGCGTGGGTCGCACGGCGTCTCTTTGTGTGAATCTGCAGTTACGGCACCGTGGCCAGGAAAATGTTTACCGGTGGTTTTCATTCCGGCTTCATGCATCCCATCAATAAACCGACTGGCGATTGCGAGGGCTTTTTCTGGATCGGCATGATAAGAACGTTCACCAATCGCCGCGCTGATATGTCCTACGTCCAGCACTGGTGCAAAGCTGATATCAATATCCATAGCGATCATTTCGCTGGCCATCAGCCAACCTGCCTCTTGCGCCAGTTTGCCCCCCTCTTCCATTCCTAAAAGCGCAGCGAATGATTGTGCTGCCGGTAAGCGGGTAAAACCGTCACGAAAACGCTGCACACGTCCGCCTTCCTGATCCACCGCCACCACCAGGTGATTGCGTGAAGCTGCGCGGATCTGGCGTACCAGTTCGCGCAACTGTGCTGGATCATGATAGTTACGTGTAAAGAGAATCAGCCCTCCCACCAGCGGATGCGCAAGTATTTCGCGCTCTTCCGCGTCCAGTTCATAACCTTCAACATCCAACATTACTGGACCCACACTGCTCTCCTTATTGTTTTATTGATAGCTGCCGCCAGGTGTCATTGGCCAGCCTGATAAATTGTTGATCGCTGGTTTGTTGCCAGCGGTACTCAAACCACCCTGCTTTCAGCATCAGTAACCAGGGAAACCAGCGCCTGACCTGATGCCACAAATGCGCCGGATTCATATTCGCCCGCACGGCATAGTCATTAACTAATTGCCGGTGCTGCTCACTATTTTCCACCCACACCGCCGCCAGTTCCAGAGCGATATCACCATCACCGGCATACTCCCAGTCGATGAGCTTTAGCCCTGACGAGGTATAGACTAAGTTCCCTGCATGAACATCCATATGCAACGGGCTTAAACGTAATGGCTGCGGTTCCCGTATTTTGCGCAGACGTTTTAATAGTCGCAGCCAACCCGCTGTCCGCCGCGCCGGATCGCTTCGCTGCCAGTACCGTTCCAGTAACGGCAGCAGGGTTATTCGCCAGCCAAAACGCGGTTGTTGATGCAGATAATACAGCAAGCCTGCCAGTTCGTCGGTATCCGGCAATTGCGTTTTTACCTCGCCGGGCAAATAGTCGACCACCATCCAGCCACGGAGATAGAGATGTGGCTTTGGTGCAAGGTATGCCGGTAATCGTGATAACGCCCGGTACTGGCGCAGAAACACGGACTGCGGCGCATCAGGATCGTGAGTCTGACGCAGAACAAAACGCTGATCCTGATGTTCAATGAGAAAACTCCCGCCGCTAAGTCCACTGTTAAACGTCGCGACGGGGTGATACTGCGGGAAATAGCGCGACAATAACTCGTCGCGCGTGATGGGATTATTGTTGCTGAACGGCACCTTTACCTGACCAGATAATTTCGCCCGTCTGCACCAGCATCAACTGCATTTGCAGGGTCGGAGCGTTAACGTTGCCAGAGGCGCTGGAGTACAGCACGTAATGAGCCCCCACGTTGCGAGCAATACCAATGGCTTTACTACGGGTGCCTAAGCTATCCTGCGGCGACAAACCTAACTGCTGCTTGGCCATCGAAAGCTGCTGGGCGGAAACGAGGGTAAATTTACCGTTATTAGCCAGTGCATTGCGCAGCGTTTCTGTCGCTTCCCCGGTATTCAAAGAACCATTGGTGCGGTTATTGACGCTATCAACCAGCAAGACGCTGCCTGCGGTCACGCCATCGGCCCCAAGCATCTTACCGACCATCGGCTGCATTGCGCCATTCCAGTCATAATGACGAATATGCGGCGCAGGCGGTGCGGTTTGGTCTTCGTGCTCAATTGGCCCTGGCTGCTCCGGGATCGTCGGCACTGATGGCACTGTAGGTACTGGCTGTTGCGGCTCAGCCGGTTGCTCCGGCGCAGGTTTTACTTCTTCTACCGGTGCGGGTTCACGTGGCCCCACACACCCGGCAAGAAACATCGCCAGCGCGGTGATTAAAGCGTAGCGACTCATTTTTGTCATCAAGATTCACCCCTTACAAATAAAGATAAAGTCTGACTTTGTGCGCTCCAAGAAAATTGGCGCTGCCGTACAGAGTCACCGCTGAACGTGCGGGAATGGTGACGCTGCGCGGCGTTTCCAGAGGGTGCATCTCAAGCCCCCTGGCGTCATACCAGTAAAAACGATAATGAACGGTAACGGGTTCTTGCCTTTCGTTATAAAGCGTCGAGGATGCTGAAGGCTGAATATCAGACGTTGAAAGAACGGGCTTTTCTGCGCTAATGCCCGCTGCCAGCAAAGATGACTCCATCACCAGTGACTGTTCATCATTCACCGGGATTTCCGGATGTGAACGACAACCGACCAGCAATAGCAACGCCAGAGACGCCAGTCCAAAGCACCCTTTTCTCATCGTTACAGGCCTTTATGCGCCAGCATTGGTCCCAACGGACGGCCACCCAGCAGGTGCATATGAATGTGATAGACCTCTTGTCCGCCATGACGGTTGGTATTCATGATCAAACGATAGCCATCTTCGGCAATGCCTTCTTGCTCGGCAATTTTTGCCGCTACGGTGATCATACGCCCCAGCGCCTGCTCATGCTCGGCAGACACATCGTTCACGGTAGGGATAAGGATATTTGGAATGATCAGAATATGCGTTGGCGCTTGCGGCGAAATATCGCGAAACGCCGTTACCAGCTCATCCTGGTAGACGATATCGGAGGGGATCTCACGACGAATAATTTTGCTGAAAATAGTTTCTTCTGCCACGACATTTTCCTTTTTCAAATTGCCATGCGTTGCGCCATGCTACGCCGCGCTACACTGCGAGTATAGAGTATGGTCGAGTTAAACCTGCTCTTTCAACCTTAAGCCACGATTTATAAGTAAAAAATCGTTTTACTGCCGTATACATCGCCATTATTCCCATTTTTGCCTATGAATGGGCCGAAAACACCTTTTCTCTTTGGTTTAGATAATAACAGGGATATCGGCTACCAGGCCCTTCCTGCTACCACCAGCATTGCTTTGACAGTTTCCTTCCACTGCCGGGCAAAATTGCTATTCGCAGGTGGAGCTGTTCGCCTGTTATCAGATACCCCAAAACGTCTCATTGCTGGAAATAATCTGCTCGACAAACCCTACGATATCGACGTGAAAGGAACTATCGTCCCGGGCGCAACACGCAATTTAATGATGACCGGTCTGATTAGCGGCTGTAAAAAAGGCAGCCATTCGGCTGCCTTAGTCTCCCCAACGTCTTACGGATTAGTTGTTGCGGATGTACTCATCCATTTCGGTTTTCAGGTTATCGGATTTCGTACCGAAAATCGCCTGAACACCGGAACCTGCAACCACTACGCCCGCTGCGCCCAGTTTCTTCAGGCCAGCCTGATCCACTTTGGACACATCAGCGACGCTAACACGCAGACGGGTAATACATGCGTCAAGGTTAGTGATGTTTTCTTTACCACCAAATGCAGCAACCAGAGCCGGTGCCATTTCGCTGGTGCCGGTAGCTTTCGCATCTTCAGTTGCGTCTTCACGGCCCGGGGTTTTCAGATCCAGAGCTTTAATCAGCACGCGGAAGATAGTGTAGTAAACAATCGCATAACCGATACCGACAATCGGGAACAGCCACAGCTTGCTGCTGTTACCAGACAGAACGATGAAGTCGATCAGACCGTGCGAGAACGATGTACCATCGCGCATACCCAGCAGGATACAGATCGGGAATGCCAGACCTGCCAGAATCGCGTGGATGATGTACAGGATCGGCGCAACGAACATGAAGGAGAACTCGATTGGCTCGGTAATACCGGTCAGGAACGAGGTCAACGCCGCGGAGATCATGATACCGCCCACTTTAGCGCGGTTTTCTGGTTTAGCAGAGTGCCAGATAGCAATCGCGGCAGCCGGCAGACCGTACATTTTGAACAGGAAGCCGCCAGACAGTTTACCCGCAGTCGGGTCACCCGCCATATAACGCGGAATGTCACCGTGGAATACCTGACCTGCGGCGTTGGTGTATTCACCGATCTGCATCTGGAAAGGTACGTTCCAGATGTGGTGCAGACCAAACGGTACCAGGCAGCGTTCGATGAAGCCGTAAATGCCAAACGCTACTACCGGGTTCTGGTAAGCAGCCCACTGGGAGAAGGTCTGAATGGCGGAACCAATTGGCGGCCAAATAAAGGACAGCACAACGCCAGTAAAGATGGCAGCCAGGCCAGAAATGATCGGCACAAAGCGTTTACCGGCAAAGAAGCCAAGATACTCAGGCAGCTTAATACGGTAGAAACGGTTAAACATGTACGCTGCGATCGCACCGGAGATGATCCCCCCGAGTACGCCCGTATCCGCCAGGTGTTTAGCGGCGATTTCTTCAGCAGGTAAATGCAGTACCAGCGGCGCAACCACGGCCATGGTTTTTACCATGATGCCATAGGCAACAACTGCGGCCAGAGCGGATACGCCATCGTTGTTGGTAAAGCCGAGGGCGACACCAATTGCAAAAATCAGTGGCATGTTTGCAAAAACGGAACCGCCCGCTTCTGCCATAACATGCGATACAACGGCGGGCAGCCAGCTGAAATTCGCGGAACCGACGCCAAGCAGAATACCTGCGATAGGCAGTACGGATACCGGCAGCATCAGCGATTTACCGACCTTTTGCAGGTTAGCAAATGCATTCTTAAACATAATTGAGAGTGCTCCTGAGTATGGGTGCTTTTAACGTTCTCACGCGTGGCAAGGGGGGGAGAACCTTGCCGTGTACAGGGCGTCTAAGCGCCCTTTATTTATTACACAGAGTAAAATAATTCATGGCCGATTTGTTTGACGGCTATCACGTTTCAACTTCGGACCTTTAGCGAAGTTGCACGTATTGACAAAATAAATGCCATAATGCGTCGAACATGGTTATTCACCGCCCAATTTGCGGCGGTGAACTTTACTCGTTTTAGTAATTAATTACGAGTCTTAAAATAAATTCATTTAACGGATGGATTGAAGGCGGGAAGCGTCGATGTGAAACAGGCGGGCGAAGTTATCGGTGGTTACCTGCGCCAGCTCTTCAACGGCAACACCTTTCAACACAGCCATGTATTCAGCAACATCACGAACCATTGCAGGTTGATTCTCTTTTCCTCGATGCGGCACAGGTGCCAGATAAGGCGCGTCAGTTTCGACCAGTAACCGGTCGAGCGGCACATAACGCGCGGCATCACGTAGTTGTTCTGCATTACGGAAGGTCACAATGCCGGAGAAGGAGATGTAAAATCCAAGATCCAGTAATTTGCCTGCCGTTTCTCTGTCCTCTGTAAAACAGTGTAGTACGCCACCGCAATCCGTCACCTTTTCTTCGCGCAGAATTGCCAGCGTATCGGCGCGGGCGTCACGCGTATGGACAATAACCGGCTTGTTCAGTTCACGACCAATCTGGATATGGTGGATGAAAGACTCTTGCTGACGCACTTTAGTTTCCGGCGTGTAATAATAATCCAGCCCGGTTTCCCCAAGGGCAACAACGCCCTCTTCCGCCGCAAGGCGGCGTAAATCTTCCACATCATAGGGATCGTTCTGGTTGAGCGGATGCACACCGCAAGAAAATACGACATTGTCACGTTCGCCTACCAGATCCCGCATATGCAGATAACCCGGTAATGTCGTGGCGACCGCCAGACAAAATTTCACATCGCGCGCAGCGGCTTTTGCCAGAACGTCATCCACGTCCTTATGCAAAGATTCATAATCCAGACCATCGAGATGGCAGTGTGAGTCGACTAAAAACATGATGTCTCTCTTAAAGATGAGGAACCGGTAGCACAACGCCCGGTTGCAGGTAATGCTCAATACGCAGTAAAAGATCGGTGATGAGAAGCTCGCGGTTTACGCCAGTGACAGAAATTAACTGCTCACGGGTGTGACAAACATCTCCCAGTATAGCCTGCAGGCGCGCGGGAGAAAGCTGGTTTGCCAGCGCAGCAACAACGCCCGGCACATCAACATTGGTAACCTGCGAAGCGCCATACTTGCGCTTGAGCGCGTCCATCATCAGGGTTGCCAGCCAGTGCAGACGCGCCGGAGCTTGTTCATGATTAAGTGTCGGCAACAGGGAATACCAGTCGCCAGATTGCACACTGTGAGCCAACGCCTGGCAAAGTGTTTCGCGGGCCTGCCAGGTATCTCCCTGAAACAACGCCAACGCCGCGCCAGGCGAACCGGCGCTTAAGCGCAGTGCGGCAAGTAACGCGTCCTGTGACATTGTCACTTCACGTGAAAGCCAGGTCACGGCGTACTGTTCTGGCGGTGGTGCGAGGTAATGTAGCCGACAACGACTACGTAATGTCGCCAGTAAACGTTCAGGCTCTCGGGTAGCAAGGAAAAACCAGGTTTCTGCCGGCGGCTCTTCGAGTGTTTTTAGCAAAGCGTTCGCCGCAGCGTCGGTCAGCAAGGCGGCATCGGTTATCCAGACAACTTTAGCACCGCCTAAACGCGCGTGTTCATTCAGTTTTTCAGTGACTTCACGCACCGCATCAATGCCCAGCGCGTTCTTCCCTTTTTCGGGAGCAAGTGTGTAATAGTCGGGATGCGTTCCCGCCTGCATCAACTGACATCCACGACAGTGGCCGCAGCTTTTATGCCCCTCTGGTTGTTGGCACAGGAGGTAACGGCTTAAAGCGTAGATTAAGGCGTCATCGCCCATGCCAGGTAACGCCTGAATGAGTAGCGCATGGTGACCCCTTCCGGCCTGATAGCTGGCTACCAGTTTCTCGAAATCGGGTCTTAACCACGGATACCATCTCATGCGTTATGTTCCTTAACCCAGTGAGTCACGGTGGTGCGAATCGCCTCCATCACTGATTCCAGTGGCTGAGTGGCATCAATGGTGTAAATGCTTTTATCCTGTGCCGCCAGTTCAAGATAGCGGGCGCGAGTACGATTAAAGAAATCGAATGACTCTTGCTCAATGCGATCCAGTTCGCCACGCGCACGGGCGCGTTTTAGCCCCACTTCTGGGGTCACATCAAGATAAAGCGTCAAGTCAGGACGAAAATCCCCCAGAACAGCATCACGCAGCGTTGCCAGCATATGCTGGTCAATGCCACGACCGCCGCCCTGATACGCCTGAGTGGAGAGATCGTGCCGATCGCCAATCACCCAGGTGCCTTTCGCCAGCGCCGGTTTGATGACAGTTTCCACCAGCTGAACGCGCGCGGCATAAAACATCAGTACTTCGGCTTTATCGGTAATGACTTCATCGCCTACCGATTTGATATCCAGCACCAGGCTTCTTAATTTTTCCGCCAGCTGCGTACCGCCAGGTTCTCGAGTGAAAACCATGTCGCGGATCCCCAGTTGCTCAAGCGTCTCAACCACCACGTTTCGCGCGGTGGTTTTGCCTGCGCCTTCCAGCCCTTCAATGACGATATACTTACTGCGCATTTTTTTCCTTAAGCACTTTCAGGTAATCCTGCACAGACTTGTTATGACTGGCAAGATTGGTATTAAACGTGTGACCGCCTTTACCATCGGCCACAAAATAGAGATACGGCGTTTTCGCCGGATGCGCAGCAGCCTTCAGCGAATCCGCCCCCGGCGTAGCAATCGCGCCTGGCGGCAGACCAGTAATGGTGTAGGTGTTATACGCTGTCGGCGTTTCCAGATCTGCACGAGAAAGTTTGCCATTATAACGCTCTCCCATCCCGTAAATCACCGTCGGGTCGGTTTGCAGGCGCATGCCGATACGTAAACGGTTGATAAATACTGAGGCAACCTGATCGCGCTCGCTGGCAACGGCGGTTTCTTTTTCGATTATCGACGCCATCGTTACCAACTGGTTTTTATCTTTATACGGCAGACCATCCGCTCGCCCATCCCAGGCGCTATCGACCGCTTTCACCATTTTCTTGTGCGCTCGTTTGAGTAACGCGACATCAGTGGTATTAGCGGTATACATCCAGGTGTCTGGCCAAAACCAGCCTTCAATCCAGTCCGGATTTTCAAGTTCCAGGGCCTGCGCCACGGTAGCGTATTTATCGTCGCTTAACGTGTGCGTGATATAGGGTGCCTCACGCAATTGTTTGAGGTAGTCGCTCAGACGCATCCCTTCTACCAGGCGTAGCGGAAACTGCGCTTCTTTCCCGCTTTTCAGCAGCTGTAACATTTCGCGCACGGTCATCTGCGGCGTAAAGCGATAAGTCCCGGCTTTGAAATGGGAAAGGTCCGGCTCAATACGCAGCAACCACTGAAAGACGCGGGGGCGATTGATGATTTTATCGGCATACAATTGTTCACCGAGAGCCATTCTTCCGGTTCCAGGTTTCAGGGTGAATATTGTCTCTTCTTTAATCAGTAATTTGCTGTCGGCAAGATGGCGAACCTTCCAGACGCCCACACCAGCGGCGATACCCAGTACCATCAGCAATAACAGGATAATCAATAACACTTTTTTCATGACTAATTCGGGTGCTCACAAAGTGGGGCTAAATATTCATATAGCGTTGTTGACGAAAAGAAGACATCATCACAGGCACGCACAGGCATAACTGGCATCAGCGCATTACAAACCATCACTTCATCTGCCTGCATCACGTCTTCCAACGAGGCTTGCACTTCGGCAATCTGATAGGAGGATTGTGCCAGTAAACGGATACAGAATTGTCGCATAATACCGTTAACTCCAGCCTGATCCAGACGCGGCGTGTAGACCACGTTGCCTTTACGCCAGAACAAATTAGCTGCACAGCATTCCGTAACCCACCCTTCACTGTCAAGAACCAGCGCCTCGTCGGCGTTTGTCTGCTCAAGATGAGAGCGAATCAACACTTGCTCAAGACGATTAAGATGTTTAATTCCCGCAAGATGAGGATTGCGTCCCAGGCGTACCGGGCTTAGTGCCAGCAGCATTCCCTCTTTGCGTAAGCGGTCGTAATGCGTTGGGTAAGCCGTAACTGAGAGCATGCGCGTTGCCGGTCCGCTGTTTAACGTACTGTAACCTCGCCCACCACTGCCACGACTGATCACCACTTTCAGCACTCCATTCTGCTGCTCTGCCGCCAGAGTCGCCATCTCGTGCTCAAGCTGCACCCAGAAGTCACAAACGATCATTAACCGCTGACAGGCTTCCTGTAGTCGCGTAATGTGCGCGGATAATAAGCTGACTTTACCGTCGATAATTCTGGCTGTCGTGAAACAGCCATCGCCAAATTGTATGGCCCGATCGCTTGCTGCCAGCGAATCCTGTTTATGACCGTTAATTAAGAACATACCGGCTCCTTATAATAGGATTGTAAGTGTGGCAGCATGTTCACTGCGGAACAAGTCTGAATAAAATCTAAGAAAAAAGGCCCGCAAGCGGACCTTTTATGTAGGTGGGAAATGGCGACTTAGATCTTTTTGAAGATCAAAGAACCATTGGTGCCACCGAAGCCGAAGGAGTTACACAGGGTGTATTCCATTCCGCTGACCTGACGCGCTTCATGCGGCACAAAATCCAGATCGCAACCTTCATCCGGGTTATCCAGGTTGATGGTCGGCGGAACAGCCTGATCGCGCAGCGCCAGGATGGAGTAGATAGACTCTACTGCACCTGCTGCACCTAACAGGTGACCGGTCATGGATTTCGTGGAGCTTACCAGCACACGGCTTGCAGCTTCACCGAAGATAGTTTTCACGGCCTGCGCTTCAGCTTTATCGCCAGCTGGCGTAGAAGTACCGTGCGCGTTCACGTAGCCAATCTGGCCAGGCTCAATTCCTGCGTCACGCAGAGCATTTGCCATTGCCAGTGCTGCGCCTGCGCCGTTTTCCGGCGGCGACGTCATATGGTAAGCATCGCTGCTCATACCAAAGCCGACGAGTTCAGCGTAAATTTTCGCACCGCGTTTTTTCGCGTGTTCGTACTCTTCAAGTACCAGCATACCGGCGCCATCGCCCAGTACGAAACCATCACGCTCTTTATCCCACGGACGGCTAGCCGCTTGCGGGTTATCATTGCGGGTAGATAATGCACGTGCCGCGCCAAAACCACCAACGCCCAGCGGCGTACTGGCTTTCTCTGCGCCACCTGCAACCATCACGTCAGCATCGCCATACGCGATAATACGCGCAGCTTGACCGATGTTGTGCACGCCAGAAGTACAGGCGGTCGCAATAGAGATGCTTGGGCCACGCAGGCCATACATGATAGTCAGGTGACCTGCCACCATGTTCACAATCGTTGACGGAACGAAGAATGGGCTGATCTTACGCGGACCACCGTTCATCAGAGATGTGTGGTTTTCTTCGATCAGTCCGAGGCCGCCAATCCCGGAGCCAATTGCGGCACCAATGCGGGTTGCGTTCTCTTCCGTTATTTCAAGGCCAGAATCCTGCATGGCCTGAACGCCAGCGACAATTCCATATTGAATGAAGGCATCCATCTTGCGCTGTTCTTTGCGCGAGATAATGTCCTCACAGTTAAAATCCTTTACTAAGCCAGCAAATTTCGTTGCATAGGCGCTAGTATCGAAATGGTCGATTAGGCTGATGCCACTCTGACCGGCAAGCAGAGCTTTCCAGGTAGACTCTACGGTATTGCCGACAGGAGACAACATGCCCAGTCCGGTCACAACTACACGACGCTTAGACACGTTTGTCCTCCAGGGAGGGAAAAAAATGATTCTAGTGGGACAAAAAAGAAAAAACTCAGGCGGTCGAACGACCGCCTGGAGATGTTCACTTACGCCTGGTGGCCGTTGATGTAATCAATGGCAGCCTGAACGGTGGTGATTTTCTCAGCTTCTTCGTCCGGAATCTCAGTATCAAACTCTTCTTCCAGAGCCATTACCAGCTCAACGGTGTCAAGAGAATCCGCGCCCAGGTCTTCAACGAAAGAAGCATTGTTGGTAACTTCTTCCTGCTTAACGCCCAGCTGTTCGCCGATAATTTTCTTAACGCGTTCTTCGATAGTGCTCATACTCTTAAATTTCCTATCAAAACTCGCTTTCGCGATGGTTTTCGTAGTGTATAAAATGTTGAAAAATTTGCAACTAAATCCCGGCAGGTCTTACCACGATTTTGCGTTATTTTGAGGCCATACCCCCCAACAACGCAAATCATTTTGCACTTATTATTACTCATAACCACGCAGACTGCGCGCAACATGAGCATTTTGTGCAAATCGCGGTCAGACCATGTACATCCCGCCGTTCACATGCAAAGTTTCACCCGTGATGTAAGCTGCTTCGTCGGATGCCAGGAATGCAACCGCGTTGGCGATTTCCTGTGCGCCGCCGAGGCGACCCGCAGGAACCTGCGCCAGGATACCCGCACGCTGGTCATCGCTCAGCGCACGTGTCATGTCCGTTTCAATAAAGCCCGGAGCAACAACGTTTACAGTAATACCGCGTGACGCAACTTCGCGCGCCAGTGATTTACTGAAGCCGATCAAGCCCGCTTTCGCCGCAGCGTAGTTGGCCTGACCGCCATTTCCCATGGTACCAACCACAGAACCGATAGTGATAATACGACCATGACGCTTTTTCATCATAGCGCGCATTACCGCTTTTGACAGACGGAAAACAGATGAAAGGTTGGTTTCGATAATATCGTTCCACTCATCATCTTTCATTCGCATTAACAGGTTATCACGAGTGATACCGGCATTATTGACCAGGATATCGACTTCACCAAATTCTGCGCGAATTTTTTCCAGAACAGATTCGATAGATGCCGGGTCGGTCACATTCAACATCAGACCTTTACCGTTGGCGCCTAAATAATCACTGATCGCCTGAGCACCGCTTTCACTGGTCGCAGTACCGATAACTTTCGCGCCACGAGCTGCGAGCGTTTCAGCGATTGCACGGCCAATCCCGCGGCTAGCACCGGTTACCAGTGCGATTTTTCCTTCAAAATTCATGTTGTTCCTCTTTTAAAGCTCGAGCGCCGCTGCCATCGCTGAAGGTTCGTTCAGCGCCGAGGCGGTCAGGGTGTCGACAATACGTTTCGTCAGGCCAGTAAGCACTTTGCCCGGCCCCACTTCATAAAGATGCTCAACGCCTTGCGATGCCATGTATTCAACAGATTTTGTCCATTGAACCGGGTTATACAACTGACGTACCAGTGCATCACGAATGGCATCGCCATTGGTTTCGCATTTGACATCAACGTTATTCACAACCGGAACGGTCGGCGCGTTAAAGGTGATTTTCGCTAATTCAACCGCCAGTTTGTCGGCAGCGGGTTTCATCAGCGCACAGTGAGAAGGTACGCTCACCGGCAACGGCAGCGCACGTTTCGCGCCCGCAGCTTTACAGGCAGCGCCAGCACGTTCAACCGCTTCTTTGTGACCAGCAATAACCACCTGGCCCGGAGAGTTGAAGTTTACCGGAGAAACGACCTGACCTTCTGCTGCATCTTCACAAGCTTTCGCAATAGACGCATCATCCAGACCGATGATTGCCGCCATTGCGCCAGTTCCTTCCGGTACGGCTTCTTGCATGAACTTGCCGCGCATCTCAACCAGACGTACCGCATCAGCAAAATCAATCACACCAGCGCAAACCAGCGCGGAGTATTCCCCCAGGCTGTGACCGGCCATCATCGCCGGTGCTTTACCGCCCTGCTGCTGCCATACACGGTACAGTGCAACAGAGGCAGTTAACAGTGCTGGCTGAGTTTGCCAGGTTTTATTCAGTTCTTCGGCTGGCCCCTGCTGGGTCAGCGCCCACAGGTCATAGCCCAGCGCCGCAGAAGCTTCAGCAAAGGTTTCTTCGACAATTGGATAGCTCGCCGCCATATCAGCCAGCATGCCAACGGTTTGAGAACCCTGACCAGGGAACACAAATGCAAATTGCGTCATGTTTAAATCCTTATCCTAGAAACGAACCAGCGCGGAGCCCCAGGTGAATCCACCGCCAAAGGCTTCAAGCAGAACCAACTGCCCCGGCTTAATACGCCCGTCGCGTACGGCTTCATCCAGCGCGCACGGTACAGAAGCGGCAGAGGTATTACCATGACGGTCCAGCGTCACAACGACATTGTCCATTGACATGCCGAGTTTTTTCGCCGTTGCGCTGATAATACGCAGGTTCGCCTGATGTGGAACCAGCCAGTCCAGTTGGGAACGGTCAAGATTATTTGCTTCCAGCGTCTCATCAACGATGTGCGCCAGCTCCGTTACCGCAACTTTGAAGACTTCGTTGCCCGCCATGGTCAGATGAATTGAATTCTCTGGATTCACGCGGTCGGCGTTTGGCAGCGTCAGCAATTCACCATAACTACCGTCGGCATGCAGATGGGTAGAGATGATTCCCGGCTCTTCAGAGGCAGCCAACACCGCAGCGCCCGCGCCATCGCCAAAAATGATAATGGTCCCACGATCTGTGGGATCGCAGGTGCGCGCCAGTACATCGGAACCGACGACCAGAGCATACTTCACCGCGCCAGATTTCACGTATTGATCGGCCACGCTCAATGCATAGGTGAAACCTGCGCAGGCTGCGGCAACGTCAAACGCCGGGCAGCCTTTGATGCCCAGCATGCTTTGGATCTGACATGCTGCGCTCGGGAAGGCGTGGGTGGCAGAAGTCGTTGCCACAACAATCAGGCCAATCTGGTCTTTATCGATGCCTGCCATTTCAATTGCACGCGTTGCCGCTTCAAAACCCATGGTTGAAACGGTTTCGTTTGGCGCAGCAATATGGCGTTCGCGAATACCGGTACGAGTAACAATCCACTCGTCAGAAGTATCCACCATTTTTTCCAGATCGGCGTTTGTCCGCACTTGTTCGGGCAGATAGCTGCCAGTACCAATAATCTTCGTATACATGTACGCTCAGTCACTTTTCGGTTATATACCGTCACTTGCAAACTGCGAGTTCGCTGGCAGCGTCCTGCTACCGCAGAGTTCCGCTTTTGCCATCGTCCAGCAGCTCAAAACCAGCTGGGTATACAGATTTCAGGCGAGCGGCAATTCGCTGAGGAACTTGTCGCTGCACCGCCTGCACTGCCTGTTCAATCGCGACCGCAAAAGCTCGCTGATTGGCCGCACCATGACTTTTTATCACCGTGCCGCGCAATCCTAACAGACAGGCGCCGTTATACTGGTCGGGGTTGAGGTGACTGAATCGCCTCGTCAGGCTCTTTTGTAGCCAACGCTTTAATAACAGTAGCCACCACGACCGTTTTTTTCCTTCACCCTGAGATTTCAGCAGAGAAAGGAACATCCTGACAACACCTTCCATCGTCTTTAATGTGACATTTCCTGTAAAGCCGTCACAGACCAGCACATCTGTCTTGCCAGTTAATAACTCATTGGCTTCAAGATAGCCGATGTAATTGATAGAAGGGATTGTTTTCAGCACAGCTGAGGCATCCTGAATGCTGTCAAGACCCTTCACTTCTTCTTCACCAATATTGAGCAACGCCACGCGAGGGTTGGGAATTTCCACCACCTCTTCAGCCAAAACAGAGCCCATAATGGCGAATTGCACCAACATTGTGCTATCACAATCGACGTTGGCCCCTAAATCAAGGACCACCGTTTTGCCCTTTTGCTGATGCGGCAGCACCGTCACCAACGCAGGACGCTCAATCCCCTCAAGGGGCTTGAGTAATAATTTTGCCAGTCCCATCAACGCTCCGGTATTACCGGCGCTGACGCAGGCTTGTGCTCTACCTTCTTTAACCAGCTCCAGCGCCACGCGCATTGAGCTACCGCGACTGGCGCGAATAGCTTGCGAAGGCCGGGCATCACTGGCGATAACTGACTGCGCAGGGATAATCTGCAGACGCGAACGTTGTTCAAAGTCAGCTTTAGCAAGTAATGGCGTGATGGCGTCGGGATTACCGACTAAAAGAAGAGTGAGTTGCGAATTAGAATTCAGTGCCTGCAAAGCTGCAGGCACTGTCACGGAAGGACCGAAATCCCCTCCCATGACATCTAACGCCAGGGTTAGACGTGTCAAGGTATCGTCGCCGCCCGGTTTGGTCTTTCCCCAGTTGCCTGGGGAAAATCCTCACTAAGCTTCATCACGCAGACGCGTGATTACTTAGCGATGACCTTGCGGCCGCGGTAGTAACCGTCGGCAGTGATGTGGTGACGCAGGTGTTTTTCACCAGAAGTTTTGTCTACAGACAGGCTGGTGACTGCGGTCAGCGCGTCATGGGAACGACGCATGCCACGTTTGGAACGGGTTGGTTTATTCTGTTGTACGGCCATGGACCTTACTCCTCAATTACGGTTTATCCCCGATCCAACGGGGAGCACCAATTACTTACGCTTTAAGCTGGCTAATACGGCAAATGGGTTTGGCTTTTGCGCTTCTTCAGGCAGTTCACCAAAGACCATGTCCGCTTCGGACACTTCACAGTGTTCAGAATCATGCACCGGAACTACCGGCAAGGCGAGGATGATTTCATCTTCAACCATTGCAAGCAGATCGATTTCACCGAATTCGTTAACCTCAATCGGTTCATACGCTTCCGGCAGTGCTTCAGCCTGTTCGTCTGAACGCACAGGACTAAAACAATACGTTGTGTAGACCTGATGAGTAAACGGCTTCCCGCAACGCTGACACTCGAGCGTTACCGTCACCTTCGCATCGCCGTTTAACACCGCGAGACGTTGGTTATCGATAGCGAACGACATGGAGCATTCCACATCACTGTCCACACTGACCACAGATTCGGCGACGCGCTCAACCTGATCAGGAGTATAAATACCCTGGTAATCAAGGCGTTTTTGAGCCGTACGAACCGGATCGAGAGTCAGGGGTAATTTTACCTTTTGCATAGGGCGCGCATATTAACTTTGTAACGTCATAGAGTCAAAGAAAAAGGCAGCCTGTGGTTGCCTTTTGCCAATAATTCGCACACATTGCGGGTTACTGCTTTATTTTCGTTCAGTGCTGACAACGAACATCAACCTGCAAAACGAAGCGCATAGTTTAAAATGGCTATCATCAATACGCTATATCTGATGGAAAAAAATATGCCTAAACTTATTTTAGCCTCCACATCGCCCTGGCGCCGCGTCCTACTGGAAAAACTGCAAATCTCTTTCGAATGTGCCGCGCCGGAGGTCGACGAAACCCCGCGCAGCGATGAATCACCGCGCCAGTTGGTGCTTCGACTGGCGCAGGAAAAAGCGCAATCCCTGGCGTCACGTTATCCGGATCATTTAATTATTGGTTCTGATCAGGTGTGTGTACTGGACGGTGAAATCACTGGCAAACCGTTAACGGAAGAAAATGCCCGTCAGCAATTACGTAAAGCCAGTGGCAATATTGTCACCTTCTATACCGGGCTGGCGCTGTTTAATTCGGCGAATGGGCATCTGCAAACAGAAGTTGAACCTTTTGACGTCCATTTCCGTCACCTGAGCGAGGCGGAGATTGATAATTACGTGCGCAAAGAACATCCCCTGCACTGCGCAGGCAGCTTTAAGAGTGAAGGGTTTGGTATTACGCTGTTTGAGCGCTTAGAGGGGCGTGACCCTAACACGCTGGTTGGTTTGCCGCTTATTGCGCTCTGTCAGATGTTGCGCCGGGAAGGGCAAAACCCGCTGATGGGATAATTTTATGGGCCGGACGCGTTTACGCCGCATCCGGCAATTGGTGCTGACTGCCTGATGCGGCGAAAATGCCTTATCAGGCCTACCGCCTACTACCAGGTTTATATGCTCGCATTAACGCGTGTTACGCAGTTTCTGCAAACAACGCTTCAAACCATCATCCATTGGCGCTTCGATACGCATCACCTCACCGGTCCCCGGATGCGTAAACTTCAACGCCGCCGCATGCAGGAACAAACGATTTAACCCCGTTCCCGATTCAGTTAGTTGTTTATCGAATTCACGGTCGCCGTAACGATCGTCAAACGCTATCGGATGACCGGCATACTGAGTATGCACACGGATCTGATGAGTACGTCCGGTAACCGGGCTACAACGCACCAGGGTGGCAAACGCATAGCGTTCCTCCACTTTAAAACGCGTTTCGGATGGTTTACCTTCCTGACTCACACGCACAATACGCTCACCGCTTTGCAAAATATTCTTCAATAACGGCGCTTGTACACTCTTCACGTGTGACTGCCACTGGCCGCGCACCAGCGCCAGGTAATCTTTCTGCATGCCTTTTTCACGTAACTGCTCATGCAGCGAACGTAACGCCGAGCGTTTTTTCGCCACCAGCAGCACGCCTGAAGTGTCTCTGTCGAGTCGATGCACCAGTTCGAGGAATCGCGCTTCAGGGCGCAACGCCCGCAAACCTTCAATAACGCCGAAACTTAAACCACTGCCGCCATGTACCGCCGTGCCGGACGGTTTATTCAGCACCAGAATATGATCATCTTCATATAAGATGACATCCGCCAGCGCCGCCACTTTTTGCAAATGTGGCGACACCGCATCTTCTTCCCGTTCGGCAACGCGAACTGGCGGGATACGCACTTCATCGCCAGCTTCGAGTTTATATTCAGGTTTAATACGTTTTTTGTTCACCCGTACTTCACCTTTACGCAAAATACGGTAGATCATACTTTTTGGTACGCCTTTCAGTTGGGTACGCAAAAAATTATCGATACGTTGCCCTGCTTCGTCAGCAGTGATAGCAACGATTTTTACGGATGGAGTCTCTGTTTTCATGGTGGGCGATTCTAAATAGCCAGCAGGATTCGCGCCACTCATTTTTCTATGCTTATATTTAGTTTTGCACCTTATTACTTCGCAGGGTGATCACCTAATTGGTGGTTATTAAACCAATCGCCAGCAAGAAGTGAAAAAACTGTGAGTAAGTGGGTGATAAATGGTAAAAGTCATCTTGCTATAACAAGGCTTGCAATGGAATAATGAGAACGTTTCCGTGTCCAACCTTGTTAAAACAAGAAATTTTACGGAATAACCCATTTTGCCCGACCGATCATCAACGCAGCAATGGCGTAAGACGTATTGATCTTTCAGGCAGTTAGCGGGCTGCGGGTTGCAGTCCTTACCGGTAGATGGAAATATTTCTGGAGAGTAATACCCAGTCTGTTTCTCTGATAATTGCGCTGTTTTTCCGCATGAAAAACGGGCAACCGACACTCTGCGCCTCTTTGAGCTGACGATAACCGTGAGGTTGGCGACGCGACTAGACACGAGGCCATCGGTTCACACCCGGCAAGGCGTTACTTTGCCCGCAGCTTAGTCGTCAATGTAAGAATAATGAGTAAGTTACGATGAAAAGAATGTTAATTAACGCAACTCAGCAGGAAGAGTTGCGCGTTGCCCTTGTAGATGGGCAGCGTCTGTATGACCTGGATATCGAAAGCCCGGGGCATGAGCAGAAAAAGGCTAACATCTACAAAGGTAAAATCACCCGCATTGAACCGAGTCTGGAAGCTGCTTTTGTTGATTACGGCGCTGAACGTCACGGTTTCCTCCCTCTAAAAGAAATTGCCCGCGAATATTTCCCAGCTAACTACAGTGCTCATGGTCGCCCCAACATTAAAGATGTGTTGCGTGAAGGCCAGGAAGTTATTGTTCAGATTGATAAAGAAGAGCGCGGCAACAAAGGGGCTGCGCTGACCACCTTTATCAGCCTGGCGGGTAGCTATCTGGTTCTGATGCCAAACAACCCGCGCGCGGGTGGCATTTCTCGCCGTATTGAAGGCGACGACCGTACCGAATTAAAAGAAGCACTGGCAAGCCTGGAACTGCCGGAAGGCATGGGGCTTATCGTGCGTACCGCAGGCGTCGGCAAATCTGCCGAGGCGCTACAATGGGATTTAAGCTTCCGTCTGAAACACTGGGAAGCGATCAAAAAAGCCGCTGAAAGTCGCCCTGCTCCGTTCCTGATTCACCAGGAGAGCAACGTAATCGTTCGCGCATTCCGCGATTACTTACGCCAGGACATCGGCGAAATTCTTATCGATAATCCGAAAGTGCTCGAACTGGCGCGTCAGCATATCGCTGCATTAGGTCGCCCGGATTTCAGTAGCAAAATCAAACTGTACACCGGTGAAATTCCGCTGTTCAGCCACTACCAGATTGAATCCCAGATTGAGTCCGCCTTCCAGCGTGAAGTCCGTCTGCCGTCTGGTGGCTCCATTGTTATCGACAGCACCGAAGCGTTAACCGCCATCGACATCAACTCCGCACGTGCAACTCGCGGCGGCGATATCGAAGAAACTGCGTTTAACACCAACCTGGAAGCTGCTGATGAAATTGCTCGTCAGCTGCGTCTGCGTGACCTCGGTGGTCTGATTGTTATCGACTTCATCGACATGACGCCAGTACGCCACCAGCGTGCGGTAGAAAACCGTCTGCGCGAAGCGGTGCGTCAGGACCGTGCTCGTATTCAAATCAGCCATATTTCTCGCTTCGGCCTTCTGGAGATGTCCCGTCAGCGCCTGAGCCCGTCGCTGGGTGAATCCAGTCATCACGTTTGTCCGCGTTGTTCCGGTACTGGCACCGTGCGTGACAATGAATCCCTGTCGCTCTCTATTCTGCGTCTGATTGAAGAAGAAGCGCTGAAAGAGAACACCCAGGAAGTCCACGCCATTGTTCCTGTGCCAATCGCTTCTTACCTGCTGAACGAAAAACGTTCTGCGGTAAATGCCATTGAAACTCGTCAGGACGGCGTGCGCTGTGTGATTGTACCAAACGATCAGATGGAAACACCGCACTACCACGTGCTGCGCGTGCGTAAAGGGGAAGAAACGCCGACCTTAAGCTACATGCTGCCGAAACTGCATGAAGAAGCGATGGCGTTGCCGTCTGAAGAAGAGTTCGCTGAACGTAAGCGTCCTGAACAACCTGCACTGGCAACCTTTGCTATGCCGGATGTGCCACCAGCGCCAGCTCCGGCTGAACCTGTAGCGCCTGCAGCAGCCCCGGCACCTAAAGCGGCACCAGCAACGCCAGCAGCTCCGGCACAACCGGGTCTGTTGAGCCGCCTTTTCAGTGTACTGAAATCGCTGTTCAGTGGCGGTGAAGAAAGCAAATCGGTCGAGCAACCTGCACCAAAAGAGGAAGCGAAACCGGAGCGCCAACAGGATCGCCGTAAGCCTCGTCAGAACAACCGCCGTGACCGTAATGAACGCCGCGACACGCGTAGCGAACGTACAGAGGGTAGCGATAATCGCGAAGAAAACCGTCGTAATCGTCGCCAGGCGCAGCAGCAAACGGCTGAGACGCGTGATAGCCGTCAGCAGGCTGATGTAACGGAAAAAGCGCGTACCACTGACGAACAGCAAGCGCCGCGTCGTGAACGTAGCCGCCGCCGTAACGATGATAAACGTCAGGCGCAACAAGAAGTGAAGGCGCTGAATGTTGAAGAGCAATCTGTTCAGGAAACCGAACAGGAAGAACGTGTACGTCCGGTTCAGCCGCGTCGTAAACAACGTCAGCTGAATCAGAAAGTGCGCTATGAACAAAGCGTTGCGGAAGAAGTGGTCACCGCACCGGTGGTTGAAGAAACTGTCGCTGCCGAGCCTGTTACTCATACTCAGGAAGCGCAAGCCCCGAGCACTGAACTGGTGAAAGTACCGCTGCCAGTCGTAGCGCAAACTGCGTCGGAACAGCAAGAAGAGAACAGTGCCGATAACCGTGACAACGGTGGCATGCCGCGCCGTTCTCGCCGCTCGCCTCGTCACCTGCGCGTGAGTGGTCAGCGTCGTCGTCGCTATCGTGATGAGCGTTATCCAACCCAGTCGCCAATGCCGTTGACCGTAGCGTGCGCGTCTCCGGAACTGGCCTCTGGCAAAGTCTGGATCCGCTATCCAATTGTACGTCCGCAAGATGTACAGGTTGAAGAACAGCGCGAACAGGAAGAAGTACAAGTGCAGCCGATGGTGACTGAGGTACCTGTCGCCGCCGCTGTCGAACCTGTTGTTGCTGCGCCGGTTGTTGAAGAGGTGGCTGAAGTTGTAGAAACACCTGTTCAGGTTGCAGAACCGCAACCAGAAGTTGTTGAAACAACGCATCCTGAAGTGATTGCCGCAGCGGTAACAGAACAGCCTCAGGTGATTGCCGAGGCCGATGTTGCCGTAGCGCAGGACGTTGCAGAGCACGCAGAACCGGTAGTTGAACCGCAGGAAGAGACGGCAGACATTGAAGAAGTTGCCGAAACTGCCGAGGTTGTGGTTGCCGAACCTGAAGTTGTCGCTCAACCCGCCGCCCCGGTCGTCGCTGAAGTCGCAGCTGAAGTTGAAACGGTAGCTCCTGTTGTATCCGAGGTAACCGTTGAACATAACCACGCCACTGCGCCGATGACACGCGCTCCGGCACCGGAATATGTTCCGGAAGCACCGCGTCACAGTGACTGGCAGCGCCCAAGCTTTGCCTTTGAAGGTAAAGGTGCCGCAGGTGGTCATGCAGCAACACATCATGCATCTGCTGGCCCTGCTCGTCCGCAACCTGTTGAGTAAAACTTAACTCAAAGTGATCAAGCCCTGGCAACCGCCGGGGCTTTTTATTTCAGGGGCAGTGCCTTTGCTGTAATGACATTAGCGTTACATATGTTGTATAATTATTATCCATATAAAGCTGAAGGATTTTTTTATGCCAGCCGCCAACAACATTCCAGCCAGGCGCGAATCTTTAAATCTGCGCATAAAACCCGCAGAACGCGATCTTATCGACCGGGCCGCTAAAGCCCGAGGAAAAAATCGCACCGAATTTGTCCTTGAGGCCGCCAGAGCCGCAGCTGAAGAGGCGCTCATTGAGCAGCGAATTTTCAGGATGGATTCTGATGATTATCAGCTATTTTTGAATCGGCTGGATCAGCCACCCGCGCCCAATTCTGCATTACGCAAAACCATGCAAACACCCGCGCCGTGGGAACAGAAAAAATGATTCAGGCCCCCGAACCACTCCAGGCAAAGCATCAATTCATCTCTTTTTGCTCGGGGGTAGAAACGATGGATAACTGGCTAAAGCAGAGGGCCCTAAAAAATCAGCTTGCAGGTGCATCACGTACATTTGTTGGCTGTGATACTCATAGCAACGTTTTGGCTTATTATTCGCTTGCCTCAAGCGCCGTCGAAATGCATGTCGCAACAGGACGATTTCGCCGTAATATGCCAGAACCGATCCCTGTTGTAGTACTTGGTCGTTTGGCAATAGATAAATCATTACAGGGTCAGGGTATCGGTCGCGCGATGGTCAGAGATGCCGGTCTACGAGTACTACAGGCAGCTGAAGTCATTGGTATTCGCGGAATGTTGGTCCATGCGTTATCAGACCAGGCCCGCGAGTTTTATCTGCGAGTGGGTTTTGAGCCGTCACCTGTCGATTCTATGATACTGATGGCAACATTGGCTGATTTGCAGGCATGTCTGTAATAGTTCTTTATGCCTCATAGCAAAAAAATGCCGCCCCGGCGATCCCAGAGCAGGCAGACAAAACATACCCAGTTTCATGATATGTTTTAAAGCGAGCTTATTTGTTGAGTTGGAAGAGTGACAATCCCTGCATATCGGTAAATGCTTTGTACGACGCCTGCAATGCCGTTTGCTGCATGATGTAAGAGGAAATAGTTGCATTCCAGTCCACATCAACCAGATCACTCATCTGCTGCGTTTGCCCTAAAGCGCGATCGCTACCTAATGAATCCAGCGACTCCAGTTCATTCAGTTGCGTGCCGAGTTCAGCACGTACGGTCAGGACATTATTCAGTGAGTTTTTCAGGCCACGGTTGGTTTTATCCAATGCCGCAGCGGCAGTTTCTTTATCCGCTTCGCTATCCGCGACTGGCGTTTTTAGCGCCGCGATGGCGCTATCCAGCATAGCAAACAGGTTAGTTTCAGAATCGCTACCGTCAGGTTCCGCTACCGCGTTGCTGGTGATACTGTTGAAAATTTTGTCACCGGTATGCCCTATCACCATTGAGCGAGAGGCATCGACCTGCTGCTTAATACTTTCTGTTCCGCCGACATAATCACCGTCAGCTTCACTAAACGGCGCGGATTCTGTTTTATAACCGGCAAAAATGTAGCGCCCGTTCCCATCCGTGGTATTCGCCAGATTTAACAACTGGTCGCGGATCCCCTGAATATCCGTTGCCAACGATGCCCGGTCATCGTCACTTAACGTGCCGTTGCTGGCATAAACAATTTTTTCCTGGGCATTCTGGATTGCCGTCGTCACCTGGCCAAGCACGCTTTCTTCCAGCGACACCTTTTGGGTTGCAAAAGTCCGCGCCAGTGTGTACTGGCTGTTTTGCGCCTGCGCCTGGGAGAGAACTACGGCTTGTGATGCTGCAATGGGATCGTCAGAAGGGTTAACGACTCGCTTACCCGTCGACATCTGTTCGCCGTACTTCATCCATTCCGCCTGAGAATTGGTAATACCACGCATATTTTGCTGGTACATCATCTGGGTACTGAAACGCATCTTATCTCCCCTTAGCGAATGTTAATCAGCGCATCAAAAATGGCATTCGCCGTCTGCAGAACCTGTGCATTGGCCAGATAATACTGCTGAAAACGTTGCAGATTGCCGTACTCTTCGTCGAGATTGACGCCAGAGATAGACTGCTGCTGATTAGAAAGTTGCGTCACCACATTACTTTGAGTAGTGCTGCTGGTTTTCAACGTGGCGGTTTTATTCCCGATATCGCTAACCAACGAGGCATAGGCATCGTTAAAGGATTTCCCCCCGCCGACCGTTTTGCCATTAGTTTGCAAATCCAGCAGCGCCTGACCATTGCGGTTGTCGCTTTCACCGGCAGTTTCGTCGCTGGCCATGGCGATTTTCGCTTCGTCAGTGATTAGTACATCCATATTGACGATGGCATCGCTTACCGGTTTCAACGTGAAGCTGTCGTTTGGTTTTGGCGTTCCGGTGAAGGTCAGTTCCAGACCATCAAATGAGACTTTACCGTCGGCATCCGGCACCACCGTAAAAGTGGTATTGCTGGCCAGACGGGTGACCTGCCACTGATTATCTTTGAACGAGATTTTGTAATCTGTCGCCAGCACAGCGGAACTATCGGTTACCGTAGCACCGATCGCGGAGCTTCCTTTGTTTTTGCTATTTTCCAGAACAGCGGGCTTACCAATAGCAAAGAAATCCTCCCCTTCTTTACCATTGGCATCATACCCCTTGTTATGTTGGGCATTGAAAGCCTCAGCAAATGCCAGCGCCAGTTGCCCGAGCGTATTACGCGTCTGGTCCAGGTCCTGAGAACGAAATGTCAGAATGCCGCCCAGTGACCCCGTATTCAGCAATTTCTCTGGGATCTCGATATTTTCCGCCGTCCCATCAACATAAGCGACTGTCGTACGAGAAGGATCGGCACTGGATGGGACTGCTGCAAGCTGACGTGCCGAACTGCCCTGAACCAGCGAATACCCATTGGCCATGGTGATATTGTAAGTACCGCCATCCTGAACGCTGACCTCAACACCAACGATCTGGTTTAATTCACTCACCAGTTGATCGCGTTGATCAAGGAGATCGTTGGGTGAAGCCCCTGCTCCCACGCCTGTTAAACGGGAGATCTGATCGTTCAGGCTGGCGATTTGTTTGGCATAATTATTGATCTGGTCGACGCTGGCACCTATCGCGATATTGACCTGTTTGTCCTGGTCGCGCAGATACTGGTCGGTGGTTTTAAACTGATTTACCAGACCTTCCGCCTTGCCAATCAGCGCCTGCCGCGCAGCCGGATCTTCTGCGTTACTGACCAGCGTTTGCAAACTGGTAAAGAAGTCCTGCATTTGCGTTGCCAGCGACGTGGTGCTGCCAGAGAGCATATTGTCGATTTTCGACATTTGCTCATAACGGGAAGTCAGGCCGCTACTCTGGGTCTGAGCCGCACGTAACTGATTGGTAATAAACGCATCGTATTCACGCTGCACGCCAGAAACATAGACGCCATTGCCTCCCCAACCGCCCGCACCTAACGTACTGTTAGCCTGCGCCATAATGGTGGTTTGTCGGGTATATCCGGCAACGTTATAGCTGGAAATATTATTACTCGCCGTATTTAACGCCGCCTGGGCAGCGTTAAGCCCGCTCATGGCGTTATTAATCAAGCTGGACATGGAGGTTCCTTGTAAGCCTTCAATTACAGAGCATTATCGGCAGACACCCGCCGGACTTGAATTATTCAGAACAGATTATCGATACTCATACTGTAGGTTTTGCTCACCTTGTCGCTTACCGATTTCAATTGCTGAATCATATTGGTGAGTTTGCGGGCATACTCAGGATCGGTAGCATAGCCCGCGTCCTGTAATGCCTGCGCCCCCAACTCGGCGCTGGCAGCGCGAGTCACGGCGGCGTAGCGTGGATTACGGGTTAACAGCCCAACGTAATCTGACAATGCTTCGAAATAAGAACTGTAAACACGAAACTTCGCCTTAACTTTCTTCGCTTCGCCGTTTTCATATTCGGTAGTAGTGATTTCAGTAACTGGCCCCTTCCAGTTACCTGACGCTTTTACGCCAAACACGTTGTAGCTCGGCTCGCCATTTTCGCGACGAATTTGTCGTTGTCCCCAGCCTGATTCCAGTGCAGCCTGGGCGAGGATCAGGTGATGTGGCACACCGCTTTGCTGACTTGCCAATTGAGCTGGCTGCGAGAGCTGTGCAAGGAACGCTTTGCTGTCACCAGGCAACAAAGCATCGAAATTGTGCGGTAAAGCTTTTTGCACCATCTGCTTGAGCGCTTTATTTTGAAAACTCATCACTGTTTCAAGTGGAAATTTCATCGGTCCTGCAGGCATTTCTTCTGCGGACAATGGCTGCTCTGGCGTCATCTGTTTTACCATCATCTCCGCAAGTCCCAGACCTTTGCCTGCTGTCATCTGTTGGGCTATCTGCTGGTCATACATGCTGGTGTAGAGCCGGGTATTCTCGCTGCTGAACAGGCCATCTTTCGGTAAGGCTTCACGCATGCTTTTTAGCATCATCTGCACAAACATCCCTTCCACCTGGCGAGCTACCGGGCGAATATTTGCTGCTGGATCTTCGCCCGCTTTCGCTTTCAGATAGTTAAGTGATTGTGCATCCCAGGCGGCGCTCGCCAGCAGTTTGCTGTCGCTAATCATCAGATGATTTCCAGTTTTGCCCGCAGACATCCCGCGCTTTGCATAGATTGCAGTATGGACATTAAATCCATCGGGGTGGCTCCCAAGGCGTTGAGCGCGCGCACCACGTTATTGAGGCTGGCGCTGGAACGCACGCTTTGCAGCGAACCGCCGCTCTGGCGTAAGTCGATCTGTGTTTGTGGCGTTACCACGGTCTGCCCGCCACCAAACGGCGTATCTGGTTGGCTGACATTGGCCTGACGATTTACCGTAACCGAGAGATTGCCCTGCGCCACCGCGCAGCTGTCGAGGGTCACTTCACGATTCATCACCACCGAACCGGTGCGCGAGTTAATCACTACTTTGGCGTCCTGCGGGGTGACATTGACCTGCATATTCTGGATATCGGCAAGGAAACGCACCTGGGAACTATTACCGTTCGGCACGCGAACCTGAATAGTTCGGGCATCTAACGCCGTGGCACTGCCGAATCCTCGGGTGCGGTTGATGGTATCGGCGATCTGCTGCGCCATCGCGAAGTCTTCGTCATTTAGCTGCAAATTGAGGGTATTGCCAGCGCCGAATTGGCTGGGCAATTCGCGCTCAATAATCGCACCGTTGGTGATCCGCCCGCCATTCAGTTGGTTAACCTGAACACTGCTGCCACCCGCCGATGCCCCCGCGCCTCCGACCAGAATATTGCCCTGCGCCAGCGCATAAACCTGGCTGTCGACGCCCTTAAGCGGTGTCATCAACAACGTACCGCCACGCAAGCTTTTGGCATTACCCATGGAAGAAACCACCACATCGATGGTTTGCCCCTGGCGTCCAAACGGCGGAAGTGACGCCGTCACCATTACCGCAGCGACGTTTTTTAGCTGCATATTGGTGCCAGTCGGAACGGTAATTCCCAACTGTGAGAGCATGTTATTAAGCGTTTGAGTGGTAAACGGCGTCTGGGTTGTCTGGTCGCCCGTACCGTCAAGGCCAACAACAAGACCATAACCAATCAGCGAGTTTTGTCGTACGCCCTGTACGCTGGTGAGATCGCGGATGCGGTCAGCCTGTGCAACGGTCGCTACCAGCAGAAGAATGAATACAGAGAGAAATTTAATCACCACAGCCTCACTTACATTGGAGACAGGTTAAGGAAGAAACGCTGTAACCAGCCCATGTTTTGTGCTTCGTTAATGTAGCCATTGCCAACGTACTCAATACGCGCGTCTGCCACCTGGGTTGACGGTACAGTGTTGCTGCCACTGATAGTGCGTGGATTGACCACGCCGGAGAAACGAATAAATTCCGTACCCTGATTAATGGCTATCTGTTTTTCGCCCACCACATGCAGGTTGCCGTTGACCAGCACCTGATCAACCGTCACGGTCAAGGTACCGCTAAAGGTATTGCTGGCATTCGCCCCGCCTTTACCATTGAAGCTATTACCGCCAGAGGCATCGACATCGGCACGGGCATTACCAAACAGCCCTTGCAAATAGCGCGGCACAGTATCAAACCCGAAGTTGGTTTTTCCGTCGCGGCTGGCATTAGCAGACGAACTCTTGCTGGCGCTGACATTCTCCTGCAACACAATAGTCAGCGTATCGCCGATATTGCGTGGTCGGCGATCTTCAAATAACGGCTGATAGCCATAATTAATCGGCTGAGCAGACTGAAAAATGGAACCATTGGCGACGGGCGTCGGGCCGGGTACAGGTTGTGCCGTGGTCACCCCCTGCACCAGCGGGGGGGACGGGATCCAGGCGCAGCCGGTCAGTGAAAGCACCAACAAGGTGGAAATGCCGTATTTTTTTCGCATGGCTATCATCTTCAAAAATCAATAAACCGGTAAGTTGCCCTACCGGTATGCTTTAGAGTTGCGTCAGTTTTTGCAGCATCTGGTCGGTGGTGGATACCGCTTTACTGTTGATTTCGTAGGCGCGCTGTACCTGAATCATGTTGACCAGTTCCTCCGCTACGTTGACGTTAGACGTTTCAACATATCCTTGATACAACAGCCCAGCGCCGTTCAGACCTGGCGTGCTTTCGTTCGGTGCGCCGGAGGATTGTGTTTCGGTGTAGAGGTTTTCGCCAATGCTCTCCAGGCCAGTGTCGTTCATAAAAGTGGTGAGATTGAGTTGTCCAACCTGAACCGGAGCAGCCTGGCCTTGCTGGGTAACGCTGACCACGCCATCACGACCAATGGTAATACTTAACGCATTCGCCGGAATGGTGATTGCTGGCTGCACCTGAAAACCGCCCGCCGTCACCAGTTGTCCGTTCTGATCCACCTGGAAAGAGCCGTCGCGGGTATAGGCTGATGAGCCATCCGGCAGCATGACCTGGAAAAAGCCCTGCCCTTTAATCGCCACATCTTTGCTGTTATTGGTTTGCGACAGGTTGCCCTGGCTGTGTAAGCGTTCAGTGGCGACCGGACGTACTCCCGTACCGATTTGTAACCCGGATGGCAAGGTAGTTTGTTCGGAAGACTGCGCGCCAGGCTGGCGAATAGTTTGATAAAGTAAATCTTCAAACACCGCCCGCTGGCGCTTGAAACCATTGGTACTGACGTTTGCCAGGTTGTTGGCAATGACGTCCATATTGGTTTGCTGGGCGTCAAGGCCCGTTTTGGCGATCCATAATGAACTGATCATAAAATGTCCTGTAGTGGATTGCTGACAAATCGCATATGTCTTCTTGCCGGATGCGGCGTACACGCCTTATCCGGCCTACAAGAGCTCGCAAAATCAATAAATTGCGAATCATCCCGCAGGCCCGTCGGGCAACTTATGTTTGTCATGTATCCTTTCAATTAACTCATCGACAGCAGTTGGTTGGCGCGACCAGCGTTATCATCGACGCTGCTTATTACTTTCATCTGCATTTCAAAACGCCGCGCACTGGCAATCATGTCGCTCATTGCCGAAACGGCATTAACGTTGCTACCTTCCAGCACGCCCGACATCACCCGTAACGTCGGGTCAGCCTGTAACACCGGACCACGCGTGGCCTGACTTTCCGCACTCAAACGAAAGATCCCATCATCACCACGCTGCACTTCACTGTCCATGGCTTTCACCAGTTTCAACCGTCCTACTGGCGCAACGGTATTTGCCGGATCGCCCGGATTGAGCGCCGAAATGGTGCCATCGGCGGCGATAGTAATTTCCGCCCCTTCCGGCACGGCAATCGGCCCCGCCTCGCCAATCACCGGATACCCCTGAATCGTCAGTTGTCCACCGGGATCAACCTGAATGCTGCCATTACGCGTATACCCTTCGCTGCCGTCAGCGGTCTGCACGGCCAGCCAGCCATCCTGCTGCAACGCAACATCCAGGGGGCGCGAGGTGTAATCCATCTTGCCGGACGTCATATCTGCACCTGGCGTAGATGCCGTCACCAGAGTGCGTGTGGGCAGAGAAAGCCCTTCCACCGGCACTGCGCGCAAGGCGTTTAACTGCGCGCGAAAACCGGGCGTGGAGGCATTCGCCAGATTGCTGGCGGTCACCGCCTGTTGATTCAGCGTCTGGCTGGCGGCGCCCATCGCGGTATAGATTGCGTGATCCATCGAGCTATCCCGTCAGCAATTAGCGTAAGTTAACCAGCGTGTTGAGGATCTGATCCTGAGTTTTGATGGTCTGGGCGTTAGACTGATAGTTACGCTGGGCGACAATCATATTGACCAGTTCTTTGCTGAGATCGACGTTGGACGCTTCCAGGGCGCCGTTGGTCAGTGCGCCAAAATTGCCGGTCCCGGCGGTTCCCAGCAGCGCTACACCAGAAGATTGCGTTGCAGACCAGACGTTGTCCCCCTCTGATGCCAGCCCTTCGTTGTTGGCAAAGTTGGCCAGCACAATCTGCCCCAGCAATTGGGTTTGTTCGTTCGAATAGTTCCCGACTACCGTGCCGTCATCGTTGATTTGATAACTCACCAGATCGCCCGGTTTGTAACCGTTCTGGGTGGTTGCCACAATATTGTTAGCGCCGGTGTTTTGCTGCATAGAGTTGAGGAAGCTGAGGGAGAATGTCGCAGGATCCGCGCCGTTAATCGCGCCAGTGGTAATATCCTTTGTTGGATCCGACTTCAGAACACCATTGGCATCAAATTCCAGTGTTGTCGCTATCGTTGCAATGCTGTTTGGAGCACTACTATCCTGGGTGTAAACATCCCAGGTATTATCTTGCGTCTTCACAAAGTAGACGCTCATGTCATGGGCATTACCCTGACTGTCATACACCGTTACCGAACCTTTTTTGTTATAGCTATCGGCATCACTGGCGCTGAATGGCGTAACGGTAGGAAGCGTATCACTGGAGTTAAGGTTAATCTGCATGGACGCCGTGGTCGTGGTCTTCGCCGCCATCAAGGTATTTGGAATCGAAATATTGCCCGGATTCGCCCCTTGCTGGATGGTCGGAGGCGTACCGGTTGCCGGATACCCAGTCAACTGTAAACCTTGCATATTCACAAGGTTACGGTTTTCATCCAGTTTGAATTGTCCGTTACGGCTGTAAAACACCGAACCGTTACTGTCTACCAGACGGAAAAAACCGTTCTGGCTGATAGCAACGTCCAGCCCACGACCAGTATTTGTGGTAGTGCCATCGGTAAAATCCTGAGTGATGCCTGCAACTTTTACTCCCAGTCCCACTTTCGAACCAGCAAACATATCAGCAAAAGAAGCCGTGCCGGATTTAAAGCCATAGGTGGCGGAGTTGGCGATATTGTTGCCAATGACATCGAGATTGGTGGCAGCAGCGTTTAATCCGCTAACCGCTTGAGAAAAGGCCATGACTGACTCCTGAAATGTGAAGGCTTAAATTATCTGCCGTACTTCGTCGAGGGTGGTGGTGCCGTAAGTGCCGAGATCCAGCGTGTTACCGTTATTGCCGCGAATCACGCCCTGTACCAGCGCAAACTGCAATGGCTGGGCAACCAACTGCGTACCGCCGTTGCTGGCACTAATTGCCACGTTATAAGAACCGTTCGGCGCGGTCGTACCATCAGTCAACGTGCCGTCCCAGGTGAAACTGTGGACTCCGGCGCTGAGCTCACCAATATCAATGGTGCGCACAACTGCGCCATTTTTATCGGTTATGGTTGCGGTTACTTTATCTGCAGCCTGTTGCAGCTCAACACCAAACGGCGTGGTGGTGGTCACCGCCCCTTCTTCACTGCCAGTACCGGCAAGAATGGTGGTGCCGGGGATCATCACGCCGTGACCAATCAGGTTGCTGGCCTGTAGTGACTGGCTGTTATCAATCTGCCCGGAAATCGAACCGAGTGTGGTGTTGAGCTTTTCAATCCCGCTGACCGTGCTGATTTGCGCCAGTTGTGACGTCAGCTCGTTGTTTTCCATTGGATTGGTCGGATCCTGGTTTTTCAGTTGCGCCACCAGCAAAGTCAGAAAGCTGCTCTGTAAATCGGCGGCGTTACTGCCCGTAATCGAACTACTGCTGGTAGTGCTGACGCCGGTATTTGTCGGATCGGTGGTGGTTACCGCAATGGACATGGCTTTCTCCTTTATTGACCGAGCGTGAGGGTTTTCAGCATCATGCTTTTCACCGTATTGAGTACTTCAACGTTGGCCTGATAGCTGCGCGACGCCGACATGGTGTTAACCATCTCGCCTACCACATCGACGTTTGGCATTTTCACGTAGCCCTTCGCGTCCGCCAGCGGATTACCCGGTTCATAGACCAGTTTTTCCGGGGCCTGGCTTTCAATCACGTCAGCCACTTTGACTCCGCCCGTCGCAGCCCCTGGCGCGGCGTTCACCTGGAACACCACCTGTTTTGCCCGGTACGGCTGACCATCTGGCCCCGTCACGCTGTCGGCGTTGGCCAGGTTGCTGGCAGCCACGTTCAGACGCTGAGACTGAGCGGTTAACGCCGATCCGGCGATATCAAAAATATTCAGCAGTGCCATCCGTTAATTTCCGCTTTGTAATACGTTCATCATGCCTTTGATTTGCCCGCTCAACGCGCTAAGGCTCATCTGGTATTGCAGGCTGTTATCGGCAAACTGGGTGCGTTCGCGATCCATATCCACGGTATTGCCGTCCAGTGAAGGCTGGTCCGGAATACGGTATTGCAATTCTGTGGCAGGAGGTGACAACGCCTGTGCTGGAATATGCTGCGACGAGGTCAACGTCAGCGCGACCACGCTGGTTTCATCTCTCCCGCGCTGCATCACTTTTTTAAGTTCACTGGCAAAATCCATATCGCGCGCCTGATAACCAGGGGTATCGGCATTGGCGATATTTGCCGCCAGCACTTCCTGACGCTGGGCGCGCAGATTGAGTGCCTCTTGCTGAAAACGTAAGGCGGCGTCGAGCTTATCGAGCATATCTCCTCCGCAGATATCAAAATTCTGCCGTCAGCTTAAAGGCTTTACGCGCGCGTTATCGGCGGAATAAAAGCAAAATGGGTTGCTATTTATGCCGTTGATGGTCATTGCGTACGGGTACAATTCAGGCTGTGAAAATGGCCGGGGGCAAAAATGCTGACAATAATGCGCTGTGTGGCGATCATCACGATGTTGTTCAGCCCACTTAGTGCGGCTGGCGATTTCCCCTCACAATTGCAAACCTTTTTCGTTGCACAACTGGCAGGGCTAAGTGATGAGGTCCACGTCTCTATTCGTACTGCACCCAATTTATTGCCGCCATGCGAACAGCCGTTGCTTTCCATGACTAATAACGCCCGCCTGTGGGGCAATGTGAATGTGCTGGCTCGCTGTGGCAACGATAAGCATTACGTGCAAGTGAATGTACAGGCGACAGGGAATTATGTTGTTGCAGCAATGCCGGTTGTGCGTGGGGGAAAGCTTGACGCAGGCAGTGTAAAACTTAAACGCGGCAGACTGGATACACTACCGCCGCGTACCGTTCTGGATGCTAATCAACTGGTTGATGCGGTTAGCCTGCGCGATTTGGTCCCCGAACAACCTATACAGCTGACTATGCTGCGTCAGGCCTGGCGGGTAAAAGCAGGACAACGCGTTAATGTGATTGCCAGTGGCGATGGGTTCAGTGCAAATGCTGAAGGTCTGGCGCTGAATAACGCTTCCGTCGCGCAAAAGGCCCGCGTGAGAATGATATCGGGTCAGGTAGTCAGTGGCGTAGTGGATGCCGATGGGAATATTCTTATAAACCTGTAAGCTATTAAAGATTGCCCGTCCATTGCCGATAAATAAGCAACAAATGATAAAGCGCCCTCAATGAGGAATAAACCATGAGTATTGACCGCACTTCCCCCCTGAAGCCTGTAAGCACCGTTCAGCCACGTGAAACCAGTGACGCTCCGGTAGCCAATACCCGCGCAGCAAAAACGACGGCTACCGCCAGTACTAACGTCAAGTTAAGCGATGCGCAGGCAACACTGATGCAACCGGGCAGCAGTGATATCAATCTTGAACGCGTTGAAGCATTAAAATTGGCGATTCGTAATGGTGAACTAAAAATGGATGTCGGCAAAATTGCCGATGCGCTGATCAACGAAGTGCAACAAGATTTAATGAGTAAATAATCAGATGCCGCGTCTTGCTGAGATTCTCAACCAGATGTCTGTGGTGCTTAACGAGCTTAATATAGTGATGGTCCAGGAGCAGCAACATCTCTCTATGGGGCAGTTCACCGGTAGCCAGTTGCAACATATTACAGAACAAAAAAGCTCAATGCTGGCGACTCTGGATTACCTGGAACAGCTGCGTCGACAGGCACCGGATACAGAAATAAGTGAAGATATTGCGCAATGCTGGCAGGAAATCACCGAGAAAACGCAGCAATTGCGCCAGTTAAATCAGCATAACGGCTGGCTACTGGAAGGGCAGATTGAGCGCAATCAACAGGCACTGGAAATGCTGAAACCGCATCAGGAGCCGACACTGTACGGGGCGAACGGTCAGACCTCAACACCCTGGCGCGGTGGTAAAAAGATTTCTATTTGAAGATTTTCTCCGGCCTGCGATGCAGGCCGGAATTCTACGTTAAGCAGTACGACGAGCAAATTCTTTTACTTTGAAGCCCAACACGGCCAGTGCGGCAAAGTACGCTGCAATTCCCGCAACAACGACCGCCATCAAACGCAGTAAACGCCAGGGCATAGTGCCTAACGACCAGTCCGGCATAATATGCAACATGCCTAAAAGCACACCAGACATCACCAGAACCGCCACGAGTAAACGCAGCAGAAACGCAGTCCAGCCGGGTTGTGGGGTAAAGATTTTCTGCTTACGCAACTGCCAGTAAAGCAGCGAAGCATTCAGACACGCCGCCAGACCAATGGAAAGCGATAGCCCGGCATGTTTCAACGGGCCGATAAATGCAAGGTTCATCAATTGCGTCAAAATCAGCGTGACGATGGCAATTTTCACCGGCGTTTTAATGTCCTGCCGTGAATAAAAGCCCGGAGCCAGTACTTTCACCACAATCAGGCCAATCAAACCTACCGAGTAGGCAATTAACGCCCGCTGGGTCATCAACGCATCAAAGGCGGTAAATTTACCGTACTGGAACAGCGAAACAGTTAACGGACCGGAGAGGATGCCCAGCGCCACCGCACTTGGCAGAGCCAGCAGGAAACAAAGACGCAGCCCCCAGTCCATCAGACGGTTGTATTCATCGTGATTACCGCTGGCAAAACTTTTCGACAGCGACGGCAGCAAAATGGTCCCCAGCGCCACGCCCAGTACACCAGACGGGAACTCCATCAAACGGTCGGCGTAATACATCCATGACACCGAGCCGGAGGCAAGAAATGAGGCAAAAATAGTGTTGATGATTAAGGAAATCTGGCTAACAGAGACGCCAAGAATCGCCGGCCCCATCTGTTTCACTACGCGCATCGCCCCGGCATCGTGGAAGTTAATGCGCGGCAATACCAACATGCCAATCTTCTTCAGATGCGGTAGCTGATAAACCAGTTGCAGGATGCCGCCCACCGTAACTGCCCACGCCAGCGCCAGCACTGGTGGATTAAAGTACGGCGCAGCAAACAGCGCAAAGCCAATCATGCTGATGTTGAGTAACGTTGGGGCAAATGCCGGAATCGAGAAACGGTTCCAGGTATTCAGAATTGCCCCCACCAGCGATGCCAGTGAAATCAATAAGATATAAGGAAAGGTAATCTGTAATAACTGGCTGGTAAGTGCGAATTTGTCGGCAGTATCCGCAAAGCCCGGCGCGGTTACCATGATCACCCACGGCGCGGCGAGCATACCGGCGACCGTCACAACCGCCAGCGCCAGTGTCAGCAGGCCAGAGACATAGGAGACAAAGACCCGCGTAGCATCTTCACCCTGCTTGCTTTTATATTCCGCCAGAATTGGCACGAAAGCCTGGGAGAATGCCCCTTCAGCAAAGATACGGCGTAACAAGTTAGGAAGTTTGAACGCGACAAAAAAGGCGTCGGTTGCCATCCCTGCGCCAAAGATTCTGGCGACAATAGCGTCGCGTGCGAAGCCAAGCACACGCGAAAACATGGTCATCGAGCTGACGGCGGCCAGCGATTTTAATAAATTCATCGGTGTTCTAATCCAGACCCACGGGCAAAACGCCTGCAAGGCAGGCGCTGAAAGAGGCGAATAGTCTACCTGGATTATGGTGAATTGCTACCGCCAGATGTTACAGGGTTTATTCACTCATCGCATCGCGCCAGATCTTATCAACGATGCGCTGCGCCAGCACCGCCTGTTCACCCGCGGTTTGCGGAACTGTCTGATTTTGCACGCATTCAATGAAATGGCGCGCGCAACCGACAAATCCACGCTGCTCGAGGGTACTTTGCCAGCCAGGAATCGGTTTATGCACCACGCCCTGCCCACGCTCCTCACGCCATTCACGCATATCGGTGATGTCGATTAATGCCCCTTCAGTCACTGCCAGCACCGCTTCACGTTGACTTCCGGCACGACGATGCATACAGGTGGTGATTTGTAACTGACCTGCCGAAAAATGGTGCTCGGCAAACAGCATTTCGCCGGACTCATTGGTCAGCAGCGTACCGCTTTCGAGAGTTGCATTGCCGCCAGACAACCACAGCGCGGTATCAACCACATGCAAATAATCATCCAGTAAGGTGAAATAAAGATCGTGTGGCCCGACGCTATTGGTACGATGTTTATCCATTCTTAGCGAGGACGCGCTGGCAAGCTGTGTTTTTAACTCACAGTACAGCGGCGCGAAACGGCGGTTAAAGCCGACCATCAATGTCAGTTTTTTGCGCGCTGCGAGTTCAACCAGTCGCTCGGCATCGCGCAGATTTTCCGCCAGCGGTTTATCGACACAGACATGTACACCTGCATTTAATAACGCACTGACCACCTCAAAATGACTGGCGGTGCTGGAGTGGACAAATACCGCATCGCAACTGGCGGCAAGGTTAGATAACGAATCGGCGTAAGGAATGCGCCAGCTTTCACAAATTGAGATGGCTTTCTCACGCGTTGGCGACCACGCCCCTTGTAGCGTCCAGTCAGACGCCGCTGCCAGCACTGGCAGCCACGCTTTTTGCGCGATGCCGCCTAAACCCACTACGCCGATACGTAATTTTTTCACGTTAATCTCCCAGATGGGCCAGCAACGAATCAAGACGCTGTTTCAGTTCTGCCACCTCGATTTCCAGGGCTTCGACGCGGGATTGTAAATCACCGCCAACCGCGTCTGACGTTTCTGTAAGCACAGGCTGATCATCCACCTCGCCACTGAAAAGATGCATATAGCGGCTTTCGCGTTTACCCGGTTCGCGAGCCAGACGAACGACAAAAGGCCCATCTTCGCGATTAGCCAGTTGTTCCAGCGTCGTTTCTACTTCCGTCATATCGCTGAATTCATACATCCGCGCCGCGCGACTGCGCAGTTCACCTGGCGTCTGAGCACCGCGCAACAACAAGGTGGTAATTAATGCGACTTCCGCGGCGCTAAGTTTCAGGTCACCAAACTCAGAGTTGCAGAAACGCTGTTCATATTTGGTGACTCGATTACCAAAGCCACTCACCGTGCGCAGATAATGGCGTTTTACCAGATTATCCAGTTGCTCCTGCACCTCGGATTCGCTCAGATTCATTACCGGTTCACGGTTTGTTTTCTGGTTACAGGCCGTTACCACGCCATTCACGGAAAGCGGGTATTGCTCTGGCGTCGTCACCTGTTTTTCCAGCAAACAGCCAATCACACGGGCTTCCAGTGCGGTAAGTTGATACTTCATGAAATTCTCCTTAGCGGCCGGGCGTCCAGTCCGGGGTGGTTAATGCCGTCAGTACGTGATCGCGCCATTTTCCATCAATCAACAAATAATCTTTCGCATAGCCTTCTTTTTCAAACCCCAACCGCGCCAGCAAATCACCGCTGCGTTTATTGTGCGGCATATAGTTGGCCATAATGCGATGAATATGTTGGGTACGTTGCATATAGCGAATGGCGGCGGTCAGAGCTTCAAACATCAGTCCTTTACCCTGCCATTTTTGTCCGATCGAATAACCGAGATAACAGGCGTGAAAAGAGCCGCGTACCACATTGGAAAAATTGGCTACGCCAATAATCTCTTTCTCATCTGGATCAAATAATCCAAAGTAAAAGGCTGAGCCCTGTTTATGAAATTCGTTAATCATGCTTAACCTGGCCTGCCAGCCTGAAGGATAGCAGTGGCTTTCATCGCGCACCGGCTCCCAGGGCTTCAGGAAATGGCGATTCTCTGCGTAATAATCAGCCAGTCGCCAGGCATCACGTTCATGCACCAGACGCACGACCAGTCGGTCGGTGGTTAAGCGCACTTTTGGCACGTTACTGCGATAGCCAAACATTCTATACCTACTCCTTCCCGTAACGTCTTTAATACGCTGTAAGTATTACTATACCTGCGCAACCAGAGCCTGTGAAAAGTCCAAAATGCCATTTTCTGCATTATTCACATATTGGATAAAAATTCTCTATCAAAGCGACGTTTTGATAAAAAAATATTGTCCCCGATATGATGGGAAAAATCTTAGCAGCAATGCAGAATAGAAAGTGCTCATCTTTTATTTCCCGGGAGGGGAAATGTCGCGCGTATCGCAGGCGAGGAACCTGGGTAAATATTTCCTTCTCGTCGATAATATGCTGGTCGTGCTGGGGTTCTTTGTTGTCTTCCCGCTGATCTCTATCCGCTTCGTTGATCAAATGGGCTGGGCCGCCGTAATGGTCGGTATTGCCCTCGGTCTGCGTCAGTTCATTCAGCAAGGATTAGGCATTTTCGGTGGTGCTATTGCCGACCGTTTTGGCGCTAAACCGATGATCGTTACCGGTATGCTGATGCGCGCCGCCGGATTCGCCACCATGGGCATCGCCCATGAGCCCTGGATGCTGTGGTTTTCTTGTTTGCTCTCGGGCCTCGGCGGTACGTTATTTGATCCGCCGCGTTCGGCGCTGGTGGTGAAATTAATTCGTCCGGAACAACGGGGCCGTTTTTTCTCCCTGTTGATGATGCAGGACAGTGCCGGTGCGGTCATTGGCGCGCTGTTGGGGAGTTGGTTATTGCAATACGATTTTCGCCTGGTCTGCGCCACGGGGGCAATTCTGTTTGTATTGTGTGCAGCGTTTAACGCCTGGCTGTTGCCCGCATGGAAACTCTCTACCGTACGTACGCCAGTCCGCGAAGGCATGACCCGCGTGATGCGCGATAAACGTTTTGTCACCTATGTCCTGACACTCGCGGGCTACTACATGCTGGCTGTGCAGGTGATGTTGATGCTGCCGATTATGGTCAACGACGTTGCCGGAGCGCCCTCTGCCGTTAAATGGATGTATGCCATCGAAGCGTGTCTGTCGTTAACGTTGCTCTACCCTATCGCCCGCTGGAGCGAAAAGCGTTTTCGTCTGGAACACCGGTTGATGGCGGGGCTACTGGTGATGTCATTAAGCATGATACCCGTGGGCATGGTCAGCGGCCTGCAACAACTTTTCACCCTGATTTGTCTGTTTTATATTGGCTCGATCATTGCCGAACCTGCGCGTGAAACTCTTAGCGCCTCGTTAGCGGATGCACGAGCGCGCGGCAGTTATATGGGATTTAGTCGGCTGGGCCTGGCGATAGGCGGCGCTATTGGCTATATCGGCGGCGGCTGGCTGTTTGACCTGGGTAAATCCACGCAACAACCGGAGTTGCCGTGGATGATGTTGGGCGTTATTGGCGTCATCACCTTCCTTGCATTGGGCTGGCAATTTAGCCATAAACGTGCCGCGCGTCGGTTGCTGGAACACGACGCCTGATTTGATACTCCCCCCTGACTCCTCCATACTGAAAGTGAACTGACAGCCAAATGGAGGAGTCACGTGAAGCTATATATTTACGATCACTGCCCTTACTGCCTCAAAGCCCGCATGATTTTCGGCCTGAAAAATATCCCCGTCGAATTACACGTTCTGCTCAACGACGATGCAGAAACACCCACCCGGATGGTCGGTCAAAAACAGGTTCCCATTCTGCAAAAAGATGACAGCCGCTATATGCCAGAAAGCATGGACATTGTTCACTATGTTGATAAGCTCGACGGCAAACCGTTACTGACTGGTAAACGCTCCGCCGCCATTGAAGAGTGGCTGCGCAAGGTCAACGGCTATGCCAATAAACTGCTGTTGCCGCGTTTTGCCAAATCAGCTTTTGATGAGTTTTCTACTCCCGCCGCACGCAAATACTTCATCGACAAGAAAGAGGCCAGCGCGGGTAATTTTGCCGAGCTTCTCTCTCATTCTGATGGGTTAATTAAAAATATCAGCGATGATTTACGTGCACTGGATAAACTCATCGTCAAGCCAAACGCCGTAAATGGCGAGCTTTCGGAAGATGACATTCAACTTTTTCCGCTGCTGCATAATCTGACGCTGGTTGCAGGAATAAACTGGCCAAGCCGCGTCGCTGATTACCGCGATAACATGGCTAAACAGACGCAAATCAATTTACTATCATCAATGGCGATTTAATCCTGACCTGCCGCGGCAGCCTGTATTCGCGGGTTGCCGCTGTTTTCAGTTTTTTCTGCTGGCGAGTTTATCGCTGGTGACACATGCTGCGTTGTGTCAGGATATTGACGCAGATTTCATGTCGAGGACTACCATGAACAAGTTTTTATTTGCCGCTGCATTAATCGTCAGTGGCCTGCTCGTTGGCTGTAATCAACTCACCCAATACACCATCACCGAACAAGAGATTAACCAGTCGCTTGCGAAACATAATAATTTCTCAAAAGATATCGGTTTGCCCGGCGTGGCTGACGCCCATATAGTGCTGACAAACCTGACCAGCCAAATTGGTCGTGAAGAACCTAATAAGGTTACCCTAACCGGGGACGCCAATCTGGATATGAACTCTCTGTTCGGTAGCCAAAAAGCAACCATGAAACTGAAGCTGAAAGCGTTGCCTGTGTTTGATAAAGAGAAAGGCGCCATCTTCCTGAAAGAGATGGAAGTGGTCGACGCGACCGTGCAGCCGGAAAAAATGCAAACCGTGATGCAAACGTTACTTCCCTATTTGAATCAGGCATTACGCAATTACTTTAACCAGCAGCCGGCTTACATCCTGCGCGAAGATGGCAGCAAAGGCGAAGCAATGGCTAAAAAACTGGCAAAAGGCATTGAAGTGAAACCAGGTGAAATAGTCATTCCGTTCACTGATTAATTACGAGGGCGTATTTGCGCCCTTTATTTTTCGTGCAAAGGAAAACGTTTCCGCTTATCCTTTGTGTCCGGCAAAAACATCCCTTCAGCCGGAGCATAGAAATTAATGACTGCACCATCCCAGGTATTAAAGATCCGCCGCCCAGACGACTGGCACCTTCACCTCCGCGATGGCGACATGTTAAAAACTGTCGTGCCGTATACCAGCGAAACCTATGGTCGGGCCATCGTTATGCCCAATCTGGCACCGCCTGTAACAACCGTTGAGGCTGCTGTGGCTTATCGCCAACGTATTCTTGACGCCGTACCGGACGGACACGATTTCACCCCGCTGATGACCTGTTATTTAACAGATTCGCTGGACCCCAATGAGCTGGAGCGTGGATTTAACGAAGGCGTGTTCACCGCCGCAAAACTTTACCCTGCGAACGCCACCACCAACTCCAGCCACGGTGTGACGTCGGTTGACGCTATCATGCCAGTACTTGAGCGCATGGAAAAAATCGGTATGCCGCTGCTGGTGCATGGCGAAGTGACCCACGCTGACATCGACATTTTTGACCGTGAAGCGCGCTTTATTGAGACGGTCATGGAGCCGTTACGCCAGCGCCTGACCGCGCTGAAAGTCGTTTTTGAGCACATCACCACCAAAGACGCTGCCGACTATGTTCGTGACGGAAATGAACTATTGGCCGCCACCATTACTCCCCAGCATCTGATGTTTAACCGTAACCATATGCTGGTTGGTGGTGTGCGTCCGCATCTCTACTGTCTGCCGATCCTCAAACGCAATATTCACCAACAGGCGCTGCGTGAGCTGGTCGCCAGTGGTTTTGATCGCGTTTTTCTGGGTACCGATTCCGCGCCTCATGCTCGTCATCGTAAAGAGAGTAGCTGCGGCTGTGCTGGTTGCTTTAACGCGCCATCGGCGCTGGGTAGCTATGCAACCGTATTTGAAGAGATGAATGCACTACAGCATTTTGAAGCATTCTGTTCTTTAAACGGGCCGAAATTCTATGGATTACCGGTCAATGAATCGTTTATTGAGCTGATACGCGAAGAACAGCAAATTGCTGAAAGCATCGCTCTGACAGACGACACGCTTGTTCCTTTCCTGGCTGGGGAAACTGTACGTTGGTCCGTTAAGCAATAAAAAACGTAGCCACCTGTTGTCTTTAGCTTATTTTGCCTGTATAAATAACCAGTATATTCAACAGGGGGCTATTATGCGAATTGAAGTCACCATAGCGAAAACTTCTCCACTACCCACTGGGGCCATTGACGCTCTGGCGGGTGAACTTTCTCGTCGCATTCAGTATGCGTTTCCGGACAATGAAGGTCACGTATCGGTACGATATGCTGCGGCAAATAATTTATCGGTTATTGGCGCAACAAAAGAAGATAAACAGCGCATTAGCGAAATTCTACAAGAAACGTGGGAAAGCGCCGATGACTGGTTTGTTAGCGAATAATATGCAGTGATGTTTGTTTTGCCGGGTCGCCCCGGCTTTTTTATATTTTAAGATTGTTCGTACAAATTTTACACTCCCTCAAAATAATTGCACAATATGCTAAAAAAATATGAACGACATGCTGTTTTATTGTTCATATAAATCTTAAAAGCAAAAAAATATCTCACTACCCCTTTAAAATTTCGGTGAATAGCCATATTTATTGATATACTGAAGTTGCTTCAGATAAAAACGCATTGAACCTCGAATAACGTTGTCTAGTAACACGAATTAGGGGGCCATGATGGAAAAAAACAATGAAGTCATTCAGACTCATCCGCTCGTAGGGTGGGACATCAGCACCGTTGATAGCTATGATGCGCTGATGTTGCGTTTGCACTACCAGACCCCAAATAAGTCCGAGCAGGAAGGGACTGAAGTTGGTCAGACACTCTGGTTAACTACTGATGTTGCCAGACAATTTATTTCGATATTAGAAGCAGGAATCGCCAAAATTGAATCTGGTGATTTCCATGTCAATGAGTATCGTCGTCATTAACATGACATGACCATCCACCCAAAAGGCACCTTAACGGTGCCTTTACCATTTCTGGGTTGTATATCGTTTGTTACTTATTTACTCTGCTTAAACCATGAGAGCAGAGAGAAAAAAATGAAATACGATCTCATCATTATTGGCAGCGGTTCCGTAGGCGCTGCAGCCGGGTATTATGCCACCCAGGCCGGTTTGAAAGTGCTGATGACCGACAGCCATATGCCGCCACATCAACACGGCAGCCACCATGGAGATACGCGATTAATTCGTCATGCTTATGGCGAAGGCGAAAAGTATGTCCCGCTAGTACTCCGTGCGCAAACCCTGTGGGATGAACTCTCCCGTCACAACGAAGAAGACCCCGTTTTTGTGCGCTCCGGCGTCATCAACCTCGGCCCTGCCGACTCCGAGTTTCTCGCCAATGTCGCCCACAGCGCGGAACAATGGCAACTCAACGTCGAAAAACTGGATGCACAGACCATTATGGCCCGCTGGCCGGAAATACGCGTCCCTGACAATTACATCGGCTTGTTTGAGGCCGATTCCGGTTTTTTACGCAGCGAACTGGCAATTAAAACCTGGATCAAACTGGCGAATGAAGCTGGCTGCGCGCAACTGTTTAACTGTCCGGTCACCGCAATTCGTCATGATGATAACGGCGTAACTATTGAAACGGCGGACGGCGAGTACCAGGCGAAGAAAGCGATCGTCTGTGCGGGTACCTGGGTAAAAGAGCTGCTACCAGAACTGCCCATCCAGCCCGTACGTAAAGTATTCGCCTGGTATCAGGCCGATGGCCGCTATAGCGTGAAGAATAAATTCCCGGCCTTTACCGGTGAATTGCCCAATGGCGATCAATACTACGGTTTTCCGGCGGAAAACGATGCTCTGAAGATTGGGAAACATAACGGTGGTCAGGTCATTCATTCAGCGGATGAACGTGTTCCGTTTGCGGAAATCGACAGTGACGGTTCCGAAGCTTTCCCATTCTTACGTAGTGTGTTGCCTGGTATCGGCTGCTGCCTGTATGGCGCTGCTTGCACCTATGATAATTCGCCTGACGAAGATTTTATTATCGATACCCTACCCGGACACGCTAATACGCTACTGATTACCGGCCTGAGTGGGCATGGCTTTAAATTTGCTTCGGTATTAGGGGAAATAGCCGCTGACTTTGCGCAAGACAAAAAAATCGATTTTGATTTAACGCCATTCCGGCTTTCCCGCTTCCAATAATCATCATCACGGCCTCCAGGTTGAGGCCGTTTTTACAGGAGCTTTTAATGCGTCGCCTGGTGAACTATCTCATCAATAATATTCGCGAACATCTCATGCTTTATCTTTTTCTCTGGGGGGTATTGGCGATTATGGATCTGATCTATGTGTTTTATTTTTAATCACCAGACGCTGACACAAACTGACAAAAATTTAATTTCCCTTTCATTTGGCGTGAAAATTTGAATAAGCTCATTCCAGTCGCAACAGCATTCACCAGACATCCCTCAGCCTGGAACCACTAAACTTATGAAGATTCTTTCATTATTAAATCAAAATTATTGAAATAAAAATAAATATCATTCGGATTGTTGTTTTTAAGTTGCAATTCATCTCATGACAGGCCATTTTCATTACCTCGTGAATATGTTCTGGATGCAGTTATGCAATTCATAAATTCCCCTCAACGCTATGGTGTTATTTCTGCCGCTTTACATTGGCTGACGGCAATTATTGTCTATGGCATGTTTGCTTTAGGTTTGTGGATGGTAACGTTAAGTTATTACGACGGTTGGTATCACAAGGCGCCAGAGTTGCATAAAAGTATCGGTATTCTGTTAATGATGGGGCTGGTTATTCGCGTTCTCTGGCGTTTGATTTCTCCTCCGCCTGGCCCATTGAAAAGCTATTCCCCCGGTATACGTTACGGAGCGAAAGCAGGCCATCTGGCACTTTATCTTTTGCTCTTTGCTATTGGCTTGAGCGGCTACCTTATTTCGACCGCCGATGGCAAACCCATCAGCATCTTTGGTTGGTTTGAAATCCCCGCAACGCTTGCCGACGCAGGCACGCAAGCTGACTTAGCAGGAGCTCTACATTTCTGGTTTGCCTGGAGTGTCGTCGTCCTGTCAGTTATGCACGGATTTATGGCGCTGAAACATCATTTCATCGATAAAGACGACACCCTGAAACGCATGCTGGGAAAGCCGTCATCTGACTATGGAGTATAAAAAATGAAAAAAAGCCTGCTTGGTTTAACCTTCGCTTCCCTGTTGTTCTCTGCCGGTTCAGCTATTGCTGCCGATTACAAAATTGACAAAGAAGGCCAGCACGCCTTTGTCAATTTCCGCATACAACATCTGGGCTACAGCTGGGTTTACGGCACATTTAGAGATTTCGACGGTACTTTTACGTTTGATGAAAAGAATCCGGCTGCCGATAAAGTCAATGTCACCATTAACACCACCAGCGTAGATACCAACCATGCCGAGCGCGATAAACATCTGCGCAGCGCGGATTTCCTCAACACAGCAAAATATCCGCAGGCAACCTTTACGTCCACTAGCGTAAAGAAAGACGGTGACGAGCTGGATATCACAGGTGATCTGACACTGAATGGCGTAACTAAACCAGTAACGCTGGAAGCGAAGTTGATTGGTCAGGGCGACGACCCATGGGGCGGTAAACGTGCAGGCTTCGAAGCTGAAGGTAAAATTAAGCTGAAAGACTTCAATATCAAGTCAGATTTAGGTCCGGCCTCTCAGGAAGTTGATCTGATTATTTCGGTGGAAGGTGTACAGCAGAAATAATGCTGAAATGTTGCCGGATGACGCGCATCCGGCAATGATGTTTATTCCGCTGGATCAGGTATGCCCAGTGTCGTATTCAGGCGTCCCCGCGACTTATTGAAGATTTTATTGCCATTTTCTCGCCCGGCTCGACGGCGTCGCTGTTCTTCTGGCGGTAACGCGCTCTCTTCGCAGCAAATTTCACTACAACACCCCTTGAATTTCTCAGCACATGTCGGACACTGGATAAACAGCAAGTGACAGCCATCATTTTTACAGTTGGTATGGCTGTCACATGGCGTGCCGCACTGATGGCAATGCGCAATAATTTCATCAGAGATGCGTTCACCCATCCGTTCGTCAAAAACGAAATTTTTGCCAACAAAACGCACTGGTAAGCCTTGTTCACGCGCCTTACGGGCGTATTCAATAATGCCGCCTTCAATATGCCAGACTTTATTAAAGCCGTTATGCTTCATCCAGGCACTGGCCTTTTCGCAACGAATGCCACCAGTGCAGTACATGACGATTTTTTTATCTTTATGCGTCTGCATCATCTCAACCGCTTTCGGTAGTTGTTCACGGAAGGTATCAGCCGGAATTTCCAACGCATTTTCGAAATGACCGACTTCATATTCATAGTGGTTGCGCATGTCAATAAACAGCGTATCGGGATCATCAAGCATGGCATTCACTTCCGCCGCTTGCAGGTATTCCCCGACATTAGTGGCATCAAATTGAGGATCGTCAATCCCGTCAGCGACAATCCGCTCGCGGACCTTCATGCGCAGCACCCAGAAGGATTTTCCGTCATCATCTAACGCAATATTCAGGCGTAAACCCTCTAACGCAGGATCAAAAGCATAAAGCTGTGCGCGAAATGTCTCGACGTTGCTCGCTGGTACACTAATTTGCGCGTTGATCCCCTCATGAGCCAGATAGACCCGGCCAAAAACATTCAACGAAGCAAATAGCTGATATAAAGCATCGCGGGTCACTTTAGGATCGGCAATATGGAAATATTTATAAAACGAAATGGTGGTGCGCGGTTCACTCTCGGCCAGCATTTTGGCTTTCAGTGCGTCGTTGGAAATGCGGTTGTGTAACACTGGCATGGTGTACGGTTCCTGCGAGGTGGGAAAGTAAAATCCGGCGCATGATATAGCAATTATCGCAAATTAACATCCATACATTTTACGCTACATTTGCGCATAAAAAATTATTAATGGTTTACATGCGCGGCATTTTCGCCCAGTCTTCAGCCTCAAATTTTGGTTGAGGGCGAAAAAATGCGACAATACATACAATTGCCCGTATAGGTTGAAAGACAGGATTGATATGACGAATCTACCCAAGTTCTCCACTGCACTGCTTCATCCGCGTTATTGGTTAACCTGGTTGGGTATTGGCGTACTTTGGTTGGTCGTGCAATTGCCCTACCCGATTATCTATCGCCTCGGCTGTGTGACAGGACGACTGGCGTTACGTTTTATGAAACGACGCGCCAAAATTGTGCATCGCAACCTGGAACTGTGCTTCCCGGAAATGAGCGAACAAGAGCGCCAGCAGATGGTGATTAAGAATTTTGAATCCGTTGGCATGGGACTGATGGAAACCGGCATGGCATGGTTCTGGCCAGAAAGTCGGGTTGCCCGCTGGACGGAAGTTATCGGCATGGAGCATGTCCGTGACGTGCAGGCGCAAAAGCGTGGCATCCTGTTAGTTGGCATCCATTTTCTGACGCTGGAACTCGGTGCACGACAATTTGGAATGCAGGAGCCGGGGATCGGGGTTTATCGCCCAAATGACAATCCATTGATCGACTGGCTGCAAACCTGGGGCCGCCTGCGTTCGAATAAATCAATGCTCGATCGCAAAGATTTAAAAGGGATGATTAAAGCACTTAAAAAAGGTGAAGTCGTCTGGTATGCGCCGGATCACGATTACGGTCCGCGCTCAAGCGTTTTTGTGCCATTGTTCGCCGTTGAGCAGGCGGCAACCACTAGCGGCACCTGGATGTTGGCACGAATGTCCGGCGCATGTCTGGTGCCATTTGTCCCTCGTCGTAAGCCGGACGGCAAAGGTTACCAGTTGATCATGCTACCGCCAGAGTGTTCACCGCCTCTGGATAACGCTGAAACCACCGCCGCGTGGATGAACAAAGTGGTCGAAAAATGCATCATGATGGCGCCAGAACAATACATGTGGTTGCATCGCCGCTTCAAAACGCGCCCGGAAGGCGTTCCTTCACGTTACTAACCTTCTTTATGCCAGATGCGCAGCATCGCATCTGGCACATCAGCATCAAATCCCCTGATTTAGCGATAAAAGCTCTCTGCATTGCGTCACTTATAAGTCAGGCGCATAATTAGTGTGCTTATCTTTTATTCTCTTGTTCACCGCGCCCTGGCGCACCAACAGCGGATTGCTATGTCACCCAGTGAAAATGACACTCCCATAAACTGGAAACGAAACCTGCTCGTTGCCTGGCTTGGCTGTTTTCTTACCGGCGCCGCCTTCAGTCTGGTAATGCCGTTCTTACCCCTCTACGTTGAGCAACTTGGCGTTACGGGCCACTCGGCGCTAAATATGTGGTCAGGGATTGTCTTCAGTATTACCTTTCTATTTTCCGCCATTGCTTCTCCGTTCTGGGGAGGATTAGCTGACCGCAAAGGTCGAAAAATTATGCTCCTGCGCTCTGCGCTCGGGATGGGTATCGTGATGGTGCTGATGGGGGTAGTGCAAAATATCTGGCAATTTCTGATCCTGCGAGCATTGCTGGGTCTGCTCGGTGGATTTGTCCCTAATGCCAACGCACTAATCGCCACTCAGGTCCCACGCAATAAAAGCGGCTGGGCGCTGGGTACGCTCTCTACCGGTGGGGTTAGCGGCGCGCTGCTCGGCCCCATGGCTGGCGGCTTGCTTGCCGATAACTACGGCTTACGTCCGGTATTTTTTATTACCGCCAGTGTGCTAATACTCTGCTTTTTCGTCACCCTGTTTTGTATCAAAGAGAAATTCCAGCCAGTCAGCAAAAAAGAGATGCTGCACATGCGGGATGTCGTGACATCGCTTAAAAACCCGAAGCTGGTACTTAGCCTGTTTGTCACAACATTAATCATCCAGGTCGCCACCGGTTCAATCGCGCCAATCCTGACACTCTATGTCCGCGAACTGGCGGGGAATGTCAGTAATGTTGCTTTTATCAGTGGCATGATTGCCTCGGTCCCCGGCGTGGCTGCGCTACTTAGCGCGCCACGGCTTGGCAAACTGGGGGATCGTATCGGGCCGGAGAAGATCCTGATAACGGCGCTGCTCTTTTCTGTGCTGCTGTTAATCCCTATGTCTTACGTCCAGACACCATTCCAACTGGGGGTTTTACGCTTTTTACTTGGAGCCGCTGATGGCGCGTTACTCCCCGCGGTACAAACGCTACTGGTCTATAACTCAACAAACCAAATCGCCGGACGAATTTTCAGCTACAACCAGTCATTTCGTGATATTGGCAACGTTACGGGACCATTGATGGGCGCGGCTATCTCGGCAAACTATGGTTTCCGCGCAGTGTTTCTGGTCACCGCAGGAGTTGTGTTGTTTAACGCGGTTTATTCCTGGAACAGTTTGCGTCGCCGCCGATTGCCCCAAGTGACAGGCTGATTTTTCGCCTTTCATACTTGCAAAAGCGCATAATCAGCTATTCTTTCCCTGAATACATCATCAAATCAAAGGGAGAATCGTGATGACTATGTACGCAACGCTTGAAGAAGCCATTGATGCCGCACGGGAAGAATTTCTTGCTGACAACCCCGGAATCGATGCAGATGAAGCAAATGTGCAACAGTTCAATGTCCAGAAATACATTCTGCAAGATGGCGACATTATGTGGCAGGTTGAGTTTTTTGCTGATGAAGGCGAAGAAGGTGAATGTCTGCCAATGTTCAGCGGTGAAGCTGCACAAAGCGTCTTTGACGGCGATTATGATGAAATTGAAATCCGCCAGGAATGGCAGGATGAAAATACGCTGCATGAATGGGACGAAGGCGAATTTCAGCTTGAGCCGCCTCTGGATACTGAAGAAGGACGCGCTGCCGCCGATGAATGGGATGAGCGTTAATTACTCATATGGCCCATGTTGAATATCAATGGGCAGGAGTAAGGTATCAAAGACGAGGGAGAACGGCAGATCGAGGATCGTAACATAGCGCCATGCGGAGTCACGAACATCCCATTGCACCCCGGGATAATATTGGTTGCCATGCCCCTGCCCCGGTAAAGTGCGGCTAATGATGCTGCCACAGCCACTCAGTAAGGTAACCATGATGCCTACCACAATGAAACGCATTTGATACCTCTTTCCTAAAAAAATACCGGCATTACGCCGGTATTTTTATTGGCTCGTTGTTTTTGCCGGATGTGGCGTGAACGCCTTATCCGACCTACAAAATCTTGCAAACTCAATATATTGCAGGAACGATGTAGGCCAGATAAACGTAGCGCATCAGGCAACTACGTTTTTATTGCGAAGCCGCATCCAGGTTACGCAATGCCTGTGGATTCAGCGTTATCCCTTCATAGTAACTCACCCATGAAGAATATTTCTCCGGAGAGTTCCATACGCGGAAATGCAAACGTGCCATCGTTACCGGATCGCTCAAAAGCACCAGACGACGATCGCGGTTCAGCTTCTCTGGCGTCTCGTTCAGCGCCTGTTCAACGTGGCGGTCACGGGCGATTTCCAGCACCTTACTGGCGCGGTGACGCGCGGTCGCCATTGCCGTTGCCAGAGCGTTAAACGACGGGTTAAATACCGCGTGCATAAAGCCATCGTCGAGAGAACGTTGACGGTTCATCTCAAGGAAACGATCGGTATCTACCAGCACCTGCGGCGGTGAATACTCTTCCGGGATCAGGAACAGTTTCCAGCGTTTAGCACGCAGCCCCACGGTCGCACGACTAGAGATCACCGAAACAAACGGTGACAGGATCAGCGAGAAGACAATCGGCGCCAGCCAGAACAGGAATCTCAGATCCAGCCATGCCATGCCAACCGCCCACACCAGGCCCAGTAACAGTTGCGAACCGTGACGTTTAAACGCTTCTCCCCAGGAAGTGGAGTCATCATCACGTTGCGGTGAATTCCACACCACCTCCCAGCCGAGGAAGGCACTGACCACGAATACCGTATGAAACAGCATGCGCACCGGCGCCAGCAGTACGGAGAACAGCACTTCCAGCAGCAGCGACAAGGTGACGCGCCAGAAGCCACCATACTCTTTAGTCCCTTTGCACCAGATGAGCAAAATACTCAACAATTTTGGCAGGAACAGCAGCACCATTGTTGAGGCAAACAGTGCAATCGCCAGTTCAGGACGCCATTGCGGCCACACAGGAAACAACTGCCGTGGTTGCAGGAAGTATTGCGGTTCGGTCAACGCATGCACTACCTGTAATGCGGTCGAGAGCGCGAGGAACATAAACCACAGCGGCGCAGAGAGATAAGACATTACCCCCGTCAGGAACACCGCACGGTGTACCGGATGCATCCCTTTGACCAGGAACAGGCGGAAGTTCATCAGGTTGCCGTGACACCAGCGACGGTCACGCTTTAGCTCGTCCAGCAAGTTTGGTGGCAACTCTTCATAAGAGCCTGGGAGATCGTACGCAATCCATACTCCCCAGCCTGCACGGCGCATCAGTGCCGCTTCTACAAAGTCGTGCGACAGGATTGAACCAGCAAAAGAGCCTTCACCCGGCAACGGCGCCAGCGCGCAGTGCTCGATAAAGGGTTTCACGCGGATAATCGCGTTATGCCCCCAATAGTGCGACTCGCCAAGTTGCCAGAAGTGCAGACCGGCAGTGAACAATGGCCCATAAACACGGGTCGCAAACTGCTGGCAGCGCGCGTATAGCGTATCCATACCAGATGCTTTCGGCGAAGACTGGATAATCCCGGCGTTCGGGTTGGCTTCCATCAGGCGCACCAGGCCGCACAAGCAATCACCGGTCATCACTGAATCGGCATCCAGCACTACCATGTAGCTGTACTGACTGCCCCAGCGACGGCAGAAGTCATCGATATTACCGCTTTTACGCTTTACACGACGGCGGCGGCGGCGATAGAAAATCTGCCCTTCGCCGCCGACTTCAGCGATAAGCTCCATCCAGGCTTTTTGCTCTGCGACGCAGATATCCGGGTTGTAACTATCACTCAGAATGTAGACATCAAAGTGTTTAGCATTGCCGGTGGCTTTTACCGATTCCCACGTTGCGCGCAAGCCTGCAAAGACGCGATTCACGTCTTCATTACAGATGGGCATGATCAATGCAGTACGATGCTCCGGGTTTAGCGGTTCATCGCCAACGGTCGACGCAGAAATACTGTATTTATCGCGACCAATGAGCAGTTGCAGGAACCCCATCAACGCGGTCCAGAAACCGGCAGACACCCAGCAGAAAAGAACAGCAAAGAGGATCAGAATGCCGGTTTGCAGCATATAAGGCAGGAGCTGCATAAAGGAAACCCACAGATCCTGATCGACCATATCAACCGGATTAATAAACGCCCACCCCTGGTACGGAAGAATCGTCTTCATGTACCAGGTGGCGACAACGGTTTGCGCCAGTGTCAGGATAAGCAGGATATAACGACGGATTGTCCCGACGGTACGCCATTTTTGCTCGCTTTCCTGTTCTTCTTTGGTCAACCGAGCCAGATAGCGCGGTGTCACATCGCGCCCGCGCAGACGATCCCAGAATCGCCCTACCGGGTTAGTTCGCCACGGGTCGGGAAACATAGAGGAACGTTTTGCTTTCGGCATGGCCTGCAGCTGATCGCGTCCTTCGTCGTCTTTAATTAACTGCCCATCAGCCAGTGAATCCGGCCAGGCTTGTTCAAGACGCGCCTTCACCGACCCTTGCGGAGAGTCATCCTCCCGCGCCCAGGTGCGGTGTTCGGCATCCAGCGCCTGATGAACGGCGCGGATATCGGTCTTCGGCAATGCCGCTTTCTCACTGGCGGAGATGGGCATTGCGTCAATGTACTCAGTTGTTTTATTCATTGGCAGGTAACTGGTAGCTCCAGGTTTCACTCAACGTCTGATCGGCATTCACCAGCGCAGCACGCATTTCAGTGGTTTTCTTGGCATCTTTCACTTTCACGCGCATTACCAGACGCCAGCCTTTGGTGACCGGGTTATAACGCACTGTACTCTCTACAATCTCACCATTATCGCCAATACTGGTTTGTGCGGTGACTGGCGTATCCGCTGGCAGTTTTTTCATTTCTGCACCAGTAAAATCGACCACAAAGGCGATAGTACCGTCAGGTTGACGAATCAGGTTTGATTGTTTCACATCCCCCGTTGAACGACGCGTCTGCTGTACCCAGGCGTTATCTGGCGCATGCAATTTGTCTTCGTCCCGGCTGAAGGTGATGGTGTATTTAAAGTTCATCTCTTTACCCGGTTCCGGCAGCTGGTCCGGCGTCCAGTAAGCGACGATGTTATCGTTAGTTTCATCGTTGGTCGGGATTTCTACCAACTCAACGCTACCTTTACCCCACTCCCCTTTCGGTGTTACCCAGGCGCTTGGACGCAGATCGTAACGGTCGTCGAGATCTTCAAAACGAGAGAAGTTTCGGCCACGCTGTAACAGACCAAACCCTTGCGGATTCTCCATAGAGAAGCTGCTAACTGCCAGATGTTTCGGGTTATTCAGCGGACGCCAGATCCACTCGCCGTTACCGGCATGGATAGACAAGCCGTTTGAGTCGTGCAATTCCGGACGATAGTTATTCGCCGGAGACGGCTGGTTCGGTCCGAACAGGAACATACTGGTTAGCGGCGCAACACCCAGTTTGCCGACTTTGTCGCGCAGATAAATTTTAGACTGCACATCAACAACCGTGTCACGCCCTGGCATAACCACAAACTTGTAAGCGCCTGTCGCTCGCGGTGAGTCAAGCAATGCATAAATGGTTAAACGTTTATCAGTCGGTTTTGGACGCTCGATCCAAAACTCTTTAAAGCGCGGAAATTCTTCACCGGATGGCAACGCGGTATCAATTGCCAGGCCGCGGGCAGAAAGGCCATAAACCTGACCTGCACCAATCACGCGGAAATAGCTGGCCCCGAGCATGCTGACGATTTCATCGTTTTTATCTTTGCTGTTGATCGGGTAAAGCACTTTAAAACCGGCAAAACCAAGGTCTTTTACCGTGTCTTTGTCATGCTGAACATCGCCGAATGTAAAATAATCCGGACTGTATTTGATTCTTTTTACTGCCGTTGCAGTAACTTCATTGATTTTGACCGGTGTGTCGAAGTACATACCCTGATGGTAGAACTCGAGCTTGAATGGGGTCTTCAGATTGTTCCAGTAAGCTTTGTCATGATTAAACTGGATCTGCTGATAATCCGCGTATTTCATGTCGCGGAAAACGGAGGGCAAGTTGCTTTTAGGCGTCTCATAGCCTTTTCCGGCTAAGGATTGAGCTTGCTTTGCAACATCGTCAATGCTGAACGCCCAGCTTGAAGAGGTATACAGGGTTAACATTACTGCAGCACTCAACCAACGCATTTTCATCATTTGTAGTTTATGTTTCATAATAAGTAAGCACTTCCCCCTTTGTGTGCTTATATCGATCCGATCTATTTTAATGGATAACCAGCCATTACGACAACAGAATCCCGGTGTTATTCAGCATGCTGGCTCATGGATTAAGCACTTGATTGCGGCCGTTTTCACTTTCCGTGCTTCTCCTAAAGACAGAAGCAGCGAGTTCGTGTAGGGTTTGCCAGCAAATTTATTTATCAACAGTCTTACAGACGCTTCCATTTTGGTTAGTGGTAGTGACTATGCCGCGCAAAAACACCCGTGAAGCCTGTGCCAGATGCGGTCAGGTCGATGTTGTTATGGCAAAAGCCTAAAGGCAATACCCGGCAGGGATAAGACGAAAAATCCGAGATTAGTTAATCATATATGAATCCAGTACCCGCGCAGCGTGAATATTTCCTCGACTCCATCCGCGCCTGGTTGATGTTGTTAGGGATCCCTTTTCATATTTCTTTAATCTATTCAAGCCACACCTGGCATGTGAATAGCGCAGAACCATCCTGGTGGCTGACACTTTTTAACGATTTCATCCACTCGTTCCGCATGCAGGTATTTTTCGTTATTTCTGGTTATTTTTCCTACATGCTTTTTTTGCGCTACCCATTGAAAAAATGGTGGAAAGTTCGCGTCGAACGCGTGGGGATCCCGATGTTAACGGCCATTCCTCTGCTGACCTTGCCGCAATTCATTATGCTGCAGTATGTCAAAGGCAAAGCAGAAAGCTGGCCTGGCCTGTCATTATATGACAAATATAATACACTGGCCTGGGAATTAATTTCGCACCTGTGGTTTTTACTGGTATTGGTGGTCATGACGACACTTTGCATATGGATATTTAAGCGCATAAAAGATAATTTAGATAATTCCGAAAACAAAAATAAAAAATTCTCAATGGCTAAACTATCGGTGATCTTCTTATGCCTCGGCATCGGCTATGCGGCAATAAGAAGAACGCTCTTTATCGTTTATCCGCCTATTTTAAGCGATGGCATGTTCAATTTTATTTTCATGCAGACGCTGTTTTATATGCCGTTTTTTATCCTTGGTGCATTAGCTTTTATTTTCCCTAATCTTAAAGCCTTGTTTACCACACCTTCTCGTGGTTGCACACTCGCTGCAGCAATGGCATTTGTCGCATATTTGCTCAATCAACGTTACGGTAGCGGCGATGCCTGGATGTATGAAACCGAGTCGGTGATCACGATGGTACTCGGCTTGTGGATGGTGAATGTGGTTTTCTCCTTTGGTCACCGTTTACTCAATTTTCAGTCGGCGCGGGTGACCTATTTTGTAAACGCATCGCTGTTTATCTACCTGGTTCACCACCCGTTAACGCTGTTTTTCGGCGCATACATCACCCCGCATATCACCTCAAATTGGCTTGGTTTTCTCTGCGGCCTGATATTTGTGATAGGGATTGCGATAATTCTGTATGAAATTCATTTACGCATTCCGTTGTTGAAGTTTTTGTTCTCCGGAAAACCGGCCATTAAGCGCGAGAATGATAAAGCGCCAGCCCGCTGAGCCACGCTTACAATAACCATTCAACGGGTAATATTGACGCCAGTCTGACCAAAACCCGCTTCCAGACACTGGTTGCGGGTTCTTTTTTGAGAATAATTTCTTCCTTCCCGTGGCGATCGACCCAGTTAATCCGCCCCCACCGATCCAAACGCAACTGCCAGGCCGCATCATACTGACTCTGAATAAAGCGTTTATCGATCAGTTGCGCCAGCGTTTTGCTCTCTATTACCAGGCCCATTTCAGTGTTGAGCAATGTTGAGCGCGGGTCGAAATTGAATGAACCAATAAATACGGTTTTGCCATCGACACTGAAGGTCTTGGCATGCAGACTGGCACCGGAATTCCCGGTTATTCCGCGGTCGTGCAGTATACCGGGTTGTTCCTGCGTCGGCTTCAGTTCATAGAGTTCCACGCCATAACGGAGCAATTTTTTGCGCCAGCGTGCGTAGCCAGCATGCACCACAGCGACATCATTGGCAGCAAGTGAGTTGGTTAAGATTGCTATCTTTACCCCTTTTCTTACCATCCGTAACAGTTGCGCTACACCTGCACGCGTCGGCACAAAATAGGAAGAGATAATATCAATCCGCTCGCCGGGTGACCCCATGATATCGAACAGACGCTGCGGCAGAAGGGAATGGCGTTTTGCTTTGCCCTCCCCTTTCGCAGGATCATCACTTAATAAACGCGTTTTTGCCCAAATAAGCGGTAACGACCCCTCAACGAGTTGATTCATAAAAGGGCTTGATTCCAGTTTATGCAAATAGCGATGCGTGATGCTGTCATTATGCCAGGATGCGGGTAGCTCAATACGATCCGCCATTTCACCTTCTGGCACATCCAGAACATGCTGCAAGGGTGAAACTGATTTGCAATACCAGTAGCGGGCGAAATCATCAGCGACGTCCTCAACAACCGGCCCCATTGCCATCACATCTAAATCTGAAAAAAGCGGTTCTTCTCCTGCTCCAAAATATGCATCGCCGATGTTTCTCCCCCCCACCAGAGTCACCACGCCATCGACGGTAAAACTCTTATTGTGCATACGTCGATTGAGACGGGAAAAATCGGTGATATAGCCAAGCGGACGCAATAAGCGAAATGAGAAAGGATTGAAAAGTCGAACTTCAATCCGCGGATGACTATCGAGCAAGCGTAAAATGTCATCAAGTCCGGGTGTATTGTTGTCATCAAGCAACAAACGAACGCGAACGCCACGCTTCGCGGCGGCTAACAGAGCGGAAAACAGTAACCGCCCCGACATATCGTCCTGCCAGATGTAATACTGAACATCCAGCGTATGTTCCGCCATTTCTGCCAGGCGATAACGTGCGGCAAACGCATCCAGACCTTTATCAAGGGGGAAAATGCCGCACAGTCCTGGATGTTGCGAACACAAGGGCAACACCGCGCTCGCCAGCCGTGGCAAATCATTCATCTCCTTGTTGGGTAAGGAGTCTTTCGTAGAGATGGGTGTTTTCTTCATCATAACAGACAAAGTATACCTGCTCGGGTAAAGCGTGACGGGTAATAAATTCCGAAACGGTTTTTACTGCTATTTCAGCCGCTGCAGCGCGTGGGTATCCATAAACACCAGTACTAATGGCAGGGAAAGCTACCGATGTATAACTGTTCGCCGCCACCAGTCGCAGACTATTGAGATATGCATCCTGCAATAGCTGATCTTCATTTTGTTCTCCGCCGCGCCACACTGGTCCAACAGTATGTACAACAGCTTTGGCGGGGAGATCGCCTGCGAGGGTAATTACTGCGTGTCCCGTAGGGCAATCGCCCTGTTGTTGTCTGACTTTTAAACAGGCATCCAGCAGCGCCGGACCGGCAGCGCGATGTATAGCGCCATCGACGCCGCCTCCCCCCATCAACGATGGATTTGCCGCATTAACAATCACATCAACGGCCAGTTTGGTAATATCGCCCTGTACAACATGAATACGCGATTTCATAACGCCTCCTTACACCATCTTGTTTCTTAAGTGTACAGCAGGGTTTTTAGAGAAATCGCATTTTTCTTGTCAGCGACGTGAGTGATTCAGAAACTTAGTTATATTCGATATTCATCACAGCCAGTTTTTTCTGCTCATCAAGATACTGCACTTTTACTGAGGCAATTTGCGCATTTTTGACTTTGCCGCTCATTAGCTCTTTGCTGGAATACGTTTTGCTCTGTACAGGACCATTTTGCATACAGGTCATTTCAACTGGCGCTTGTAGGGAGCTCACGTCACACGCCGGTTCCACGATTTGACCATAAAAATGAATCACGCCACCTTGCGCATTGCTTTCCGCTGTTGCAAAGAAAGGAAAAACCAGGCTGCCAAGCATAAGGGAGTTTAATAACGGTCTGAACATCTCTTCTATTTCCTCAATGATTAATCATCCTTGAGGGTGTGTTATCCATGCTTTCAGGTGGTCGATTCGTATCAGACCATTCTCTTCCGGCTCATTTTATGCTCAACTATCAATACATTAAGACTTTCCTGAAGAGGGCGGCCATTGTTGTGATAAATGAAGTGACTGTCCATCAGAAACAGTAACAACTATTTTCACCCGATCGTCCGGGGAAATATTTAAACTCAACTTCGTCAAGGCAATGGGTTGATTAGCGGGTAATGAAAGGGTCTTTTCTTGCTTCGTCTGACTTTGTCCCGAACTGCCTTCACGCAGAGATAATATTTGCACCCGGCACAAGCATGATTGCGTCAGAGTAACCTCAGGAATAATGGTGTACATGTCACCTTGTTGGGTTGTATTAAAGGTTATCTGGCTGGAAAGCGCCGCGAGAAGTAATAACGCGTTCATACTATTCTCCCGAAAAAAAACAGGGCTTGCGCCCTGTTTCTGTAATACAAATTCTGTATTAGTACTGATGAGCGGTCGCGTTGTTACCAAAGCCAACCTGAGTTACGTTGACACTGGAGTTAGATGCAGTCTGGTCAACTGCTGCACCGTTGCCGCCACCGAACTGTTTAACAGTCATTTCAGAGTTTTTACCGTTCCACTGATCCAGTGTCGCGCTGTTACCAAAGCCACGTTGGGTCAGTTCAATTGAGCTGTCATCAGAACCTTGTCCCACATCTGCGCCGTTACCACCGCCGTGCTGGGTAATTGTCAGATCAGAGTTGCGGGCATCAGCCTGCAATGCAACAGCAGAGTTACCGCCACCGTATTGGTAAATATTCAGTTCTGAATTCGGGCCGCTGTTATTACCGCCACCACCGTGGTTGCCGCCGCCACCGCCGTACTGAGGAATAGAACCTGCCAGAGCGCTACCGGAGAATACGATTGCTGCAATTGCTGCTACTTTTAAAAGTTTCATGTAAAACCCCCATCGGATTGATTTAAAAGTCGAATGGAAATTAACGCTGTGTTACGCGAATAGCCATTTGCGACTGTCTCTGCACTACAATTGCCGTTTTTTGAGTACCATGCTGCGTAATATTTGCTTTATTACCAGAACCTTTCTGGATAATCATTGCAGTATTACCATATGCGCCCTGCGAAATACTGGCATCGTTGGCATTGCCCGCCTGATCAATATACGCAAGGTTATAATCTCCTGTCTGGTCAATCTTTGCCCGGTTGTTATTACCATCTTGCGAAACAACCGACAAAAGTTTAGAGCCTCCCTGCCGTAACTGTGCACTATTATTAGCACCAGCTTGACCAATTATGGCTGCCTGATTAAATGAAGACTTACTCAATTCATTTACCGCAAAGTTATACTCTGAATTAGCTAAATCATAACCTGCCGCGGCTGCAATCCCAGGCGCACCCAGTACTGTTAACATCATAAATAACAATCTGTTTTTCATGTTGTCACCCTGGACCTGGTCGTACATTTAAGAAATTTAAATCATTTCAACTTGGTTGTTAACGCAAACCGTTTTTTGTTAACGCTGCGTTACGATGGAAAGTATGTCTGCGGAAATATTTTTAATAACTCACCCGCGCGTTGTATTTTTCTTTTTTTACTCATGCCAAAGTATTAAAACTCGCGTAAATACGCTGTTATTTACGCAAAAATTATTTTGTTTACTTTTAAACCGTCGTTTTTTGGCCGCGAAAATTCGACAAACTATCTCTCCTCATGATTCACGAAGATTCTGTCGATATGTTTACCTGACAAGCCGTCACAAACATCGTTTTTTTGCAGCCAAAAATTGTCCATGAAGAGAATCTGAAAATGCAGACAATTTTAGCGCAACAAAAGGACCAGAGATAAATAAATTTTATAAAAACAATCATGTAGTTACGCGTATTTGTATGACTTTTCAAAATTGTGCAATAAAAGCCATATGTACAACTTTTCTATCATTAGCAAACTTAACAATCCCTTAATGTTAACAAATTTAATTACCAGATTACATTTTGTTACATGTTTAACACTTGATTTAAGATTTGTAATGGCTAGATTGAAATCAGATGTAATCCATTAGTTTTATTTTTTACCCATTTAGGGTTGATTTATTACTACACACAGCAGTGCAACATCTGTCAGTACTTCTGGTGCCTTTATTGAATAAAGGCAGCTGTCAGGTGTGCGATTAATAAAAAGAGCGGGGTTTCATCATGTTTAATGAAGTCCATAGTATTCATGGTCATACATTACTGTTAATCACTAAACCTTCCTTGCAAGCGACTGCGTTATTGCAGCATTTAAAACAATCGCTGGCAATCACAGGAAAACTACATAACATTCAACGTTCTCTGGACGATATATCTTCTGGCTGCATTATTCTGTTGGATATGATGGAAGCAGATAAAAAACTCATCCATTACTGGCAGGATACATTAAGCAGAAAACACAACAACATCAAAACACTGTTGTTAAATACTCCAGACGATTACCCGTACCGCGACATTGAAAACTGGCCTCATATCAACGGTGTTTTTTACGCCCTGGAGGATCAAGAACGCGTCATCAATGGGTTGCAAGGCGTCTTACGCGGGGAATGCTACTTTACGCAAAAACTTGCCAGCTATCTGATTACACATTCAGGTAACTATCGTTATAACAGCACGGAATCTGCCCTCCTTACTCATAGGGAAAAAGAGATCCTTAATAAACTGCGTATCGGCGCCTCCAATAACGAGATTGCTCGTTCGCTGTTCATCAGCGAAAATACGGTTAAAACGCATCTTTATAATCTTTTCAAGAAGATAGCAGTCAAAAACCGGACTCAAGCAGTCTCATGGGCAAACGATAACCTCAGGCGATAAAGCCATGAAACGTTATTTATGCTGGATTGTAGCAGCGAATATTTTCTTCGCTGCGGGGAATGTTCACGCCGTAGAGGTAGAAGTACCGGGATTGTTAACTGACCATACTGTTTCATCCATTGGACACGATTTTTATCGTGCCTTTAGTGATAAATGGGAAAGTAGCTATACCGGGAACTTGACGATTAATGAAAGGCCCAGTGCACGATGGGGAAGCTGGATCACCATAACGGTAAATCAGGACGTTATTTTCCAGACTTTTTTATTCCCATTGAAAAGAGACTTCGAGAAAACTGTTGTCTTTGCACTGGCACAAACTGAAGAAGCACTGAACCGTCGACAGATTAGTCAGGCTTTACTGAGTACGGGCGATTTAGCGCCTGATGAATTTTAAATTAAATTGTCCGGAGGCTGCAATGCGTGTCAAACATGCAGTAATTCTACTCATGCTAATTTCGCCAATAAGTTGGGCCGGGAATATGACCTTCCAGTTCCGCAATCCTAATTTTGGTGGCAACCCCAATAATGGCGCTTTTTTACTAAACAGCGCCCAGGCACAGAACTCGTATAAAGATCCAAGCTATGATGATGACTTTGGTATTGAAACGCCCTCGGCGTTAGATAACTTCACCCAGGCCATTCAGTCACAAATATTAGGTGGGCTGCTGACAAATATTAATACGGGTCAGCCAGGACGAATGGTGACTAACGAATATATCGTCGATATTGCCAACCGGGATGGTCAGCTGCAACTGAACGTAACCGATCGTAAAACGGGTCAAACGTCCACGATTCAGGTTTCGGGATTACAAAATAACTCAACCGATTTTTAAGCCCCAGCTTTGTAAGGAAAATAATATGCAGCGCTTATTTGTTTTGGTTGCAGTCATGTTGCTGAGTGGATGCTTAACAGCACCACCAAAAGAAGCCGCCAAGCCGACATTAATGCCTCGAGCTCAAAGCTACAAAGATTTAACCCATTTGCCTTCGCCAACGGGCAAAATCTTTGTCTCGGTATACAACATCCAGGATGAAACTGGACAATTTAAACCCTATCCGGCGAGTAACTTCTCCACCGCAGTTCCGCAAAGCGCGACCGCCATGTTGGTCACCGCATTGAAAGATTCGCGTTGGTTTGTACCACTGGAGCGTCAGGGCCTACAAAACTTACTGAACGAACGTAAGATTATTCGTGCGGCACAAGAAAACGGCACCGTTGCGCTCAATAACCGGATCCCGCTACAGTCGCTGACGGCAGCCAATATCATGGTTGAAGGGTCGATTATTGGTTATGAAAGTAATGTGAAATCGGGCGGTGCCGGGGCGAGATACTTCGGTATTGGCGCCGATACGCAGTACCAACTTGACCAAATCGCGGTGAACTTGCGTGTCGTTAATGTCAGCACCGGTGAAATCCTGTCATCAGTGAACACCAGTAAGACCATTCTTTCCTATGAAGTCCAGGCCGGCGTCTTCCGCTTTATCGACTACCAGCGGTTACTGGAAGGGGAAGTAGGATATACCTCGAACGAACCCGTTATGCTATGCCTGATGTCGGCGATTGAAACCGGTGTTATCTTCCTGATTAATGATGGTATCGACCGCGGTCTGTGGGATTTGCAGAATAAAGCAGATCTGCAGAATGACATTCTGGTGAAATACCGCCATCTGTCAGTACCGCCGGAATCCTGATCCATAAAAATGCCGGAGTATTAATCCGGCTTTTACATATTCAATATAAAGCGTGATTCTCTCACGCTTTATTTTTTACTTGTTGCTCATGGTTAGCGGTCTTAGCACTGCGCGCCGCCAACCAAAGCCCACTGTTTTTCATCGCGTAACCAAACACCAGCCCAAGCGCCAGAGATGGCAATACCAGTTTCCAGTTTCCCTGCGCGGCAAACGTCGCACACGCACCGATAAATGTACCCGGAACAAATGACAGCAATAGCTGTTTGGCCTGAATACACATCAGGAAAGCGACAATGCCAGTCATGACATAGCCAACTATTTCCAGATGGGGTGCCAGCGCACTACCGTAAATAATGACCATTGCCCACACCACACCGCTAAGCAGCGTTGCAGCGGAGATCGCCAACCCTTTCAGGCCGCCTTGCGGACAGGCAAAGTAGGCCGTGCAGCCAAGGAAACCCGCCCAGCTGAGTAAACCAAGGGAAACGGCCACCCATCCCCAGATACCGGAGAGAATGCCCGTTGTGATTGCAATAGAGAGAAGTATGTTCATGCCGCGAATGATAGCAGAAAATGCGGCCATGAATGAGATCGAGCACACATTTTATGCAACGTAGAGTTTGATGTTGCATTCATTAGTGATCACGATCACGCTTATTCTTCTTTTTCTTCCTCAAGTTCATCCCACATTGCGCCGATAGCATCGCGGGTCAGTGGTGCCATAGTGCGCCAGAACGGCGTGGTTGCATGGGCCTCAATTTTACCGAGAAATGCGCCACACCACGGCAACAGATACTCGCTGAACAACGTTTCCAGTGCTTCGCTTTCATCTTCCGTTGACTGATCTTCCAGCCAGGAAGCCGCAAGCAGTAACGTGCCGATGTGATCGCCTGGCGTATCTGCTAACGGCATCCCGCGTTCTGAAAGAAAAGCACGCACTTCCGCTTCCGTCGCGCCCTCAACCCAGGCACTGCGGTAAGGCGGTACTGCACATTCATCGCCGATAAACAGCGCATTGTAATCGGCAGATACTTGCGCCATATCACAACTTTTCTGCAAGCGTGCCAGCAACTCATCCTGCTCCAGAGGCCAGCTCGCCGCCAATTTTCCCTCACGAATCAGGGTAAACAGCGGAACCAGTAAAGGGTCCTGCGGTTGGCGGTAATAAAGTGACCCCAGTACACGACACAGGATAGAAAACTCGTTCATTTATTTATTTCCATAAAAGCAATTAAAGTTCAGCAAATTCCGCAATCGGCGCCATACCGCGGGATTCCAGGAAGTTGAGTAAACGGCGCGGTGAAACATTCAAAATGCGTTCTTCTGGAAAATCAACCGCGTCAAGAATTTTACGACACTCTTCAAAATCCCCCATAGTAAACGCGGTATGAGAATCCGAGCCTAATGCCACCCAACCGCCAGCATCGCGCACCGCAGCGGCAACTGCACGGCAGTTATCTTCACTGCCTTTGCGCGAGTGTAAGAAGGACGAATTATTGATTTCCAGCGCGACCTGGTGTTTCGCGGCTGCTTCCGCAACTGCTTTGAAATCAATGGAATATTTCGGATTGCCCGGATGGCTTATTATGTGCACATTGCCGCTGGCGATAGTCGCGATCATCGCTTGCGTATTGGTCGCTTCATCATGTGGTGCAAAAACCGGTTCATGAAAACCAGCAATGATTAAATCCAGCGACTCAAACATTTTGCCGCTACAGTCAATTTCACCATCAACATTTTTAATGTTGGCTTCAATGCCGCGCAGGATCCCTACCCCATCAACCACTCGTGGCCAAATACGCATATTAATGAAATGCCAGTGATGCGGCGCATCTTCCATATCCGGGCCGTGATCGGTAATTGCAAAAAGCTTGATTCCCTTCTGTTTAGCCTGGGCAATGTAGTCACTTAATGTGCTGTATGCATGCGTGCTGGCAACGGTATGCATATGTAGGTCGACGGGATACATAACTCTCTCCTGTATTCAATTCTTGCCAAGGATAGCAGGAATCCTGGCGCTTTATTAGTAGCCTCGAACTCGGTCGACTTGCCCGCTGACGGCCTCACCTCTTTCTAGCTGGGAAATGGTGCGCGAAATATACTCCACTGCTTCGACGGGGCGAGTAATAGCTGCCACATGTGGCGTTATCGTGACGCGTGGATGTTGCCAGAGTGGGCTTTCCGGCGGTAAAGGTTCACGATTAAAAACATCCAGCATGGCTCCTTTAATCTTGCCACTTTCCAGCGCCGCGAGCAGGTCATCTTCCACCACATGGACGCCACGCGCCAGATTAAGAAGATACGCGCCATCCGGTAATTGATTGAATAATTGTTGATTAATAATGCCAACCGTTTCGGGCGTATTCGGTAACAGATTAATCAGTACCCGGCATTGACTCAGAAATGCCTTCAGCTCCTCGCTTCCAGCAAAGCTTTGTACATCTGGCCAGGATTTACGACTGCGACTCCAGCAACGCAGCGGAAAGCGCCATGTTTGTAGACTCTGTGCGACTTTACCGCCCAACACGCCAGCGCCCAGGATACCAATTGTAAAATCTTCCCGATGATATTCAGGCAGCGGTTGCCAGTGCGAAGCCGTTTGCTGGATTCGATAATCGTCAAAACGTCGGAACCAATGTAGCACCTGGCTAACAGCATATTCCTGCATTTGCTCGCCCATACCGGTATCTTCCAGGCGGAAAAGCGGAATGGAGGGTTTAAGCATTTCAGGGTGTGCCTGTAGTTTACTCAATATAGAATCCACTCCGGCACCTAGTGCAAACACTGCTTTAAGATCGCGTCCTGCCAGCATTTCAACTGGAGGATGCCAGACTAACGCATAATCCGCGCCCTGGTTATCTCCGTTTTTCCAGGCTCTGACCCTGGCATGAGGTATCGCTTTACTCAGCGCCTCAATCCACCATTTTGAGTCAAAGGTTGGGTGATAAAAGATGATATCCATATTGGCTCCCGAAAAGAGTTGAGCGGAATTTATTCGCGCTTATTGTTATGATCTGCAAGGAACATCAGAATAGCAAATCTGCTGTCGGTGGCAAAAAAAGCAAAACTTGCTTATTTAAGCCACAAATTGATTGAAGTTTGAATAAACGCACTTTTTTTTAAAAAAGTTTGTTGACCCGAGGCGACTATTTCCCTAAATTAGCGCCCGTTCCAGCAAGACAGGAACAACAATTTGGTGAGGTGTCCGAGTGGCTGAAGGAGCACGCCTGGAAAGTGTGTATACGGCAACGTATCCGGGGTTCGAATCCCCGCCTCACCGCCAT